>MGUL01000031.1:10862-11648 GCA_001800005.1 Elusimicrobia bacterium RBG_16_66_12 | reverse complement strand
GACATCGAGAGCATCAGCCATAGCGCTTGGTCTCCGGGTATAGCCAGGACATCGAATCGTAGAAGTCGCCGATCCGTCGATCCGAGGTACGAGCTCGATCGGGATCGATCTCGAGCCCGAGGAACCTGCGACGGAGCGAGACGGAAGCGGCGCCCGTCGTGCCGCTTCCGGCGAAGGGATCGACGACGAGATCGCCGGGCCGCGTGTAGTCCCTCACGATCGCCGCCATCAGGGCGTCGGACTTGTCGCCGGCCTGGCGCTCTCGCTCCGATGCTGGCGCGGTGCCCCGCGTGCCGACGTAGGCACCGGGGAGAGCTCCCCATTGCGAAAATTCCTTCGTGCGATGGCGAGACACGATCAGATAGTCCGTCCAGCTCGCGGGGCCGTCGCCGCGGATCCGGACGGTCCTACCGATCGTGACGCAAGCGATCGGCGCGAAGACGTAGCGCCTCGAGCTCGCCAGCGCGCGAGACCATGTGTCGATCATCGTGTGATCGCAGAACACACACACCCATCCCACGCACACTCGAGCGAACGTGCGGCCGATCTCCTCCGCCTGCGCGTGCGAGATCGAAGCGTAGGGGATCGTGGTAAGCGCGGAGGAGCCCTTGTGCGTGCGCTCCGAGTATGGTGGATCGGTGATGATCGCCGCGCATCTCTCAGTGATCAGGCCCTCGAGATCGGCGAAGGCATCGGCGCAGTAAATCCGGGGGCGGAAAGACGACACACCGGAGGCTTATCAGCCTTTTGAGCGTCGTTCAAGGCCACGGCCTAGAGCGAAAGGAA
>MGUL01000031.1:9873-10738 GCA_001800005.1 Elusimicrobia bacterium RBG_16_66_12 | reverse complement strand
GTCGAGATCGCCGCATGTGGCCCGGTCCTCGCGCGGGCTCGCTCCTCTCCGAGCTCCCTCGAGCGCCAATGCTCTAGAGACTCGAGGCGCTCCCTCATGCGGTCGATCGCGGTGTCATGCCCGGAGACCTGGCGACGGATCACCGCCCAAGCTCCGGCCGCGCTGGCGAGCGTGGAGAGGATCGACCCGGCCAGGGCGATATCGACGCCCTCACCCACGACGCCCCCGGAAGGCGACGACGCCAGCGACGATCGCTCCTACTCCGGCGACGCCAGCGACGATCGGTAACGCGCGATCGAGCCAGGATGGCGAGCTCGCCGGGGCGCCTCCGGCGAGGAGGAGCGCCGGCCCGGATCCTGGCCGCGTCGCTCCGGGTCGAGCTCCTCGAGGCGAGGGAGTCGGCGAGGGCGCGAACCCTCCGCCCCCGGCGATCGATGGCTTCGGAGGCGGAGCGATCCCAGATGCCGCACCGCCGCGATGCGTCCAAGCGAAAGCCGACGCTTCGACCGCGGCGCGGAGATCATCGGGATAGGAGAGGTGGTCGCCATCCTTGACGATCCCGGCGCACGTTCGCCCGTCTCTAAGGTGACGCTGGCGAGCGGAGATCACCGCGCGCGTCGAAGCGATCACCGCATTGAGATCGGCGAGCGAGCACGCGATCCCCTCCTCGCCCTCATGCCGGAGACCGAACGTCGAGAGGTCAAGCTGCTCGCTCTCAAAACCCGGATACTCCGTCACGAGACCGCGATCGTCGAAGTGGAAGCGCCGATCGGAGGAGCTCGCCACGTTCGCCGGATCGCGTTGCAGGTCGGGCGTCCAGATCCTCCGAAAATCGCTCACCTGCTTGTCGCCCATCGGGTCGTCG
>MGUL01000031.1:7136-9862 GCA_001800005.1 Elusimicrobia bacterium RBG_16_66_12 | reverse complement strand
GAAGACGCCCGCCGCGATCAGATCGCGCCAGCGAGTCAAAAAATAGGTGGTGACGTTCAGCAACGTGGGCAGGTTGATCGCGAAGTTCGTGCGCGCATCGAGGAGCGCGAGGAGTTGCGCCTTGATCAGGGCGAGATTCGGATCGATCGCCTTGTTTGTTTCCGGCGACACGTAGACCTGCATCGGCCGCGACGGGTAGGACGGAGACCAATACGGCCACGCGAGAGCGTTGACCCACATTCGCGCCGAGAAGCGATCATCCTCGTTGCCATTGAGCTCGCAGCCCGCCCAGTAGCTCGAGATCCTCGCTTCCTGATGAGACGGGCATTTCAGACCGACGCCGTTGGAGACCTTCCATTTCCCGTAAGACTTCAAGGTGACGATCCCGAACCAGTAGGAACCCTCGCCGCGATCCGGCGTCATCGCGGCCGCCCACCGCCATCGAGGCGTCTCGTGTTGCTGCCACGCGGGGAATCCCCGGATCTCGATCAGCTTCAGGATCAAGCGCGAGACCGGCTCGCGGAACATTTCTTTGCGTTGTTCGGCACGGTTGCGCGCGGTCGTGTCCTCGCGCGCCTCATCGACGGCTTCCGCGATATCCACGAAGGCGACGACGAGGGCTCGCACGATCTTGATTACCCATCCGACGATCGGGATCGCTTCGATCGCCTCCGCAGCGGTGTTGGCCGCATCCTCCGCCAGTTTGGCGATGAGCTCAGTTACGACCTTTGCGATCGCGCTCGTGAGGGCGTCGATCGCCGATGCGCGGACATCCTCCGGGAGTGCCTGCCAGACCAGCGCCATCGCTTTGAGCGTGTAGCGTCCGGCGGTCTCGATATCGGTCGCCTGGTCTCCGGTCGGCTCGAGATCGATCCCGAGATCAAAGGATCCCCACGCGGCGACATCGCCGGTCTCCAAGTAGGTCTCGAGCGCGTCCACCTAGGCGACCCCGACTTGCTCCGCGACGGCGAGCACGTCCGCCGCGGACTGCTCCGCGTTCGTGATCACAAACCCTCCGAGGAGACCAGCGAAGCCGCTCGACTTGATCTGCGCCGCGGTGCCCCCCGTGGGCGCGTCCGCCTCGCTCCAGGCGTCGATCTGGGCGCCGTTCAGGTAGGCCACGCAATCGACTCCCGACACCGCCCCCGGCCGCCGCGTCACAGTGAGCAAGCCCCATCGGCCGACCGGCGGGAACCATTCAAGCGTCACGCGATCGTCAACACCTGCCCCGTGTTCGTGGAAGTAGGACAGCTGTCCCGTCGTCTGCTGTTCCAGCGAATAGAGGGTATTCGCGGCTTCAGTTTCTCCGGTACCGGAGAAATTCAGGACGATCGCGGTCGAGCCAAGGATCTGATCGGCGACAAAGATCAGCGCGTGAAATGTGGCGGCGCCGTACAGTTTCAGGTCCGCATAGTCGCCGATCCCTGAAACCATTACGATCGACTGAGACGCACGCGACCAAAGCCCCAGCTTGCCGTCAATCTCCAGGTATTCGGGGGCGATCGTGGCGAGGAGGTTGAAGCCGTTGCCGCTCGAATCGAGCAGATCGCCCTCGCAATCCACGGCGAGCTTGACTCCGACCATCGCCGATACGTCGATCGGCGAGATCACGAGCGGCGAGGCGTTCGATTCTTCCGGATCGAGAAACATCAACAGCCTTGCGCGAAAGGGCGATAGGAGATCTGAAACGTCGCTTGCGCGGCCGCTGCGATCGACGCGGAGCCGCACCATAGAACCCACGGCCCGCCAGCATCCATGGGGAACGGGATGCCGCCACGGGCCTCCGGAATTTGCGTAGCGATCCGGATCGATGCGCTCTGAAACAGAGTGATCTGATCCGCATTCTCGAACAACGATGTCACCTGTAGCGCTACTGTCGCCCCGGCCGGAGTCGCACCGCGCGGCCGAAACGCTACCGCAACGCTCCTCACCGTTCCGGGCGGACCGGACGTGCGAAAACAAAACGACTCGAGGTACGGACGGAGGCCCGCCCCGCGGTCAATCCTCAGATCGTGCGAGAAGATCGCCGCGACACCAGAGGGGAAGATGTCGAGAATCGTATCGCTCGTGCGATCGGCGTTCACGGCTGCCCCCCGATTGCTTGGAGGGCGGCGAGCACCGCGGAATTTCCGGGGTAGCCCTTCGCGTTCACGGTCTCGAGCATGAAACTAGGATCGATGCCCACCGCGATCAGATCCTTTCGGAAACGCTCTTTGGTCTCGCGCGAGCGAGCGTTCACCTCCGCAAAGTCGCGCATCGTCGCGAGAGACGCCATCGCACGTCGCACGGAGAGCCAGTTGCGATGTTGCGCCGGGAGCGATGGGAGGTGCTTTCGGATCACGCGCTCCATCATCGCGGTCCAGATCGCGGTTTGCGTCGCCGGGTCGAAGATCGCAAACAGCGGATCCATCATCTTGAACGGCTCCGCGGCCAGTCCGTTCCCCGCCATCATCCCGAACCATCCTCCCGTGCCCCAACAAAAATGCTCCGCGTCATCGTAGGGCGAGCCGGCGAAGTGCTTTGCCCGGTTGCGCTCCCACGCCGCACAAGCGGCGGCCGCTTCGCTCGAGGTGCGATTCGCGGCTGTGCTTTTCCAGCCGCTTTCTCGCTTTGACGCGGCGAGGCCCATGGTCGCGAGACCCTTGATCCCGCTCGCTCGCTCCGCCGTCTCGAGGTACGGCCAAATCGCCTTGCGACCTTTGCTCTCTTTGACTTGGGGCACGTCC
>MGUL01000031.1:309-7119 GCA_001800005.1 Elusimicrobia bacterium RBG_16_66_12 | reverse complement strand
CAGCTTCGACCGCGATGATGCCGATGACGATCCCTCCGACCGTCGCGGCGACAAGTAGCGCGCTCATGCCGTCGCCCTCCGAACGGCGACGGCGATCCCGATCCCGATCCCGGCGACCACCGCGAGACCGGCGGGGACGATCGCCAGGCGCCAGCGGTGATCCGGGTCGGCGATCCATGCGACGACATCGGCCCCCGCGGAGGCGGCTCCGGCCGCTCCCTCCGCGGTGTCCTTCGCGGCGGAGGTGAGCTCGTCTCCGAGCTTCGCCCACGCATCGGCCATCGCTTCCGTCGCAGCCTCCGCCATGTGGGCGGCCTGGATCGGCGTCACCGCGTCGAGGGTCGATTGTTGCGGCCGGTCCTCGTACCAGCCGAGGAGGAGCGGACCGATGACGCCAGCGGCGATCGGTCGTCCGTCGTCCGGGTCGATGGCGTGCGCGGCGGCTAGCTGGGCGCGGTAGCTCGAGGAGCGCCCTCGCCAGCCCTTGATCGTCACACGGATCCCGACATCGAGGAGCTCCGGAGCGGCGTCGTCCGCCTGGTCTGCGATGTCGTCAAGAAACGCGAGGAGCGGGAGGAGCTTGCGCGGCGTCGCGTTGCCGGGCTTGCGCACGTAATAATCTTGCACCGCTTCGACGAATTCCGCCGCGTTGCGTGTCGGCCAGTTGATCGGGGGGAGTTCGGCGCTCATGCGGACATCCTCTTTCGCCGCATCGCGCGGTGATCCGCATCCATCGCACGGATCAGGCGATCCGGGACACCCGCCTCGAGGTAGTCCACGCGCTCCCTCGCCGCGTGGCGCTCGATCGCCTCATGCGAGGGCGCCTCGAGCAAGGCTGCGTGCTCGCGTCTGATCTTGGCTGCGAGAGGCTGCGAGAGGTAGGGGAGGATCTCCTCCTCCTCCCACGCAAAATGGCACTCCTCGCAACATTGGATCTTGGGCTCCGAGATCATCGCCCACCGCGGACGATGCCTCGAGGCCCACCCGATCGCGGCGATGGTCTCGGATGTGAGCCCGCCCGCGTCCCCGAGCTCGCGCGGCATCGCTTCGTCGGCGAGAGGATGCGCGAGGGCGCGATGGTAGTCCCCGCGGAAGGCTGCGATCTCGATCCGGTCCCTCGGGAGGAGGCGCCAGGGCCTCGCCCCTCGAGCGCTCACCTCATAGCCGATCGATCGCAGCGCGCGGCCGATCTCGGCTGGCGCGTGCGTCCCATCGGTCGGAAGCGCCCACGGATCCAATTCATCCCCCTGCAAAGCCAGTTGAGGCCCCGCGAAAGCCCGGCGCGTTGGTCGATGGATGCGCCCATGGTGAGCTCGAGGCGGTCGCGGTCGGGATCGTCGGCGAGCTCGAGGTGGTCGCGGTCGGCACGATCGGGATCGCAGCGGTCCCGATCATCGGATCCGGAGCGGCGATCGCCCCCCGCTTCTCTCGGAGGATTAGAAGCGTTCCGATCGTGGTGAAGATCGCGCCAGCGGCGAGGGCGCCAAGGGAGAACGCGAGGAGCACCGCGGGTTTCATGCCGCCTCGCCTGGCTTGCGCGGGTCGTTCTGGGCGCCCACGCGCGGCACCTGCGAGAGTCGGAGGCGGGCGAGCTCGGCCTCGAGGGCCACACGCGCAAGGGCATCGCTTGCATGGGGCTCGCCCACCTGGCTCATAAGATTGGCGCCAAGGCCGACCTTGACGATCCAGGTCGCCGGAGGCCCGACCGGTGCGATGATCTGCCACGCGACGATCCGGCCGTTCGGCATCGTTTCGGTTCCGGTCATCGGCGAGCCGAGCATCTTGCGTGCGACGAAGAGGCCTCCGGCGCCGATCGCCAGCGTGCCGAAGATGATTCCGATCCACTTGAAGACGCTCATGCTTTCGCCTTGCTCACAGTGTAGGACCATGGGCCTTTGTTTGGCCCGGAGAGGACCGCTTTTACGGCGAGCTCGAGGGCGCGGAGGGTATTCGCTCCGGGGATGCCATCCTCCGCCAGCGTGCCGCGGAGGCTCTCGGAGGGCGCGATCTTGCCCCCGAACATCGCAGCGGAGACCACGTTGAAGTCGCGTTGAAAAGCCTTGATCACGCTCGCTGGCGCAGGTTTGCTCGGATCCGAGATCCCACCGTAGGGCATCCCCATCAGGTAGCCATTGACCGCGGCGACGCTCCCGAACATCGCGGAATTGTATCCGGCCGGATCCCCGGAGATGTTCGGAGGAGCTCCGTCGTTCGATCCTCCGGACGGAGCCCACGGATTCACCGGGCCAGGCGTCGGAGTCGGAGTCGGAGTCGGAGACGGTCCAGGCGTCGGGCCTGGAGTCGGAGTCGGAGTCACCGGCAAGGCCTTGGAGGCCTGCCATTTCTTCCACCCGAACCAACCCGCCGCGCCAGCGGCTCCGGCGAGGGCGAGGGCGATGATCGCTTTGAGTGCTGGCGGCATGTTCGTCTATCTCCCTTGGAGCGCCGGCCTTGAAGTCATCGCAGGCCGGCACTGGTTGTCCACTAGTCGCGAGGGATCACGACGAAGAGAACGCCGCTGACAGTCGTCGCTCCTGCCGCGGTGTTCACGAGGTTGATCGTCATCGGTCGATCCGATGCGATCTTGCCGATGTCCGGCGGCAGGTTCGGCAGACCCGCCTCGAGTCGCTCGCTCGCGCGGGCCGACTCGAGGAAAGACTCGAGAGGCCACGCCGTCGAGATCGAGGTTGTCGATCCACCGCGGATCCCGACCGGCTTTCCGTCCGGCCCGTTGATCTGGGCGATCGTCACGGTTGGCGGAGCGCCGGTCGCCGAATCATCCGAGATCAGGAGCGCGAACGGGATCGCGCCGCGCGTGTTGAGCGGATTAAGCGTCACCGTCGCCGCGGTTCCGATCACCGCGCCGACCGCTTGCGAGAAGGGGATCGGGTACACGAGGCCGGGCACCGCGTCACGAGGGACGCAGATCCCTCCATCCTTGCCCTCTTTGTCGCCAGCGCCGGCGACGGCATTCATCAAACAGGCTTGTTTACAGGCGTCCATGGTCTTGTTCCTTGTTGGTGGCCGGCGGAGGCCTAGCCTTTCGGGCCGATCATCTGGCCGCGCCGAGAGAGCGCAGCCTTGAAACGTGAGATGGCGAGACCGCCATCGAGCATCCCTTGCAGGGGAGAGGTGGCGAGTCGGCCGTATCCGAGAGTCGAGGTGAACGGCCGGATCAATTGGGCGACGGCGCCCATCCCGATCGCGATGTGCTCGCCAGGGATCGGGAGGTTCGCGGCGGCGAGCTCGCCGGCGAGGGCGGCTCCGGCGTTCTGCAACAGGTCTCCGGATCCCGTCATCAAGGCGCGGCGGACCTTCGATGCGCTCTCCTCCGCATCCATCGCCATGCGATCGTTGCGTCGCTGCGCTGCGGCTAGTTTTCGTTCGGCGACTTGAAGCGCTTCGCTTGCCATCGCGTGCGATCGTGGCTGCTCTCGAGCTCTCGCGTCAATCCTGGCTTGCGCCGCGGGGGCTTTTCGGGCCTGATCCGTTGCTATGGAAGACACCGAAAGCACCACCGAAGCGACGACCGAACCCGCGAAGACCGATGCCGGAGAGCCGTTTGAGACACCTTTTGAGCGTGCCGCAAGGATCGCGGTCTCCTCGAGCGAGAAACGGCAGGATCGGACCTGGTACGCGGGGGACAAGGGGAGGGCGAAGGGGACGCGAGCGGCCGACATCGAGCTCGATCCTCGCTGGCTTGGCGCGCTCGAGGATCATCTTGGGGATGCGGAGGAGCTCCGGATCACCGTCCGCAAGGGCGCGAGCGATTACGTCGATCTCTTCTCGCAGCGCGTGATCTTCGTCGATGGCGAACAGGGACGCGATGCGGCCCCTCGGATCGGAGCCGACATCTGGAAAGCGTGTCTACGTCACACGACGCGCCACGGTCCGGTGCTCGACTTTCAATTGGTCATCGAAGGCAAGCGGGCAAAAGGAAAGCGGACGGAGCTCGCGTGCGAGTCGATCCGGATCTCGCTCATTGAGCGCGCCTCCGAGAGCGATACTGAGGGCGCGGATCCGATGGTGTTGCGCACGATCCTTTCGCACACCTCCGGCTTGCTCCGAGAGGCGAGGCTCGACAAGGAAGAACACCGCATCGAGCGAGGATCCATGATCGCGATTATGATGTCTCTCCTCGGAGCTCTCCCGACCGCGCTCGACAATGTGGCGGCGATGATCGCCAAGGCGACGGAGCTCCATGATGCCGGAGCGGCGAAACTCATGCACCTGATCGAGCACGAGATCGAGCGCGAGCGAAAGCGCTTCGAGGCGGAGTTTTCGATCGCGAAGATTGAAGCGATCGCCGATGGGATCAAGGGTGCAACAGAGGTGATCTCCGGCGAAGCGGGTGCGGCGTTTCTCCAGTGGCTCGCGTCGTCCCGAGGTGGCGACGCGGCGCCCTCGAGCGTCCAGGATGCCGCGCGGCAATTGGCGGCGTCGATCCTCGTCTCGCAAGCGAAGGCGATCGGCGAGAGCGCTACCGATCAGATCCTCGCCGCGCTCGATCAGGCGGCGAAGGCTCCGGCGGAGGAGCTCGCTCTCCCTCCGATCGCGGGGCTCCTCCGGACGCTCGAGGCGCTCGGAGAGGATCTCTCCAAGGCGATGACGCCACGTCAACGGACCTTGCTCGCGTTCCTTCGCGGTCGGCTGGCGGCGAATTCATCTTCGACGCGAGCTCCCGCCAATTGAGATCGTCGGAGACGATCTCCGGTCGGCCGGTGAGGAGGGAGATCCTCACCGGCCGGAGCTCGGTGAGCAGACTCGGAGCGGATTGCCACGCGCCGGGGATCGCCAGCCATCGCGCGAGGGCCTGGCGCGCGTCGTCCAGGCACGGCGAGATCGATGCGTCGTGCTCCGCCGCGTAGCGCTCTCGCCAGCGGACGGGATCGACGATCTCGCGCGCGATCAGGTTGGCGCGCGCGTATTCGGCGAGCGCCATCCGGCCCATGATCGATGTCACCTCGAGGCCATGTTGCGCCGCGTACTCCTCGATGGCGAGCGTGATCCGTCGCTCGGATCTCCGGAGGCGCTCCGCGTGGATGTCGTCGCGCTGGCGCCTCGATTGCTTGACGCTTGCGAGCGGATGAAACGGATCCTCGAGACTCGCCGCGCGCTGGACTGCCTCCCATCGCGGGTCGGTCGGAGCTCGCCGGCGACGTGTGAAGTCTTCGCCGGTCTTCTCGCAACGGAGGAGCACAAGGCGATGCACGTCCAGGGTCGCCCATCGCCACGCGACCGCGAGAGCCTCGCGCGACATCATGCGAGATGGCGTGCGTAGGTTCCACGCGGTCGCTTGCGTGCCGCGATCCTCGCTCGCGTCGATGAGTTCGAGTGCGCGATCTTTCAAGCGCACCTCGACACGGCGGATCGCCGGCCCTACGAGTCTCCCATCATCGCCGATCGTGCCGACCCATCCTCCGGCTTGCCACGCGGCCACGTAGTTTGGAGCGTTCTCGCCTCGCCTGGCGACGTTTACTTGCTGCGTCTTATCGTAGACCGAGATCGAGCACGCGGAGGCGCGCGAGCCGATCGCTAGCGTCTCGATCTCCGGGTCCGGATCGTCGTCCGGATCTGGATCGTCGGTCCGCGTCGTGTCGTGGATCGAGACCTTCGATCTGGTCTGGACGGCAGGCCGATCGATCGCGGTGATCGGCAAGTCGGTGAAGTCGCACGCGAGCTCGAGGCGCGTACACTCCCACGCGCACGCATCGCCGTCTCCGACGAGGCCCGCGAGACCGAGCGCCCACGCGAGACCATCGAGCCATCGCGTGATCTCGGCGCGCCAGTCTCCGCGCCATAGCAGCTTTGCGCGGAATTCGATGCGGGCGGCTCCGGTCTCGCGATTGACGCGGAGCTCGCATCGGTCTCGGAAGGCGAGCCGGATGATCGAGCGCCTCATGCCGGAGACGGAGAGGATCCCGATCTCGGAGGTGCCGCCCACCTCGAGGAGCGCGAGGCGCCCGCCGGACGCCGTGATCGAGCGCTCCTCCTCCGCGGAGAGCTCGCGCGCGGAGTCGGCCAGGATCGCCGCCCATGTATGGGCCTCCGGGGGACAGGCGACCGCTCCGGAGGCCCATGTCTGCCACGTCGCCGGGCTGCCCTTCGCCCCGTATGCCGTCCCTCCGTCCGGCCGCGGGGCTCCTAGTGCCCTTGGGGTCGTCCGGGGGGCTGGCGGGGACGACACGGCCTCCCTTTTATTGTGTCGCCGATCGCGCGTCAAGGATTGCGAGAGTGCGCGAGGTGCGTCAAGTGGCCATTGGGCAGGGTGTTACTCGGACCCTGCCCGTCGCCCTCGAGGAGCTCGCCGCGCAAGCGCTTGATCCCGATGGGACCGCGCGAGCCGAGGCGAATTCCCGGAGGGAGATGGGACGCGCGCGCGACGCTGGCGCGTTGGGCGCTAATCGGCTCGAGGTGCCGATCGCGCTGGCCCCCGACTTGTGAGGCGCGGCCGGAGCTCCTCGGCTTCGCCTTTCGTCGGGTGATCCGAGTCGGATCACGCGGCGAGCTCGAGGCGAAAGGAAAAGGGGAGACCCGCGGATTTCTCCCCGCGGGCTCCCCTTTCGATCGTCTTGCCTCCTCGAGCCTACGCCAGCGATTGCGCGGCGTCAATTATCGCTCTTTAGGGCTCCGGAGCGGGATCCGCTCGGATTCGGCGAGCTCGATCCAAGTCTCTGCCACGCGATCGGAGATGTCGGCCGCGCGCTCCTCGAGCCATGTCGCGGCCGAGACCCATCGCCGCGACCGAGCTCGGAGGCGAGTCCGTCTCGCCGGGCTCCTCGCCTCGGTCGATCTTCTGGCGAGAGCTCC
>MGUL01000031.1:0-275 GCA_001800005.1 Elusimicrobia bacterium RBG_16_66_12 | reverse complement strand
GAGGAGCTCTCCGGCCACCCATCCCCCGATCCGGATCAGGATCTTGCGCGCCATCGCCAAAAGCGCGCGAGCGATCGCCGTCGATGTCATCCCGGCACCTCCTCCCTTTCGAGCATCCTCGCCTCGCACGCCTCACACACCGTCCAGATCGTGCGGTGCGTGATCACGCGGCGAACGGTCGCCGTCTGGCACACGTTGCACGCGGCCGCCCTCCCGGCCTCATAGACGATCGATCCGTCCGGATCGTCGTCTCGGTCGATCATCCGGCGACCATC
>MGUL01000030.1:35240-35517 GCA_001800005.1 Elusimicrobia bacterium RBG_16_66_12 | reverse complement strand
ATCCGCGAAGGCCAGCGCGCGGGCCTTCGCCGCGCCGCGGCGCCGGCGATCGAAGGCGCAGGCGTCGGCGACGTAGACGACCATATCGAGCAGGCTCATCTCGGGGTCGCCCAGCGTGTGCTTGCGGATGGCCGAGAGGACCTCGGGGTCCGCGACTCCGAATTCCCGGCGCGCGAGGTCCTCTGAGATGTGGGCGTGCAGCAACAGGGGTTCGAGCCCGGCCGTCAAGCCGAGTTCGGGGACCTTCAGTCGCCGCCGGCGGGCATACTCGGCCATC
>MGUL01000030.1:30590-35229 GCA_001800005.1 Elusimicrobia bacterium RBG_16_66_12 | reverse complement strand
CGGCGGCCGGCGTCGTGCAGCAGGCCAGCCAGTCGGGCCTTGGCGGCGTCGGCCCCATAGCGGCGCGCGAGGGCCTCGGCGAGCGACGCGACGTTCAAGGTGTGCGCGCGGCGCGAGGGAGAGAGGGTCTTCCTCAGGCGGTCGAGGATGTCCAGGCCGTAGAGGCCGTGACGCCGCGCCTCGGCCAAGACCTCGGGATAGACGGCGTCCGTGCGATCCTCGCCCAGCGCCAAGGCGCTGCGCAGTTCGGTCGATGAGATGTCCGGGAATCGCCCGGCCAGCTTCCTGAAATGCGCGGGCGCGGGCGCGTGCTTTCCCGGACGCGGACCGTACCACCACGTCGCCATGCGTCGCAGGCGCGCCGGGTCCTTCCACTGCCCGAAAGAGGCGGCTGAGTCCTGGCCGCAGACGAAGTGGAACTCCCCGTCGGGATCGAGGGCCTTCAGGCGCGAGAGCGTCTCGACGGCGTAGACGGGCCGCCGGGCCCGGGCCTCGGACATATCCACATGCGCGACGCGCCGCCAGCGCGCGGGCAGGCGCGCGACCACGCCGAGCCGGGCCAGCTCCGCGCGCGCGGAGGCGGGGGCCGACGGCGCGTCCTTGAGCGGGGCGTGGTAGGCGGGCATCACGAGGATGCGATCCGGGCGTACGCGCTCGGCCGCCGCGCGCAGCAGGGCCGCATGCCCGCGGTGCGGAGGGTCGAAGCTTCCGCCGAAAACGAGAGTCCTCATGGGTGGGGACATTCTAGCGCTCGTGGAGCGCCTTGACAACGAGCGCGCAAAACCGGGATGATGGACGCATGGCCGATGTGCGTCCATTCCGCGGCGTGCGCTATGCCGCGACCGGGCTCGGCGCGGCGCTTTGTCCGCCCTACGACGTGATCAGCCCGGAGCTGGCGAAGTCGCTGCGCAGCCGTGCCCGCAACGCAGTCCATCTCGAACTTCCCGAAGGCGGCGGCGCGGCGCGCTACGCCCGCGCGGCCTCCGTGTGGCGGCGCTGGAACTCGGACGGGACCCTGGTCCGGGATTCTCGTCCGGCCTTCTACGTCGTCGAGGAGCGCTACCGTCTGGCCGGCCGCGCGCGCGTGCGGCGCGGCTTCCTCGCCGCCCTCGGCGCTGCGCCAAAGGCCGCGCGCGCGATCGTCCCGCACGAGCGGACCCTCTCCAAGCCCAAGGCCGACCGCCTGCGCATGCTCAACGCTTTGCGGGCGAACGTGAGCCCGATCTTCGGCGTCTTCTCCGACGCTTCCGGCTCGGCCCGGCGCGCGCTGGCCGCCGCCGTCAAGACCCGTCCCGTCGCGCGCGGCAAGTCCCACGCGGGCGTGTCCTACCGCCTGTGGCGCGTCGACGAGCCGCGCTTGGTTTCGGCCCTGCGCCGGGCGCTGGCCCCGCGCTCCATCCTGATCGCGGACGGCCACCATCGCTACGAGGTCAGCCGCGTCCATCACAGACACACTCATCTCCCCGGTTCAGATGCCGTTCTGGCTTATTTTGTCGCCGATGAGGACCCGGGCCTGGTCGTGCTCCCGACCCATCGCATCGCCGGCCGAAGTCTGTTAGCCCGCGCGAATGAACTCGCGACCCTCAAGAAACTCCCGAGCTTGCGCGTTCTGGAGAAAGCCCTCGCTCGCGCCAAGAATCCCTACGCCTTCGGACTCGTCGAGAAAGGCTATCATCTGGGCGTGCCTAAGTCTTCCGACGGCTGTCGAAGCGGATTGGCCGTGGAGTGGCTGTCGCAGCGCCTGCTCGCGGATATGCTTTCCGACGAGATGAGCTACACCCCCGACCCAGCCCTTGCCGCCAGGAAGGCGAAGGCCGTGAAGGGCTCGGCCGTGCTGGTCAAGCCGTTCGGCGTCGCGCAGGTCCGCCGCGCGGCCTCGGCCGTCGGTCTGCTGCCGCAGAAGTCCACCTATTTCTTCCCGAAGATCGCCACCGGCCTGGTCTTCCGGCCCCTCGCGCCATGAAGTTCTCCGTGATCGTCGCCGCGCACAACGAGGGACACCAGATCGCCTCGTCGCTCAAGCGCCTGCGCCAGATTTCCAAAACGAGTCCTGTTGAGATCATCCTCGTCGACGGCGGCTCCGATGACGACACCGTCGCCTCCGCCCGGGAATGGGTCGAGGAGGTCGTGACCCTCGACAAGCCCAACCGCGGCGCCCAGTGGGACGCGGGCGCGCGGAAGGCCACGGGAGACCACCTGTTCTTCCTTCGCGCCGACGTCCATCCTCCGGGGAACTGGCAGCAGGCCTTGGAGCGCTTCTGGCTGCTCAACGAGGACGCGAAGGCCTCCGCGGCCGTCTTCTCCGTCGATTACGGCAACGGCCTGAGTCTGCGCCTCCTGTCCGCCTGGTCCAACGCGCGCGTGCGCGCCGGAATCGCCGCCGCCGACCATGGGCTGTGCACCACGCCCGAGATCTATCAGGCCGCGGGGGGCTATCCGGCCTTCGCCGAGCTCGAGGACTTCGAGTTCAGCCGGCGCCTGAACGCGCGCGGACGCATCGCGCTCCTGCCCGAGCGCGTCCATGCCGCCGCGCGCCGACTGCGCGCGCAGGGACCGCTGGCCTACGCGCTGCGCCGCGTCTGGAAGGAGACGCGCTACAAGCTGGGCGCCACCCCCGAATCGCTATTCCGTCAGTAGGACGGGGACGGCGGGCGGGGGGACGGCCTCGGGCAGGCCGTCGAAATAGCCCGCGATGACGCGGCGGATCTCGCCGCAGTCGAGCGTCGAACAGACCGCCACGCGCATCGCCTTGTTGTAGGGCAGGCCCTGGGTGTACCAGACCGCGATGCGGCGCATGTTGAGCGCGGCCTGCCGCTCTCCCAGCCGCTCGCGCTCCAGAGCGAAGTGCGCCAGCAGGGTCTCCTTGCGCTCCAGAACGCTCGGCACGAAGACCGACTCGCGCTTGCCGTCGAGGACTTCCTCCAGGTTCTTGTAGATCCAGGGGTTGCCCAGGCCGCCGCGGCCGATCATCACGGCGTCGCAGCCCGAGACCCCGAGCAGTCTCCGGGCGTCTTCCGGGGTCAACACGTCGCCGTTGCCGATGACGGGGATCTTCACCGCGCGCTTGACCTTGCCGATGGCCTCCCAGTTCGCCCTGCCCCCGTACTGCTGGGCCTGGGTGCGGCCGTGCACGGTCACCGCGTCGAAGCCCGCGGCCTCGGCGCGCCGGGCGAGCTCCACGGCCTCGTCCCCGGACGGGTCCGAGAAGCCCGTGCGCATCTTCACGGTGAGCGGGATCTTCTTCACCGCCCCGCGCACGGCGCGGAAGATGAGCTCGGCTTTTTCAGGAGAGCGCAGCAGGGCGGAGCCTTCTCCGTTGGACACGACTTTTTTGACCGGGCAGCCGAGGTTCAGGTCGAGCAGGTCGAAGCCCATCTCCTCGAGGATGGCGGCGCCCTCGGCCATCATCCCCGGGTCGCAGCCCAGCAGTTGGGCGCCGAGAGGCCGGTCGGAGGGGTCGGTGATCAGCAACCGCTTCGTCTTCAGGCTGTCGCGGGTCAAGGACTGCGCCGAGACCATCTCCGCGTAGGCGAAGCCCAGCCCCTTGCCGCGCGCGACCAGGCGGAACGGCAGGTCCGAACACCCGGCCAGCGGGGATTGGATGATCCGCGCCGAAAGGTCCAAGGCGCCGATGGAGAATCTCACTCCATCAGCGCCAGGACGGAGTTGTCTCTCGGATCGTAGCTCAGATTCCCGGACGGGTTGATCTTCCGCAAACCGTCGAGGAATTCCTGAGCGTCCTTGGGGGTCTCCCAGCGGCTCTTCCAGACGGTGAACGCGTTGGTCCCGTTCGAGTACCTCCTGACGAGGTCGCCGGTCCAGCCGTCGGCGAGGGACTCCGCCTCGGGGCCCGTCGCGGGATATTTGAGGAACATCAGATACGTCATGAACTCCCCCCGCGTATCCATCGACTCGAGCCTCCAGCCCGGAGGAAGGCTTCCGGAGATGTCGGGCAGACCGACGTCTACCGGGGCGTCATGACGGAAGTATTTTTCTGGATGGAGGATCTGCGCCGTGGAGAGCGGTGGTTGGCGGTAGAGCGCGTTGACGCCGGCCCAACCCTGCCGCTCCTTGACGGCCTGGATGAACTTCGCGGCGATGGCGTAATCGAAGACCATTTCGACCTGCGCGGCGGCCCCGCTCGGGGTATCGTCGTAGCTGGGCGGCGTCCCGCTAAACTCCCAGGGGCGCCTGATCTCCAGCATCCGCCTGGCCCGGCTCTCCGGCATGCATTCGATGAACGTGAGCGTGGCGTCTCCCTCAACCAAGGCCTTGGCGGCGTACTGTTCGTCGACGGTCCGCGCCCGCCGCATCAGCGCCTCGAGGCCGAACAGCTGATCCTGGAGGGCATGGAAGGTCTCATGGATCCGAGTGCCCCGGGCCTGGACCGGGCTCATATCCGCGTTGGAATAGAGGCGCTTCGTCTCCCAGTCGTAGACGCCCTGGATGTGGCGCGCCGCCTCGCCGGGGATGCCCATGGCCGCCAAAGCCGCGGTGAACTCGGCCTGGGGGAGGGCTTGGTAGTCGACGGGGCCCAGGAATTCGAGCCCGC
This sequence comes from Elusimicrobia bacterium RBG_16_66_12, assembly GCA_001800005.1. Lineage (GTDB taxonomy): Bacteria > Elusimicrobiota > Elusimicrobia > UBA1565 > UBA9628 > GWA2-66-18. Next base: position 30,677 of record MGUL01000030.1, on the reverse strand, counting down.
GCACCCGCTCGATCAACTTGTTGATCTCGCTCTGCGAGGCGTCATCAGCCGGCTTGGCCTCGGACGGGTCGACGGCGGCGGGCGCAA
>MGUL01000030.1:29368-30566 GCA_001800005.1 Elusimicrobia bacterium RBG_16_66_12 | reverse complement strand
AACGCGGAGGCCATCTCCTCGATGCGGCCCAGCAGGGCGCCTGCGGCGGGTCGAGACGGCTGCGCCATGGACGTCGCGCAGGGTCCGACGCAGAGCGCCGCGGAGAGAACGGCGAAGGCTGGTGGGTTATTCATGTATTGTTTTTATCATGCGACCGCGACGTTGCCAAGGACATTCCGGCCCAGTCGCATGGCGACGGAGGACCTAGGCGTCGTGGGACCCCCCCCAAGAACACCTTGGCCGTGATCCTGACCGGCATGGGTCAATACGGATTCGCGGGCTGCGCGAACATCCGCGCGGAGATGACGCTGCCGATCTGGCGCATCGCCGACGAGATCATCGCCAGGGTCCGGCGTTGAGGAAACGCAGGGCCGCGGCCGTCGCGGCCTCCAGTCGCGACAGCACGTACGGCGTCACCTCGTCGCGCAGGCCGCCCTCGTGACGGGTCATGGCGAGGGCTTCCGCCAGTTCGCGGCGCAGGCGCCGGGCGAGGGACGCTTTCCGGCGCGGGGAGGCTCCTCCTCTCTCGGCGAGCCGGGCGAGGAGGTCCAGGCCCAGGCGGCGCCCGGCTTCCTCCACGCGCTTCTCCCACGCGCGGCCGCGGCGCTCCGGCGGAACGGCCTCCAGGTCGAAGAGGGTCGGGACCTTGGCCGCCTTCAGGATGGAGCGGGCCCCGTCCAGGCGCGATTCGCGGTCCCGTCCGACCTCCAGATGAAAGGAAAGGTCCGCGAAATCGCCGATGGTCAGCAGGGATTCGAAGGTTTCCTTATGGGCCTGGAGCGAGCCCGGCGCCAGGTACGGCTTGGCGAGGTCTTCGAGGAGGCGCTCTCGAGCCTCGCGCAAGAGGCCTGACTTGATCTCGCGCAGCGGGCCTTCGGTGGCGAGGAGCTTGCGGCGCAGATAAGCCCAGGGGTCGTCCTCGTGGCGGCGGACCTGGTCGTCCCAGCGCGCGGCTTCGGCCAGGCGGGCGAAAAGGGCCAGGGCCGGACCGCCCTCGCTCATGGGGTTTTCTCGGGGAGGTCGTGCAGGAAATAAGCCGCGGGGAGACGGCCTCCGGGGGCGCGGGCGTCCCAGGCCTCGAGGGCGAAGGCGTCCGCCTTGCCTTCTTCCCAGGGATCGAAGACGAGGCAGACCGACCGCCGCCGGTCTTCCTCGATTGAGCAGACGACGGCCCCCGTGTGGAAGGGGCGGGCCTCCC
>MGUL01000030.1:16228-29335 GCA_001800005.1 Elusimicrobia bacterium RBG_16_66_12 | reverse complement strand
CAGGTCCATCGCGTTCAGTTCCGACCAGACCGCGTCCGACCAGTCGCGGCAGACGCCTTTTTCGCGGGAGGACTTCCGGAGCGCGGCCTCCAGCTCGGCTTTCTTGGCCTCGATGCGGCGGCGGGTCTTGGCGTGGTCCGGGAGTTCGGGCCCGGTTTTGCCCAGTGATTCCTCGAGAGCCGCGATTTCCTCGCGGCGTTTGGCGACCGCTTCCTCTAAGAGACGCGCGGGCTGGGAGGGTTCGTCGATGTCCTCGATGACCGCCTCGGTGAGCACCCGACCCTTCCAGCCCTGATCCAGGCGCCGGGAGACGGCATCCGCGTAGCGAACGTACATCTTGCGCAGTTCGGCGCGCGCCTCCGCCGGAAGGGCATCCAGGTCGGCGCGGGCGCGCAGGGTCGCGCGGCCGGGCGGTTCGGCCGCGGCGGGCGCGGCGAGGGCCAGGGCCAGGAGCAGGATTCTCACATCAAGAGGGTAGCCGTCGCATCCGGCGGAGTCAAGCCCTGGCTCGCCGCACTTCAAAAATGTAGAATGGCCCGATGATCATGACCGACCCTTATCACGACTGGGACCTGCCCGCGCGCATCGCTCGTCTCAAGGACCTGTCTTACAACCTCTGGTGGAGTTGGCACCCCGAGGCCCGCACCCTTTTCAAGGAGATCGACCGCAACCTGTGGGCCGAGACCCACCACAACCCCGTCAAACTCCTGCGCCGCTGCCCGCCGCAGCGCCTGGAGGCGCTGCTGGCCGATCAGGGCTTCTTGTCCCGCTACGACAAGGTGATCGTCGCCTTCGACAAGTACCTGATCTCCCAGGACACCTGGTTCGCCAAGGCCCATCCGGAGATGAAGGGCAAGAGCATCGGCTACTTCTCCGCCGAGTTCGGCGTGCACAACTCCCTGCGCATCTACTCCGGCGGCCTGGGCATACTCGCCGGCGACCACTGCAAATCCGCCTCGGACCTGGGCGTGCCCCTGGTCGGCGTGGGCTTCATGTACCCGCAGGGCTACGTCCAGCAGAAGATCTCGGCCGACGGCTGGCAGCAGAACGTCTATGAGCCCGCCGATTGGGCCAATTCCCCCGTGCGCCCCGTGCTGGGGCCCTCGGGCGGGCGCATGCTCCTCGACATCCCTCTCGGCCACGGGACCGTGAAGGTCGCGGTGTGGCGCGTCCAGGTCGGCCGCGTGCCGCTGTACATGATGGATACCAACGTCGAGGGCAACTCTCCTCCCGACCGGGAGATCTCGGGCCGCCTCTACGGCGGAGACCGCACGATGCGCCTGCGCCAGGAGATCATCCTGGGCATCGGCGGCGTGCGCGTGCTCCGCGCCCTGGGCGTGCACCCGGCCGTCTTCCACGCCAATGAGGGGCATTCTTCGTTCATGTTCCTGGAGCTGGCCCGGGAGAAGGTCTCTGCGGGCCGGAAGCTCGACGCGGCCCTGGACGAGGTCGCCGAGATGTCGGTCTTCACGACCCACACTCCCGTCGCCGCCGGCCACGACGTCTTCGCCGAGGAAATGGTCGCCGAGCACTTCTCCTCTTATTGGCCCCAGCTGGGCGTCGAGCGCGAGGCCTTCATGGACTTCGCGCGCGTCCCCGGCGAGGTCGGCTGGAACATGACCTCCCTGGCTCTTAAGATGGCCGGCCGGCGCAACGCGGTCAGCCGCCGCCACGGCCAGGTCTCGCGCGAGATGTGGAAGAGCCTCTGGCCGTCCCGCCCCGTCGACGAGGTTCCGATCACCCACGTGACCAACGGCGTGCACCTGGCCACCTGGGTCCAACAGGAGCTGGGCGCCATGTACGACCGCTACCTGGGCGTGGAATGGCGCGACAACCAGGACGACCAGGCCCTGTGGTCCAAGGCCGCGGCCATCCCCGATGAAGTGCTCTGGCTGCAGCACAACAAGAACAAGAGCGCCTTGCTGCAGCTGATGCGCGCGCGCGTGCGCGCGCGCTGGATGAAGGGGGAGAGCAACGCCGCGCAGACTTTGGCCGGAGGCGCGCTGCTCGACCAATCCGCGCTCGTGATCGGCTTCGCCCGTCGCTTCGCCGGCTACAAGCGCGCGACGCTCATCCTGAAGGACGTCGAGCGCCTCAAGAAGATGCTCTTCGACCCGTGGCGTCCGGTCCAGCTCGTGTTCGCCGGCAAGGCCCACCCCGCCGACGACGGCGGCAAGGCCCTGATCCAGCAGATCTACGCCCTGGCCAAGGACCCCGCCTTCGGCGGCAGGATCGCCTTCGTCGAGGACTACGACATGCACGTCGCGCGCTACCTCGTGCAGGGCGTGGACGTATGGCTCAACAACCCGCTGGCCCCTCTGGAGGCCTGCGGCACCTCGGGCGAGAAGGCCGGCGCCAACGGCGTGCCGAACTTCTCGGTCCTCGACGGCTGGTGGGAAGAGGGCTACAACGGCGGCAACGGCTGGGCCATCGGTTCGGCGGGCGGCCGCGGCGCGGGCCCCGAGGCGGACGCCGCCGACGCCGAGGACATCTATTCTATCCTCGAGAAGAAGCTGGTCCCGCTTTACTATGAGCGCGACGAGTTCGGCGTGCCTCGCGGCTGGGTCAAGCTGATGAAGGAGTCCATCCGTTCGGTGGCCTCCCGCTACTCGGCCGACCGCATGGTCAAGGACTACGTGAACACGCTCTACGCGTGCAAGACCCCCGTCGCGCGCTGACCGGCTTCGCCTCCGAGCGCCTCGCGCAGGGGCTGTACGCCCTGCTCGTCTTCGCCGCGCTGCCGCTCTGCGCGCTGACGCTGACGAACAAGACCGACCCGGACCTCTGGATGCATCTGCGCGCGGGCCGGCAGATCGTGGAGACCCGCGACGTCCCGCGCGCAGACCTCTATTCCTTTGTCGCGCAGGGGCGCCCGTGGGTCTCTCATGAGTGGCTGTTCCAGCTCCTCGCCTATAGGGTCTTCGCGGCGCTGGGCTCCGCCGGGCTGATGGCCGCCAAGGGCCTGCTGGGGGCCGCGACGATGGCCTGTCTCTACGGCGCGGCCGCCGCGCGCGCCCAGTCCCTCGCCGTCCGGGCCTTCGTCTTCCTGACCTCGTCCTTGTTCGTCGTCACCCTCGGCTTCACAGCCCGTCCTCACGTCTTCACACTATTCTTTATATCCCTCATTGCCCTACTCCTCACGCGTAATCGGAAGTCGTTGGACCTCGCCCCCTGGATTCTTCTGCCTTGGTCTTGGCTCCACGGTGGCTTCGTCGCCGGCATCGCCTTCTTCGGTCTCATCGCCGTCGGCGAAGTCCTCAGTGGACGGCGCCCCTCCCGTCTCCTTGCCCATCTCATGCTCGCGACGGCTTCGACGGCGATCAATCCCTATGGCTTGGCCTTGTGGTCACGCATCGCTGAGACGCTGACGACGCCCGGCCTGGGCCGTGCCGTCGTCGAGTGGCAGCCCGTCTGGACCAGCGGGGTTCCTCTCTACCGGGACGGGATCGTGTTGTTCGGGGTCTTGTTGGGTGGGGTCTTCGCCGCCGACAAGGAGCGGCGCGTTGACGCGACGCCGTGGCTCCTCGCGGGGGCGGGCCTGGCGGCGAGCATCCTGTCGGTCCGCCACCTGCTCCTGCTGGCCATCCTCGCCGTCCCCGCGTTGGCGGGGGGGCTCGAGCGCCTGCGCTCTCGCACCTCGACCGGGTCGGACTCGCCCCGGCCGGGCGTACTCGTCCTGTTCAACCTTTCCCTCATCACGCTGCTGGCGGGCCTGGCCGCCTGGGTCTTTTACGAGGTCCCGATCCGCCAGAAGGTCCCGCTCGGCCGTCTCGTCTACGGCGAGAGCGAGCCCGGCTGGGTGACCTATCCCAAGGGTGCCGCGGACTTCCTGCGCGAGCGCGGGGTCAAGGGCCGGCTTTGGAGCGACGTGAACGTCGGCGGCTATCTCGTCTGGCATCTCTCCCCGTCCATCCAGGTCTTCATGGACCCGCGCTACGAGCACGTCTACACGCCCGCGGAAGTCGCCGACTACGGCGCCGCCTCGGCCGCCGTTCCGGGTTGGGAGAAGATCCTCGACAAGTACGCTCCCGACCTGTTGCTGCTGCCGGTCTCGAGCCCCCTGGCGAAGGCCGCAGAAGGTCCCCGCTGGAAGCCCGTCTATCGCGATCCGGATTATGTCCTGCTCGCCGGGAGCTCTCCGACCTATGCCGGTCTCGTGAAGGAGTTCGCCCGAGACCCGAAGGTCTCCGCGCGGCCGCCCTTGCCCTGGCTGTTCCCCTAGCTGACCAAAACTCGCACCGGTGCGAGTCCCCATGTCCTGGAAATCATAAACTGGCGGCCTCCCGTCATGCCGTTGATTTTGTAGAATCTCCATGCGCCGCTCCGTCGGCGAGAATCCCCATGTCCGTCGACCTCGAGAAACTCAACGCCGAACAGAAAGCCGGGGCCACTCATCTGGACGGCCCCCTGCTGGTGCTGGCCGGCGCGGGCACGGGAAAGACGCGCGTCATCACCTATCGCGTCGCGCGCCTCATCGAGACGGGCGTCGCCCCCGAGAAGATCCTGGCGGTCACCTTCACGAACAAGGCCGCCGGCGAGATGCGCAAGCGCATCGAGGAGCTCGCCCCCGGCAAGGGCGCGCTGGTCTGGGTCTACACCTTCCACTCCTTCGGCGCGCGCCTGCTGCGCCAGCACCACGAGGCGCTGGGCCTTCCGAAGCACTTCACCATCTACGACCAGTCCGACCAGAAGAAGCTGGTCGTCGAGGCGATGAAGGAACTGGGCCTCGAGGACCAGAAGAACAAGGCCGGACTCTACGTCAGCCTCATCTCGCGGGCCAAGGACGATCTCCTCGACGCGGGCTCCTACGAGATTCACGCGCTGACCTCCATCGACCAATCTCGGCAGACCGCGGCGAAGATCTACAAGGTCTACCAGCGGAAGCTCGAGCAGGCGGGTGCGCTCGACTTCGGGGACCTGCTGATGAGGGTCTGCCAGCTGCTGCGCGACCATCCCGAGGTGCGGGAGCATTGGCAGGGTTTCTTCTCACATCTCCTGGTGGACGAATACCAGGACACGAACCACTCCCAGTACATCTTGACGAAGACCCTGGCCGCCAAACATAAAAATGTCTGCGTTGTCGGAGATGATGATCAGTCCATTTACTCATGGCGCGGCGCCAACATCCGGAACATACTGGAGTTCGAGAAGGACTTCCCGAACACGAAGGTCGTGACCCTTGAGCAGAACTACCGCTCGACGGGGCGGATCCTGGACGCCGCCGCACTGGTGATCCATCACAACAAGACCCGCAAGTCGAAGAAGCTGTGGACCGAGGCCGCCCCCGGCGACGCCGTCAAGGTCCAGGAACTGCCCAACGAGGGCGACGAGGCGACCTGGGCGGTGCGGCGCATCCAGGAAGAGGTCGATGCGGGCCGATCCCTTAAGGACGCGGCCATTTTCTACCGCACCAACGCGCAGTCGCGCTCCTTCGAGGAGGCGATGCGCCGCGCGCGCATGCCCTACAAGATCGTCGGCGCGGTGCGCTTCTACGAGCGCAAGGAGATCCGGGACGCGCTGGCCTACGCCCGTGTCGTGGTCAATCCTGCGGATTCGGTCTCCCTCGCCCGCATCGTCAATTGCCCGCCGCGGGGCCTGGGCGCCAAGAGCTTGGACCTCGTCGAGGGCTACGCCGCCCAGCACGGTTTGACCCTCTGGGACGCCTTCTGGGCCCACGGCCAGATTCCGGGCCTGGGGCCCAAGGCGCACTCGGCCATCGAGGAGATGACCAAGGTCTTCGCCGGCCTGCGCGAGTCGGCGGCGGCGCTGCCGGCCTGTGAGGCGATGAAGACGATCCTCGCCGCCGGCGGCTACATGGAGTGGATCGAGTCCGAGGTCGACACCGACCCGGAGGCCGTGGGGCGCATCGCCAACCTCCAGGAGCTCGTCAACGCCATCAAGGAGTACGATGAGCGCGAGAAGATGGAGGGGCGCGCGAGCGAGCTGGGCCGGTACCTGGCGGACATCACGCTCCATTCCGACCTCGACGCTTACGACGAGAACGTCCCGGCCGTCACGCTGATGACCGTGCACCTGGCCAAGGGCCTGGAGTACCCGGTCGTGTTCCTGACGGGACTCGAAGAGGGCCTTTTCCCCATCGGCGGCGGCAACGCCACGCCCGAAGACCTGGAGGAGGAGCGGCGTCTCTGCTATGTGGGCATCACACGCGCGCGCGAGCGCCTCTACATGACCTACTGTGCCACGCGCCGCCTCTTCGGGCAGGTCAATGCGAACCTGCCGTCGCGCTTCATCTTAGAAGCGAAACTGTTCGGCCGCTCGGCGGCGAGCGGAGGCGGAGTTTCCTCGCCTCAGGGCTCGGCCGGCGCGGCGCCCACCCTGCGCGCCTCGGTGAAGGGCTTCAAGTCCGGGCAGCGCGTCGCGCACCCCCAGTTCGGCCGCGGCATCGTCGTGGAGGTCTCGGGGGCCGGCGAGACGATGAAGGTGACCGTGCGATTCGACGACGGGCGCGTGGCCAAGCTCCTGACCCGCTATGCGCCGCTGGAGCCGGCATGATAGACGCTGATGACGTCCGACGGATCGCCAAGCTCGCGCGCCTGCGCCTGACGGAGGGCGAGGTCCGCCTCTACGGCGGGCAGCTGACGAAGATCCTGGACGCGATGGCGGAGCTGGGAACGCTCGACACCGCGTCGGTCCCGCCCACGACCTCGGTGCTGGGGGCGGTCAACGTGATGCGCGACGACGTCCCCCGGCCCTTCGAGGACCGCGAGGCCCTGTTGGCCAACGCCCCCGACCGCGACGGACCCTACTTCAAGGTGCGCAAGGTCATCGCATGAGACCCCTGCTGGCCGCCGTCCTCGCCGGCTTCGTCTCCGCTTCCGCGGCGCCGAGGCCCTCGGCGCCCGACGCGAAGGCCAACAAAACCTTCACCGCCGCGGTGCGCGCCTACCATCGCCTGGAGCTCCAGACCGCCTTGGAGCGCTTCGACCAGGCCCTCGACGCTTTCCCCGGCTGGAAGACGGCCTCGGGCTTCCGGGCCTCCTGCCGCTGGACTCTCGGCGACCAAGCGGGGGCCCAAGAGGACGCGCAGCTGGCCTCGCGCCTCAAGCCCAACGACGCCGCCTCTTACGCCGCGCGCGGGAAGGCCCGCCTGATCCTCAAGGACCTTCCCGGCGCCCTGGAGGACTTCCGCGCCGCGGCCGAGGCCGACCCCAACTCCATCGAAGGCCCCCTCGGCGAGGGGAGCGTGCTCTCCGCCTCGGCCAAGATGCGCGAAGCCCTGGTCCCCCTCGATGACGCGGTGCGGCAGGACCCCGGCTCGGCGGCCGCCCTGCTGATGCGCGGCTCGGTCAAGGACCGGCTTCGCGACTTCCGCGGAGCGGCCGAGGACTACGGCGCGGTGATCTCGATCAACCCCGATTTCGCCTGGGCGCGGCTCTACCGCGGCAAGGCCCTGCGCGAACTCAAGGACTATCGCGAGTCTGAATCGGAGTTGTCGGCGTTCCTCGACTCCAATCCGGATCATGCGGATGCCGGCTACCTGCGCAGCAACGTTCGCTTCCTCCTCGGCGACTATCGGGGGGCCGTTGCCGACCTGACCAAGCTGATCGCCAACAACCCGCGCAAGGGCTCGGCCTACGCCAACCGCGGCCAGGCCCGCGCGGCGATGGGAGACAAGGCCGGGGCCGTCTTGGACCTGCGCAAGGCGCTGGAACTCGATGGCGCCCGCCGCGACAAGATCCAATCCGCCATTGACGCGCTGGAGGCCGCGCCCGCCGCGGACCCCGACGACGCCCTGCCGGCCAAGCCGGAGAAGCCCGAGCCGGGCCCCGACCGCAGGAGCCGCGGGGAGCCGCCGCCGGAGCGGCATAGCGGCGAGGAAGAGTCTCTCTTCATCAGATGATGGACATCACGTCTCTGTCGGCGTCGCGCTTGGCTGAGGCTGTGAAAAACGGCGAAGTCGCGGCCGAGGCCGCGGCGAAGGCCTATTTCGACCGGATCGAGAAGCTGGAGCCGACGATCAAGGCGTTTTTAGCCGTTGCCAAAGATTCGGCGCTCGACCAAGCGCGGCTTCTCGATCGGAACAGAAAGAACGGAGAGAAGCTGGGAGCGTTGGCGGGAGTGCCGGTGGCGCTGAAGGATAATCTGCAGTTGAAGGGTGTCGAGACGACCTGTGGTTCGAAGATGCTGAAGGGCCACATCGCGGCATACGACGCGACCGTGACCGAGCGGCTGAAGAAGGCGGACGCCGTCATCGTGGGCAAGACCAACCTCGACGAGTTCGCGATGGGCTCCTCGACCGAGAACTCGGCTTTCCAAAAGACGACCAACCCGTGGGATCCGGCCTGCGTTCCCGGAGGCTCCTCGGGCGGCTCGGCGGCGGCCGCGGCTGCCCGCTTGTGCGCCTTCAGCCTGGGCTCCGACACCGGCGGCTCCATCCGACAGCCGGCGGCCTTCTGCGGCGTGGTCGGCCTGAAGCCCACGTATGGCCTGGTCTCGCGCTACGGCCTGGTGGCGTTCGCTTCATCTTTAGATCAAATCGGACCCTTCACGCGGACCGTGGAGGACGCCGCACTCGCCTTGTCCGTGATCGGCGGCCACGACCCGCTCGACAGCACGTCGGCGGTCAACGCGCCGCCGGCCGTCTCGCCGGCGCCGAAAGACCTGAAAGGACTGCGCATCGGATTACCCAAGGAATATTTCATCGACGGCTTGGACCCCGAAGTGGAAAAGTCGGTGAGGGGCGCCGTCGAGGTCTTTAAGTCGTTGGGAGCATCGGTCGTGGAGGTCAGCCTCCCGCATACCAAGTACGCGATCGCGTCCTACTACATCATCGCGCCGTCGGAGGCGTCCTCGAATCTGGCGCGCTTCGACGGCGTCCGCTACGGCTTCGTGGACCGTTCCGCCTCGACCTTGGAAGAGGTCTATGAGTTCACGCGGGGCGCGGGCTTCGGCCCCGAGGTCAAGCGCCGCATCATGCTCGGCACCTACGCCCTCTCCGCCGGCTACTACGACGCCTACTACTCCAAGGCCCAGCGCGTGCGCACCTTGATGGCCCGCGACTTTAAAGAGGCTTTCAAGGACGTCGACGTGATCGTCGCTCCGACCACCCCCACGCCCGCCTTCCGGTTCGGCGAGAAGACCGCCGACCCCGTCGCGATGTATCTGTCCGACGTCTTCACCATCCCCTCGAACATGGCCGGCAACGCGAGCCTGTCTTTGCCCTGCGGCCTCTCCGCGAAGGGTCTGCCGCTGGGCGTCCAGCTCATCGCCGACGTCTTTCAAGAGGAGCGCCTGCTGTCGGTCGCGCGCGCCTTCGAGGCGGCCAAGCCTTTCCCGAGGCTGGCGTACTGATGTCGGTCCAGCGGGCAGCCCGCTTTTCTATGGGGGCCGCGCCGGGAAGCTCTTCGAGAACTTCATCCTGGGGGATTCGGCGGCGGTCGAGGTGAAGATCGGCTCGCGCGTCGACACGACCAGCTTGAAGAGCCTGCGCGCCTTCAGCGAGGAGCATTCGCTGCTGTGGTCGGGGAAGGTGTTTCATCCTGCATGAAGGAGGCCAAGGAATATGCGGCCGGCGGCGTGGTCGGCCGGAGCGGAAAGGTCCTGCTCGTGAAGGTGACGAACCTCCAGGGCGAGGTCGTGTGGACCTTCCCGAAGGGCCACCTCGAGAAGGGGGAGACGTGGCTCAAGGCCGCTCTGCGCGAAGTCGAGGAAGAGACGGGCTGGAAGTGCCGCAACGCGGGGGCGCTGGCGAACGTGACCTACCGCTTCGCCCGCAACGGCCGGCCGGTCTTCAAGCGCGTGCGGTGGTACCGGATGGAGCCGGTCGAGCGGTCGGGCAAGCCGGACGCCGTCGAGATCATGAAGACGAAGTGGGTCGAGGCGCGCGGGGCCGCGAGGCTTCTCAGCTATCCCAGCGATCTGAAGCTCATCGCGCGCTATACCGCCCGTCCGGCGGCCTTTGCCGGTTCCCATAGTTCATCGCATGCCTAGCTTTTCCTTGGTATTAGCTCTACAATCCGCAAGAGGTCTTTTTCGTCCTGCTGTGCTATGTGGAACCGTATACTCATAAGTTCGGGCGCGGAAGCATGAACGGCACGTCGAGGAACGGGAAACGTCAAACAGCATGACGACGGGAAAAACGAAAACGGCGGAAACGGATCGGGGGCACATGCCCCGCACCCGAACACACGCTTCAGCGGATGCGCGCTGCTGTGCGCCGAAGTTATCCACCGATTTATGCCGGCATAATTCTATGGATAACTCCGAAACTGTATTGATGGCGCACGCCGCTGAGCATCGACGTTGCGCCAACCTCGGGCACTTGACAAAACGTACGTCTTCCGGTACGCTTATAGTGGAGAAAAAAATGACCACCCTAACCGCCAGCACTGCCAGAGCAACGCTCTATAAGCTTCTCGATCAAACGGCTTCTTCACATGAGCCGGTTCAAATTACGGGGAAGCGCTCAAGCGCCGTTCTCATTTCCGAGGAGGATTGGCGCTCGATTCAGGAGACCCTCCACCTGCTCTCGATTCCCGGAATGCGCGAGTCCATTCGCGCCGGCCTTAAGACGCCCGTTGGCATGCTGTCTAAAAAGCTCGCTTGGTGAGCTGGCAGCTCGTCTTTACTAAGCAGGCCCAAAAGGACGCGAAAAAGCTGTCTTCCGCGGGACTACGACCGAAGGCGGAAGCGCTGCTTGAGGTCCTTCGGAAGAATCCATTTCAGAACCCGCCGCCGTACGAAAAATTGGTCGGAGATCTCGTTGGTGCATGCTCTCGGAGGATCAACATCCAGCACCGCTTGGTTTATCAGGTTTTACCGGAAACCAAAGTCATAAAAGTCATCCGACTTTGGACCCACTACGAATGATGCTATCTACGCATAACCATTCGATTTTGCACGAACGGCATTTTTTGGACATTGCGAAAGTATACCCTTTGGTGTATACTTAGGACATGACTCGAACTATTACTCTCAAAGCACTTCGCCCTGAGCTCCCGCATATCGCAGACTCCATTGAGTCCAAGCTGGACCGCTACATCGTCACTCGGCACGGGCACCCCGTAATGATGCTCATCAGCCCCGAGGACTACGAAGGGCTGCTTGAGACCATTGAAGTGCTTTCGGATAAATCTGCCGCCAAGCGAATCCGTAAGTCTTGGAAAGAGGCGCGCGCCGGCAAGACTGTCTCCCTGGAAGCGCTCCGGCGCAGATTGGAAGGTGTATAGAGTCGAGCTTAGCCGGCAAGCGGGAAAGGACCTCGAGAAGGTCTTTCGGTCTGATCAGAAGCTTTATCAGCGCTTCATAAACGCGTTTCAGGCGATCTCTCGAAAACCGATGGAAGAGGGCAAGCCTCTTCATGGCGAGCTGAAGGGATTACGGTCGTACCGTTTTGGAAGCTACCGGATTCTGTATGAGGTGCGGCACGGTGAACTGCTTGTGATCGTCATTGATCTCGGGCATCGGCGTGAGATCTACAAGTGAAACGCCGTCTTGATAGCGCGCGCCGCTGAGCGTCAATGTTATGTGTATTGATCAAAATGGCAATGTTTCAGTCGAATGCCGGTTAAGCGAATGAGAATGGATAGGGGCCTCCGCCTCGGGGCGAGATTCTAAACATGAAACAGTACGAGATGGTCGTCGGGCTCGAAGTCCACTGTCAGCTGGCCACGAAGACGAAGCTCTTCTGCGGTTGCGGCACGGACGGCTTCGGCTCGCCGCCGAACAGCCGCATCTGCCCGCTGTGCACGGGCCAGCCCGGCGTGCTGCCGGTGCTCAGCAAGCGCGCGGTGGAGCTGGCGTTCCAGGCGGCGCTGGCGCTCGAGTGCCGCTTGAACGACTCGTCCATCTTCGCGCGCAAGAACTACTTCTACCCCGACCTGCCCAAGGCCTATCAGATCTCCCAGTACGACCGGCCCTTCTCCGAGCGAGGCAGGCTGGTCGTCGCCCTCAAGGACAAGCCGCCCAAGACCATCGGCATCACGCGCATCCACATGGAGGAGGACGCGGGCAAGCTCCTCCACGAGGTCGGCTCGCTCAAGATCGACGGCTCCCTCGTGGATTTCAACCGCGCGGGCGTGCCCTTGATCGAGATCGTCTCCGAACCCGACATCCGCAGCTCGGAGGAAGCGTACGCCTACCTGGCCGCGCTCAAGGAGGTCATCCAGTTCGTTGGGTCGTCTCGTTGCGACATGGAGAAGGGCGAGATGAGATGCGATGCGAACGTGTCGGTGCGCCCCGTCGGCCAGGAGAAGTTCGGCACGCGCGCCGAGCTCAAGAACTTGAATTCGTTCAAGAACGTCAAGGACGCCATCGACTTCGAGTTCCGCCGCCAGGTGGAGATCGTCGAGGCGGGCGGCAAGATCGTCCAGGAGACGCGCCTCTGGAACGTCGAGACTCAGGCCACGGTCTCGATGCGCTCCAAGGAAGAGGCGCACGACTATCGATACTTCCCCGATCCCGACCTGGTCCCCCTGGTCGCCGATGCGGCGTGGGTCGCGGCCATCAAGGAGGACATGCCGGAGCTGCCGGCCGTGAAGAGGGCTCGCTTTATCGCCGAATTGGGGCTATCATCGTATGACGCCGACGTTCTGACGGGAGACAAGACACTGGCTGATTTTTTTGAAAAGGCCGCCGCGGCCGCGCCCAAGACGGCGGTCAAGACCGTGGCGAACATCCTCTCGACCGAGATGCTGGGAAGATTGAACGCCGATAATAAAACGGCGGGCGAGGCCCCATTCCCGCCGGCTCATGTCGGCGAACTCGCCGGGCTGGTCGTCGCCGGGACGCTGTCGAGCAAGGGCGCTAAAGATGTGTTCGCGAAGATGTGGGAATCCGGCAAGGCCCCGAAGACGCTCGTCGAGGAGTTGGGCTTGGCCCAGGTCTCCGACGACAAGCAGATTCAGGATTGGGTTCGGCAGGCGTTGGCGGCCAATCCCAAAGCCGCGGCGGACCTCAAGTCGGGCAAAGAGGCCGCCATCGGATCGATCGTCGGCGCCGTCATGAAGCTTTCCAAAGGCAAGGCGAACCCCGCCCTCGTCAACAAGCTGATCAAGGAGGCCGTCCAAGCATGAAGCGCAACACGATCCTTTTCTCCGTGATCCTGGGCCTCGCGCCGCTGGCGCGCGCCTACGACACCATCCGCTT
>MGUL01000030.1:9551-16216 GCA_001800005.1 Elusimicrobia bacterium RBG_16_66_12 | reverse complement strand
CAAGGGCGATGAGATGGCCAAGCCCGTGGCCGCCGCGGCCTCGGCCGAACGGATCTACGTGATCGACGAGAAGAAGAGCATGCTCTTCCTCTACGACGCCCAGGGCACGCTGATCAAGAACGTGGGCCGCTCCGGCGCGCAGAACGGGTCCTTCTCCGGACCCCGCGGCGTGGCCGTGGGCCCCAGCGGCAACGTCTACGTGGCCGACACAGGCAACCACCGCGTGCAGCTCTTCGACCGCGACGGCAACTTCCTGTACGCCTTCGGGGAGAAGGGCTCGGAGCCGGGCAAGCTGCGCGCGCCCGAGTCGGTCTCGGTGGGGGCCGACGGCCGCATCTTCGTGGCGGACACGGGCAACGACCGCGTCCAGGTCTTCACCCAGGAGGGCATCCTCCTCTTCCAGTTCGGCTCGTCCGGCAAGGAGGCCGGCAAGTTCAGCGGCCCCTCGCGCGTCTCCGTGGACCCCTCCGACAACGTCTACGTGCTGGACCGCGGCAACGAGCGCGTGCAGAAGTTCAACGCCGACGCGAAATTCATCAAGGAGTTCAGCCTGCTCGGCAACGACGCGGCCGTCGACGCCTACGGCTTCATGTACGTGCTGGACGGCAGGAACGGCAAGGTCATCGAGCAGTCGGGCGACGGCTTCATCCTGGGCCGCTTCGGCTCCTACGGCTCGGGCGTCGGCCAGCTGAAGAAGGCCGAGGGCATCGCGGCGACCCCCGACGGGCTCCTGCTCATCCTCGACACCGGCAACAACCGCATCCACCGCGTGGAGCTGCTCAACAAGCTCAAGACCGCGCCTCTGGCGCCCAACACCGAGACCAAGATGTCGGTCTCCGGGCCCAGCCGCGCCTGGCCCTACGCCGCCTCCATCCTGGCGCCTTTCGGCGACGACCTCTATGCCTATCTGCCGAAGGACGGCCAGTTCGTCTTGATCGGCCCTGACGGCAAGGAGACGCGGCGCTTCGGCGCCGCCAAAGGCAAGGGCGGCGACGCGACCCGCGGCGTGGGCGGCATCGCGGCGAGCAGGAAGATGGGCCTCTATGTCGCCGACACCCCGAACAGCCGCATCCAGCGTTTCGGCCTGGACGGCAAGTGGCAGTCGAACATCGGCGAGGCGCAGGGTTTCTTCGACAGCAAGAAGAAGGAAGGCCGCATGCGGGAACCCAACGGGGTGGCCATCAACGAGGAAGGGACCGTCTACGTCGCCGACACCGGCAACCAGCGCATCGACGCTTTCAGCCCCGAGGGGGTGTTCCTCTTCGGGATCGGGCCCAAGGTCGGCCCCCACATGCTCCAGGAGCCGGTGGCCGCGGCCTGGGACAAGTCCGGCTTCCTCTATTTCGCGGACAAGGGCCTCAAGAAGGTGATCAAGGTCGAACCCTCCGGCGCGTTCATCGCCGCTTGGGGCGCGGACGGCGACGGCCCGGGCCAGTTCCGCAGCCCCGTCTCCCTCGCCTTCGACGGCCAGAACTACCTCTACACCCTGGACTCCGCGCTCAACCGCGTCAGCGTCCACACCAAGGACGGCAAGTGGCTGACCGACTTCTTCGCCGGCGGCAAGCAGGAGCGGGAGCTGACGGCTCCCGTCTCCATCGCGGTGCAGGGCGAGAAGCTGCTGATCGCCGACAAGGGCAAGAACCGCGTCGTCTCCTACGACCTGCATCCGATGCTGGCCGCCCCCGTCGGGGTGTCCACCTCCACCAAGGAGGGCATCGTGACGGTCTCCTGGCAGCCGGTGGCCAACCCCTGGACGGACGGCTATCAGGTCGCCCGCGCCAGCATGCCTGCGGGGCCCTTCGCGGCCATCGCGACGGTCAAGGAGGAGAAATTCCAGGACTCCGAGGTCGTCAGCTACGAGAAGTACTGGTACCGTGTGGCGACCGTGTCCAAGACCAAGGACGTGGGCCCCGCCGGCCGGGCTCTCGAGACCTACGTGTCCGGGGCCTTCAACCGCGCTCCCGTCGAGATCTCCTCGGTCACGCTCGGCAACATCTTCGCGGCCAACTATAAGTGGTACCTGAAGAACCCGATCGGCAAGGCCGTGGTGACCAACAACGTGAACGTCCCGTTCCTGAACGTGAAGGTGACCTTCAAGCTGAAGGACTACATGGACTTCGGCTTCGACACCGAGATCAAGAAGCTGGACCCGAAGCAGATCATGGAGATCCCGCTGATCGCGACGCTCAACAACAAGATCCTCGACGTGGCCGAGGACACGCCGATCCAGGCGGAGTTCTCGATGAACTACTTCGAGAGCGGCGAGCCGCGCACGGTCTCGCTGACCAAGCCGCTGCGCCTCTATTCGCGCAACGCGATCACCTGGGACGATCCGCGCAAGATCGCGAACTTCATCACCTACAAGGATGAGCCGGTCAAGAACTTCAAGTCCGTCGTCTCGATGGAGTTCAAGAGCCGCAAGGTGGCCGCGCTCAACGGCAACGTGGTCAAGGCGATGAAGCTGTGGAACGCGCTGGCCGAATACGGCGTGAAGTTCGCGGCCAACCCCGCCAACCCGTTCGAGGCCGCCCACGACGACCCGAACTTCCCGGTCGACTACACCCAGTACCCGCGCGAGACGTTGAAGCGCAAGTCCGGACAGTGCTCGGACCTGACCTCCCTCTACTCGGCCCTGCTGGTCGACAACGAGGTGAGCGTGGCCATCCTCGACTACCCCGGCCACATGACTTTGATGTTCGACACGGGGGCCGAGGACGCGCTCGAGGCGGGCCTGCCGGCCGACTTGCTGGTCGAGTACGAGGGCACGATGTGGGCCCCGATCGAGGTCACCTATGTCGGCAAGCCCTTCTACGAGGCCCTCTCGAAGGGCGCTTACGCCTACAAGGCCGAAGCGGAGAAGGGGCGGGTCAAGGTCATCGACGTGGACAAGACCTTCGCTGAATACGAGGCCGTCACGATGCCCAAGCCCGACTCCCTGCCGGTCCTGCCCGAGGCCGCGGCCCTGGAGCGCCGCTATGACGACCAGGTCAACGTGCTCGCCAAGGACCGCTACCAGTTCCTGAAAAAGCACTACGAGGCGATGATCAAGAAGGGGGGCAAGGACGCCGAGGCGCAGCTCCAGCTGGGCATCGTCGAATATCAGTTCGGCAACCGCGAGGCAGCCGTGACGGAGTTCAACAAGGTGCTGGCCCTGGACCCGAAGGATGCCGCGGCGATGAACAACCTGGGCAGCGTGGCCTTCATGGAAGGGGATTTCGCGGAAGCCGAGAAGCGCTTCCTGCAGTCCTCCGAGGCGGAGGCCGACGACGCCAACACCTGGCTCAACCTGATGAAGACCGCCATCAAGCTCAAGAAGCCGGAGCCGGCGCGCGAATACGGTTCGAAGGCCGTCGCCCTCTCCCCGGGCTACAAGCCGTTCGTCGACAATCTCGTGAAAGGACTCTGAGGAGGAATCACATGAACAAGAACATCCTGACCGCCGCTCTCGCCGTTCTGCTCCTGACGGGCGCCGCCCGGGCCGAGGAGAAGCCCGCGCCGACGGCGAAGGAATCCATCATGACCTTCTTCAAGCACCTGAAGAGCTCCCTGGCACAGTCCTCCGTCCAGGGCGAGCGCAAGCGGGCGAGGGGCGCCGGCTCCGTCGCGGCGGTACGCGGCGCGGGGCAGTACTCCGAACTGGCCGATCCCAACGAGACCAGCCTTAAAGGCGACGTCCGCGCCAAGCGCAACAAGGCGGCGATGGCCGAGGACGCCGAGTTCGAGAAGGCCGTCAGCCTGATCCTGGCCGGCAAGAACGACGAAGGCTTGAAGGCCCTGGAGGCTTTCAAGGTCAGCCATCCCAAGTCGCGCCATCTGCCGGCCGTCGATGAGGCGATCTCCAAGGCGAAGGCCCTGGACGCCGAGAAGGCCGAGCCCGCCAAGTAATCCTCATGTCCGAACTCCTCGACAACCTGCGCGTGAAGAAGGAGGCCCTGAAACGGCTCATCCTGGAACTGCACGAGGGCCGGGCGGCGCAGACCGTCCACGAGGAGGTCCGGCGCCTGCTGGGCGAGGTCCCTTACGGCATGGTCGTCGAGGTCGAGCAGGAGCTGATCTCGGGAGGGCTTCCGGCAAGCGAGGTCCAGAAGCTCTGCGACGTCCACAGCCAGGCCCTGAGGGGGCTCATCGAGGAGGCTCCTCGCGACGTGCCGCGCGGACACCCGGTGGACACCTTCCATCGAGAGAACCGCTTCCTCGAAGTCGAGTGCCGGGCGACGCGCGCCGTGCTCGCCGGTCTGGACAAGGTCCCGCCCGGCGCCGACGCCTCTTACCCGGCGGGGGAGCTGCTCAAGCGCCTGGAAGGCCTGCGCGACGTGGACAAGCACTACCGCCGCAAGGAGAACCTGGTCTTCCCTTTCCTGGAGAAATACGGCATCTTCGGCCCCTCCAAGGTGATGTGGGGCAAGGACGACGAGGTCCGCGCCCTCTTGAAGGCCGCGCTGGCGGCCCTGCGGGGAGCCTCCGGGCTCGACGCCGCCGGGCTGAAGGCCCTCGCCGGGCCCCTCGTGGAGCCGGCGCTGGCCGCGGTCGAGGAGATGGTCTTCAAGGAGGAGAAGATCCTGCTGCCGATGTGCCTGGAGAAGTTCACCCCCGAGGAGTGGGGCGAGGTCGAGCGGCAGAGCTATGAGATTGGCTTCTGCCTTCACACCCCGGAAACCCGTTGGCAGCCCGAGGCGCCCGCGGCCTCGCCGGCGGCTGCGGCCGAAGCGGGGCGCATCCCCGTCGGGGCGGGTTCCCTCTCCCCTGCGGAATTGGCGGGCCTGCTCAACGCGCTTCCCTTCGACATCACTTTCGTCGACAACGACGACCGCGTGAGGTTCTTCACCCAGGGCGCGGAGCGGATCTTCGACCGCAACGAGGCGATCCTCGGGCGCAAGGTCCAGAATTGCCACCCCCCGGCCTCGATGCACATCGTGCAGAAGATCATCGACGACTTCCGCGCCGGGCGGCAGAGCCGCGCACCGTTCTGGATCAACTTCAAGGGACGCTTCGTGCACATCGAGTACCACGCGGTGCGCGGCAAGGGCGGCGATTACCTGGGCACCCTCGAGGTCACCCAGGACCTGACGCCCTTGCGCGCGCTGGAGGGCGAGCAGCGCCTGCTGAGTTATCAGGGCGCCCCGTCCCCGGCGCCCGCCGACGGACGGCCGGCCTGGTTCGACCCGGCCCGGGTCGCCGGGGTCTTCGACGCGCGGCCGGTGCTGGCGGCGGGCGGCCATCCAGTGGCGGAGGTGATGGGGCGCTTGACCGCGCTGGAGGCGGGGAAGATCCTCGCCCTCGTCACGCCCTTCCTGCCGGCGCCGCTCATCGAGCGCGCGGCGGCGAAGGGCTTCGCCTCCTGGACCCAGACCGAATCGCCCGAGCTGTTCAAGACCTACTTCACCCGATCCTGAGGCGGGTTGGACCCCCCCGGGCCGGATAAGTTATACTCAAGCTCCCCGGGCCTTCTTTTGCGCTCGTAATACAAAGGATAGTGTGCTGCCCTGCGAAGGCAGATATCCAGGTTCGATTCCTGGCGAGCGCAATGGACGGCCCGGGGCTCCTTATCGTTCCAGAAGATGGGCTTCCTCGATCGAGGAAGCCGCGGCGCTGGCCAGGATCGCCGCCCCCAGCCCCGCGAAGGTCCAGCTCAGAGACCTCTGCGCCGCCCAGCCCACCAGCGGGTAGGCCGTCGCCATCAGCAGCTGGCGCGTCATCCCGACTGATGACATCACCGTCGCGCGCCGCGAGCCGTCGATGTGCTTGTGCATGTAGTTGTTGAGGATGGTCGAGCGCGACAGGCCGAAGGCGGCGATCAGGATGAACAGCGGAGCGGCCAGCCAGAGCGCGGGTGCGGCGGCCAGCGCCAGGTAGCCCAGGCCGGGGATCACGCTGCTGACGAGCAGGAAGCGGCGCGGCCCGCCGCAGAGGCGCTCGACGTCGGCGATGCGCATCAACAGGACGGCCTGGAACAGGGTCATCCCCGCCGTGACGAAGCCGAAGAAGACCAGGGGCATGCCCAGCTCCTTGAGGCGCGGCTGGTAGAGCCAGATGATCATGAAGCTGAAGCACCAGACCGTGACCGAATCGAAGGCGAGCGCGCGCAGGATGCGGTGGCCCAGGAAGTACTTGCCGCCGCGGGTCAGGGTCTCCCAGTAGCCGCGCCGTTCCTCGTGTTCCCGCGGCGGTTCGCGCAAAGACCAGGCGACCGGCAGGGCGAGGATGAAGGGGATCAGCATCAGCTGGATCGGCGCGGCCAGCCCCCAGCGCGCGGCCGCCAGGCTGCCGATCGGTGCGGCCACGGCGATGGCCGTGATGTAGACGGTGCCCAGCTTTGCCAGCGCCGTTTTCGAGGAGCCGGTCTCCCCGGCGGCCTTCAGGCTGTCGTAGATCATCGCCTCGTCGGCGCCGGAGGAGAAGGCCGCGGCGCAGGCCCAGAGGAACTCGGCCACGATGAAGTGCGCCAGACCCCGGTGGGTGGCGTAGTAGGCGACGGCCGAGATCAGGAACAGCGTCGCGCACAAGAGCGAAGCGCGGCGGCCGTGGCGGTCGGCGAAGACGCCGGTCGGCACCTCCAGCATGACGATCCAGATCATGAACCAGGACTGCAGCCACATCACCTGCGAGAGCGTGATGCCGCCCCAGTCGGTGAAGAACGGGATCAGCACTCCGGCGAACAGATGCAG
>MGUL01000030.1:0-9515 GCA_001800005.1 Elusimicrobia bacterium RBG_16_66_12 | reverse complement strand
GCCAGTCGTCGGTCACTCGGCCAGGCCGACGCGGCGCTGGGGCAGGCGGCGCTCGTTCTTGTGCATCGTCGTCCCGGTCAGCAGGCGGACCACAGTGACCGTGCCCTCTCGCACGACGAAGCGGGCCTCGAAGTCGTGCAGGAAGAAGCCCAACTCCAGGCCGTCCTTGCTCTGGGCCTTGTCGCGCGGGTTGCGCAGGTCCTGGCGCAGGATGTCCGCGAGCAGACCTTCGATCCCATGGATGCCCAGGCGCTCCTCAGCGGCGGCGATCTGGGCCAGCGACTCCTCGGTGAAGGCGACCTGCAGCATCGGGAAGGGAGCGTGAGCGGTCCAGCCGGCGGAAGCCTCGGGCAGGCAGTCCGACTCCGGGATGTAGGGCTTCACGTCCAGGATCGGGGTCCCGTTCACGAGGTCGATGCCGGAGAGATGGAGGGTGTCGCCTGACACCTTCACCAGCCGCGCCAGCGACAGCCCGACGGGGCTGGGACGGTGGGGCGAGCGCGAGGCGAAGAGGCCGATGGTCTCGCCCTTGAGCCGCGGCGGGTGGACCTTGGGCAGGAACTTCTTGTTCGTGTTGAGATGGAAGTACGACAGTAGCCAGACATGGCTGAAGCGCTCCAGGCCCGCCAGGGAATGCTCGGGCAGGTACGCGGCCCGGACGGTCAGCGTCGCCGTCGCACCCGGGACCAGATGGGGCTGGCGGGGCGTGCCGAACTTCTCATGGAAGCAGGAGCGCAGGATCCCGATGACCTTCAGCGGATGGGACATCACCGGGGGATTTTAGCGGTTTGGGCCGCGGGCCGCGCGGTGAAACTCGCACCGGTGCGAGTCGTATGTGATAAACCCCATCACGGCCCGTCAATCTTTCTTCGTCTCGGTGAGCCGCTCGCGCGCCTCGACTCCGGCTTTCTTGGCCTTGGCCTCCAGCGCGTCGATCTTGCCGCTGAGCTCGGCGAGATCGGCGCGCAGAGGGGCTGCGGACGCCAACGCGCAGATCATCGCAGTGGTCAGCATGAAAATCTTCATATCGGTCTCCTCACACGTCCAGTATAGCAGGGAACTTTCTTGGGGGGGTCGCCGTATATGATCCATGGATATCCATGGTCGGATCCGGGAGATCATCGAGTCCGCCCGTTCAGGAGCGGCTCGCTCCGTCAACACCGCTCAAGTCGTCTCGAACTGGCTGATAGGGCGGGAGATTTCTTTAGAAGAGAAGAAGGGTCGGGCGCGAGCTGATTACGGCAGAAAGCTGATCGACGCTCTTGCGCAGGAAATGACGAGGAGCTATGGTCCGGGCTACTCGTTGCGGAACTTGTTTTTCATGGTCCAGTTCTATAGGACATATTCCGAACTTCTCTCCTCTGCGGAGATTCTCTACGCAGTGCGTAGAGAATTGCCTCCGGCTTCCGGGGGCGGGGCGATTGTGAACGCACTGAGTTCACAATCGTGGAAACCAGGTCGCTTTCATGCGAATCTGTCCTGGACCCACTACCGGACGCTGTTGAAAGCCGACGAGCCGGGCAAGCGCGCCTTCTATGAGATCGAGGCGATCAAGAATAACTGGTCCGCGCGGGAGCTGGAGCGACAGATGGCCAGCTTGCTCTATGAGCGGCTGGCGAAGAGCCGGGACAAAACCGGACTGATGCGACTGAGCACCAAGGGACACGAGGTCCAGAGGGCCTTGGACGTGTTCAAGGACCCGGTGGTCATCGAGTTCCTGGGACTGCCTGAGTCGCACCGCTTGGTCGAGACGAAGCTTGAGGGGGCGCTCATCGGGAACCTGCAGAAGTTCCTGCTGGAGATGGGCAAGGGCTTCGCCTTCGTGTCCCGCCAGGAGAGGCTCACCCTCGACGGCGACCACTTCTACATCGATCTGGTTTTCTACCACGTCGTCTTGAAGTGCTACGTGCTCATCGAGCTGAAGACCGGCAAGCTCACCCACCAGGACCTGGGCCAGCTTCAGCTGTACGTGAACTACTTCGACCGAGAGCGCTGCACCGGAGGGGACGGTCCCACGCTGGGTCTCATCCTCTGTGCCGACAAGAATGACGCCGTGGTGCGCTATACGCTCGGGCCCGAACAGCAGAAGACCATCTTCGCCAGCCGTTACAAGCTGCATCTGCCGAGCGAGGACGAGCTGCGGGCCGAGCTGCGGCGCGAGGTCGCGGAATTCTCGCGGAGAGTTCCCCATATCTGATGTATGAAGCTGGAGGTTGAAATGAAATCCCTTGTTCCGGCCGAGCTGATCGAGCGCCGTATCTATCTGATCCGCGGCCATAAGGTCATGGCAGAGACAGCGGATTGGATGTCGCAATTTGCGACATCCAATCGGGGGATCCTGATGGGCATGCGCCGACCGCCCTATGTCTTTACCGAGCACGGGACCATCATGCTCGCCAGCGTTCTCAATAGCCAGATCGCCGTCAATGCGAGTATTCAGGTCGTCCGGGCATTCGTGAGGCTGCGCGAACTGGTGGCGACACACAAGGAATTGGCCCGTAAGTTCTCCGAGTTGGAACACCGCGTGGAAAGCCATGACACGCACATCCAACCCCTCTTCGACGCCATCCGCGAATTGATGGAGCCGCCGAAGAAGCCCGCCAAGAAAATAGGTTTCCAGACCAGCCGCTAAGCCATGGAGTTTTTGATTCCCTCGACGGGGGCGCCTTTCGTGACGGTCTCGAGACAGGCGGACGCGGATTTCGCAGCGCGCGCCGAGTCCTGGTCCCGCTGGTGTCTGAGCTTGGAGGATCATCCTGAGCCGGGCTGGGTCCGGGGGTTGGTGTGGCGGATCCTGACGCGGGGTGCTTTGGTGCCGCCCGGGCAGGAGCTGGAAACGGCCCTGCTAGTGCGATTCGGCGTCCGCACGGCGGCGGCTTACGCGGCCTTCCACCGCTTTCAAGCCGCCTGTGCCCTGGCCGTTCCTGGCGGGGTCCCGGAGCGGATCGAGACGGATCTTTCTCGACGGGGGGATTTTTCGCTCGGAGAGGCCCAGTGGCTCTCGGAAACGGCACGGCGAGACATCGAACGTCTATGGGCCGAGATCGCCCAGCTCTACCCGGATGAGGGATTCCAGCTTGGGGAAGAGCCGCTCTTCGTGTCATGGACGGGCGTGGGCCGGGGCGGGTGGCGGAACGCCTTGGTCAACGACGGCGCCGTGGAAGGTTCGTCCGAGCCCGTCTTCTCGACCGAGAGGGTGGCGTTCCAGCGGGACGACGCCGTCCTTGCTTCGCTGGCGAATCGGCTCTTGCGTGTGGATGGACTGCGCCCCGGCCAGGCGGAGGGCGCTGCAGCGCTGTTGTCGGGCCGCGACCTGGTCCTGACCGTGCCCACGGGCGGTGGAAAATCGCTGTGCTACCAGCTGGCCGCCCTGCTGACGACGGGCACGCCGCTCGTGGCGGCGCCCCTGCGCGCGCTGCTGCGCGACCAGGCGCGGAGGCTGAGGACTCTCGGCATCACGCGCATCGGGCTTCTATCCGGAGACGATGCGGGAGAGACGCGACGCGCCCTGGCCGGAATGCGTGAGGGCCGATGGATCCTGGCGTTGGCGGCGCCCGAACGCCTCGATTCCGGCTCGTTCCGCGACGCCCTGCGCGCGACGGCCGAAGTCGGGGGCGTGCCGTTCGTGGCCATCGACGAGGCGCATTGCGCGGCGAGACGAAGCCATGACTGGCGGCCCGCTTACCGAGCCCTGGGCGCGCGACTGCGCGTCTGGGCGAGCTCCTCCGGCCGCAGCCCGGCCCTGGCGGCGCTCTCGGGCGGGGCGACGCCCGGAGCGCTGGCGGAGGCCGAGCGCGTGCTGGGACTGCGGGCTCCCGTGCGCGAGGATCGGGGCAGTTCGCGCGCCAACCTGTCGTTCCGGGTCTGGCGGAGCGCGGCCCCCGACCATCTCGTGCGCCTGCGCGAGCTGTTGACCCGCATACTGCCCGAGGGTCGCTTCGGGCCGGGCATCGTCTTCTGCCCGCGCGTGGAGGGACCTTTAGGCGCCGCCCCGGTGACCGAGGAGCTGGTCTGGTCCGAGGGTCTGGACGCCGCGGCCTACACCGGACGGGCTCCCGCCGGCCAGGAGGCCGTTTCTTGGGATGCCGCCAAGCGACGTGCGGCCGACGACTTCCTGTCGGGCCGGCGCGGCCTGCTCTGTGCCACGCGCGCCTTCGGCCTGGGCGTCGACCGTGCGGACGTGCGGTTCACGGTCCATCTCGGCCTGCCGGCCTCGCTCGAGGAGTTTTATCAACAGGCGGGCCGGGCCGGCCGCGACGGCAAGGCCGCCGCGTGCTGGATCCTCCTTCAGGCCGCGTCCGAGAGACGCGCGCGACGCTGGGCCAGCCTTGAGATCGAAGACCTGCGCGCGGAGCTCTCCGTCTTGGGCCGCGACGAGCAGGACGACGTCTCGCGCGCCTATATGATGCACCTGGCATCCTTCCCGGGAGAGGAGGTCGAGCGCCGCGATGCGGAGCTGGTCCTCTCCTTGATCGGCGAGGGGCGCTCGTTCGTCGAGCTGCCGGGTCAGGACGGCGAGGCCTTCACGCGGGCCTTGGTGCGCCTCGAGGAGACCGGGATCATCGTGCTCGACGAACGGCGTGCCGCGGGCTGGCTGGTGAGCCGCACCGGCGATTGGAGCGTCCGGACGGCGCGTCAGGCCCTGGCGGAGAGGATCGCCCGCGACTACTCGGCGGTGGAGCCGTCGCGTCGCGCGTCGCTGGCGGAGCTCGTGGAGCTGGCGCTGTCGCCGGAGGCGGGGCGGGAGCTGGGGGCCCGGCTGGCGGGACGCGTCAAGAGCGCGCGGAACAGGGCTTCGTACTGCTCGAGCGCGGGGCCCCAGGAGGAGTCCTTCTCCATCGCGCGGCGTCGGGCGGAGGCGGCCGAGAGTGCCGGGGTCGCCACGACCGTCGCCGCAGGGGCCGCGATGGGAGCCGCTGTGGGAGCGGGAGCAGCCGCAAGAGGCGAACGGACCGTCGGGCTTAGGCCTTAGGTCCCACGGCCGGAGCGTCCACCGCGGCCAGCATCTCGCTGACGCGGGTGAACTTCTCGCGGATCTTGCCGGCCTTCTTACCGTTCTCGACTTCGAGCTTGTCGATCGCCTTCCACTGCGCGAAGCTGACGACCTTCACGCCTTTGGAGGCGAGCAGCCGCGGGGTGGATTCCATGGAGGCGTCCACGCCGCGCTGGGCCAGCCTGCCGGCCTTCAGGTCTTCGACCATCGTCGCGGCCGTCGCCACGGAGCAGGCGCGGTTGGTGCCGATGAGGCCCGAGGGTCCGCGCTTGGCCCAGCCGACCACGTATTCGGACAAGACGACCGGTCCGCCGGCGGCGGCGACGACGCGGCCGTTGTCGTTGGCCACGCGCCCGGCTTTCTCGTCGAAGGGCACGCCCGGGACGGGGATGCCGCGGTAGCCGACCGAGCGGAACACCAGGCCGACGCCCTCGATCGTCTCGAACTGGCCGCTGCCGCGGGCCTTCACGCTGCCCTTGCCGTCGGGCTCGAGGTTGTTGCGCTCGAGCTTGATCGCGGAGACTCTCCCGTCCTTGCCGATGAGTTCCACCGGCGAGACGCTGAAGCGGGCCAAGATCTTATGATCCTTGGAGCCCGCGCCCTTATGGACGGCCTCGCAGAGGTAGTCGTAGTTCTTCTTGGCCGAGGCGTCGCAGAGGCCGGCCTTGGAAACCTCGTCGAGCTTGATCTCGTCTTCCTTGACGATGAGGTCGGCGCGTTCGATCTCGCCCAACTCCTCGATTTCCTTGGGGGAGAAGGCGGCCTGCACGGGGCCGCGGCGGCCAAGCAGGTAGACGCGCTTGACCTTGCTCTTGCGCAGAGCCGACACGGCGTGCTCGGCGATGTCGGTCCTGGCCAGAATCTCGGGGTCCTGGGCCAAGATCCGGACCACGTCGATGGCCACGTTGCCGATGCCGACGACGGCCGCGGCCTCGCAGCTCAGGTCGAAAGGCAGGTCGCGGTAGTCCGGGTGGCCGTTGTACCAGCCGACGAAGTCGGTCGCGGAGTAGGAGCCCTTGAGTTCCTCCCCCGGGATGCCCATCTTGCGGTCGCTCTCGCAGCCGACCGCGTAGACGATCTGGTCGTAGCGTTCGCGCAGGTCGTCGACCGTGACGTCCCTGCCGAGCTTCACGTTGCCGAAGAAGCGCACGCGGGGGTCGGAGGCGACGCGGTCGTAGACGGCGGTGACGGCCTTGATCTTCTGGTGGTCCGGCGCGACCCCGCCGCGCGCCAGGCCGTAGGGGGAGGGCAGGCGGTCGAAGAGGTCGACGCGGACGTTCAGTCCCGGGGTCTTCAGGAGGGCCTCGACGGCGTAGAAGCCGGAGGGGCCGGCTCCGATGACGGCGACGCAAAGGGGTCTTTCAGCGGTTCCGGGGGTGCTCATGCGGCCTCCTTAACAATGACGCAGCTTCGTCGCCGATTCTAGCAAACGCGCGGCGGGCATGTCAGGAGGCGGGCTTAGAGGGTCTTTCGGAAGTACGCGATCGTGCGCTGGAGGCCTTCCTCGAGCGGGACCCGAGGCTCCCACTTAAGGAGCTTGCGGGCGAGGGTGATGTCCGGGCGGCGGACCTTGGGATCGTCCACCGGGAGCTTCTTGAAGACGATCCTGGAGCGGGACTGGGCCAGGCCCTTGACGGTCTTCGCGATCTCGAGGAGCGTCATCTCCCTCGGGTTGCCGATGTTGACCGGGCCGGCGGCCTTGGAGCGGATCAGGCGGTCGATGCCGTCGACGAGGTCCGTCACATAGGTGAGACTGCGCGTCTGCGAGCCGTCGCCGTAGACGGTGATCGGATTGCCCTTCAGCGCCTGCGTGATGAAGTTCGGCACCGCGCGGCCGTCGTTGCGCCGCATGCGTGGGCCGTACGTGTTGAAGATCCTCACGATGCGCACGGGCATGCCGTGGGAGCGGTGATAGGCCATCGTCATCGCCTCGGCGAAGCGCTTGGCTTCGTCGTAGACGCCGCGCGGGCCGATGGGATTGACGTTGCCCCAATAGGTCTCGGGTTGGGGGTTGACCAAGGGGTCGCCGTAGACCTCGGAGGTCGAGGCCAGCGCGAACATCGCCCCCTTGGCTTTCGCCAGGCCCAGCGCCTTGTGCGTGCCGAGCGCTCCGACCTTCAGGGTCGGGATGGGCCAGAGGGCGTAGTCGATGGGGGAGGCGGGGCTGGCGAAGTGCATCACCAAGTCGAGATTGCCCGGCACGTGCAGGTAGTCCGTCACGTCCTGCTTGATGAAATGGAATCGCCGGTCCTTGAAGAGGTGCTCGATGTTGGACAGGCTGCCGGTGAGCAGGTTGTCGACCGCGATGACCTCGCAGCCCTTGCCGAGGAAATGGTCGCAGAGATGGCTGCCGAGGAAGCCCGCACCCCCGGTGATCAGGACGCGCTTCATGGTCATGGCCGTCCCACGCCCGCGTATTCGAAGCCGAGCGAGCGGGCCCTCGCGGGGTCGAAGACGTTGCGCGCATCTAGGATCACCGGCGTGCGCATCAGGCGCTTGGCGCGCTTGAGGTCGAGGTCCTTGAAGCAAGGCCACTCGGTGACCACGGCGAGCGCGTCGGCGCCCTTGACCGCGTCGTATTCGTCCTGGGCGAAGTGCGCCCCCTTGAAGTCGGGCAGCTTCTTGGCCCGTGGCATCGCGACGGGATCGAAGACCCGGAGCTTGACGCCGCGGCTCCTCAGCTGCCGGGCCACGTCGATGGAGGGGGCGAAGCGCATGTCGTCGGTGTCGGGCTTGAAGGCCAGTCCGAGCAGGGCCACGGTCTTGCCCTCCAGGTTCCACAGCTTCTCTTCGATCTTGCGCGCGATCCAGCCCTTCTGGTGTTCGTTGATGTCCTGGACCGACTTGAGCAGCTGGAAGTCGTAGCCCTTCTGCTTGCTGATCCAGTAGAAGGCCTCGAGGTCCTTCGGGAAGCAGAAGCCGCCGAAGCCCAGCCCCGCGTTGAGGAACATCGGACCGATGCGGCGGTCCAGGCCCATGCCCCGTGCCACCAGCTGCACGTCGGCGCCGACCTTCTCGCAGAGGTTGGCGACCGCATTGATGTAGGAGATCTTAGCGGCCAAGAAGGAGTTCGAGGCGTGCTTGATGAGCTCCGCGCTCTTGAGGTCGGTCACCAGGACCACGGCCTTGAGCGGGGCGTAGACCTCGCGCATCAGCGTCTCGGCGCGCTTGGAGGAGACCCCCAGCACCACCCGGTCGGGCTTCAGGAAGTCGCGCACCGCGGTGCCTTCGCTGAGGAACTCCGGGTTGGAGACCACGTCGTAGGGCGTGCCCGATTTGTTGAAGCGCTGGATCGTCTTTGAGACCCAATCGCCCGTCTCCACGGGCACGGTGGACTTGTCGACGACGACGGTATAAGAATCGATGTTCTTGGCCACGGTCTCGGCGACGGCCTCGACGGCGGAGAGGTCGGCGGAGCCGTCGTGCCGGGGGGGGGTGCCGACCGCGATGAAGACGACTTCCGCGCGCCGGCCCTTGAAGCGCAGGCCCTCCAGCACCGAGCCCGCGAAGGAGAGGCGCCCGTTCTTGACGGTCCGCTTGAAGATCTCCGTCAGGCCCGGTTCGTGGATGGGGACGATCCCTTTCTTCAGGGTCTTGAGCTTCTTGGGGTCGGAGTCCACGCAGACGACGCGGTGTCCGATCTCGGCCAGGCAGGCTCCGGTCACGAGTCCGACGTAGCCGGCGCCTACGACGCAGATGTCATGGTTTCTCATCGGGAGGCGCATTTTACTATACTGGCGCCGTGGAACTGGAAGATAAAATCAAGGAAGGCCGCGCCCGCATCGGCGTGGTCGGTCTCGGCTATGTCGGCCTGCCGCTGGCCGTCGAGTTCGCCCGCGCGGGCTTTCCCGTCGTCGGTTTCGAGGCCAGCCCCGCGCGCGCCTCGGCTCTGCGGCGGGGGCGTTCCTATGTCGAGGACGTTCCTTCGTCCGAGGTCGCGCGGCTCATCAAGGAAGGGCTTTTCCGCATCGAGACGGACGGCCGCTCTTTGTCGCGCTGCGACGCCGTCATCATCTGCGTGCAGACCCCCCTGCGCAAGTCCAAGGAGCCGGACATCTCCACCATCGTCGCCGTCTGCGGCGAACTCTCCAAACGCCTGCGCCGCGGCCAGCTCGTGATCCTCGAGAGCACCACCTACCCCGGGACGACCGACGAGGTCGTGCGCCCCGCGCTCGAGGCCTCGGGCCTCAAGGCGGGCCGGGACTTCCATCTGGCCTTCTCGCCCGAGCGCGTGGACCCCGGCAACACGAAATGGAAGATTCCCAACACCCCCAAGGTCGTGGGCGGCCTGGACCGCCGTTCGACCCGGCTGGCGGCCGCGCTCTACGGCCGGATCGTGCGCCAGGTCGTCCCGGTCTCCAGCGCCAAGGCGGCCGAGCTCGTCAAGCTGCTGGAGAACTCCTTCCGGGCGGTCAACATCGCCCTCGTCAACGAGATGGCCCAGATCTGCGACAAGCTCGGCCTCGACGTATGGGAAGTGGTTGGCGCCGCCGCGACCAAGCCCTTCGGCTTCATGCCGTTC
>MGUL01000029.1:17850-19300 GCA_001800005.1 Elusimicrobia bacterium RBG_16_66_12 | reverse complement strand
TGACCCGGCCAATCCGGACCCCCACATGCTGCAGGCGGCGGGCTGGGTGGCGCTGCGCAACATGAGCGAGGCGATGCTCGCCATCGGCAGGGCGATCGAGATGCTGGCGGAGGGCGACGCGCGCCTGCCGTCGGCCTACAACACGCGCGCCTCTTACAAGAACAAGACCGGCGACTATAGCGGGGCCGCCGCGGACGCCGGCGAGGCGATCAAGCGCGATCCGGCGATGGCGGACGCTTACTATCAGCGCTCCGTGGCGCTGAAGAAGCTGGGACGGAGTTCCGCGTCATTGGCCGACATCAAGACGGCGGCCGAGCTCAAGCCGTCCGACTACAAGAACCTGTATGACATGGGCCTGCGCGAGATGGGCGAGGAAGGCGGCGCGGCGGTCCCCGCCGGAAGCGAGAGCGCCCTTCAGAAAGCGTGGTCAAGGCTTCGGGCCGCGGCCGGCGGCGTCCTGCCGTTCCTTATTGGTGTCGCGGGAGCGTCGTTGTTCGCCGGTGGTGTCCTGTTCTTCGCCAAGGAAGGCTCGTCCGCCCACCGCATCAAGAAGCGGTGGTTCACGCCGGTTCCGGCGGGCGCCGAGGGTCAGGTCATCGGCAACGGCCGCTATCTGATCAAGGAGGAGTTGGGGCGAGGCGGCATGGGCACGGTGAACGCGGCGTGGGACAAGGAGCTCGAGCGGCTCGTCGCGGTCAAGTCGATGAACCCCGAGCTGCTTTCAAACGAGGACCACCGCCGCCGGTTCGTGAAGGAAGGCAAGATGGTGGCCCAGCTTCGCCATCCCAACATCGTCGACGTGTACGCGATCTGCGATGAGCCGGGCGGGCTGTTCATCGTCTTCGCCTATGTCAAGGGCAAGACCGTCCAGGATCTGCTGACCGCCGGCCCTGAGCGCCGTCTGAAGCCCGCGCAGGCCGATGAGATCGGTCGCGCGGTCGCCAAGGCGATCGACTACGCCCACGCCGGCAACGTCATCCATCGCGACCTGAAGCCCGGCAACGTGATGATCGACGAGCATGGGCAGGTCAAGGTGATGGACTTCGGCATCGCGCGCCAGCTCGATCATGCGCATACGACGATGACCAACGTCGTCGTCGGCACTCAGCCGTATATGGCGCCGGAGCAGGCCATGGGTGTCGTGACCAAGCAGTCCGACGTGTACTCGCTTGGCGTCATCATGTACCAACTGCTGACCGGCAGCCTGCCCTTCGCCGGTGAGAACTCCTATCAGGACAAGCTCGATGGTCGTTTCCCGCAGCCTTCCGAACTATTGCCGAGCCTGCCTCCCGCCGTCGACCTGGTCTTCAAGAAGGTGCTTCATCCCGACCACAAGGAACGCTATAAGAACTGCGCGGAGTTCGTCGAAGTTCTGAAGGCGAGCCTGAACATATAGTCGGCAGCCGCTATCTCGTCGGCAAGAGGGAGTTCAAACGTTGTAGTAGGTCTT
>MGUL01000029.1:15482-17835 GCA_001800005.1 Elusimicrobia bacterium RBG_16_66_12 | reverse complement strand
ATTGCCCAAGTGGTTTCTTGAATTCGGGAATATCGATCCCATGGCAGACTTCATTCAACGCATTGTTGATCAACTCGAGCTCATTTTCTTCGATTTCGAGGGTGTAGACACGGGCGTTCTTCCCGATTAGTTTCAAAGGCTCACCTCAGTTTGAGAAAGTAGTTCAGGCCATCCTTGGCCACGAATGCCGTCCCGCCATCAAGATATTCCTCGCCGAGCCGCCGTCCGCTCAAGCGTTTGGTTCGACCGAGGACAGGCACCCACTCCGCTGTTCATTTCTTTCCGGATAGGAGGGCGGCTATTTTAGAGAATCCTGCTCGCTCCGCCCACTGCCGTGGAGTTCCGCCGAAATCAGCCGCCATATCTGTTCTCGCCCCATTTTGGATGAGAAGTTTTGCGACTTCAAAATGGCCTTGTCCAACTGCGTCGTGTAGATGGGTAACGCCATGTTCTCCCCGGGCATTCGGGTCCGCTCCGCCTTCGAGAAGCGCTCGGACTTCTTCCACAGCTCCGCGAGTAGCAGCGACGGAAAGGGGCGTGCCGCCATTGAGGCCCTTCTGGTTCACATCTGTAAGACTGATGCCATTGAATTCGGGGAGATCTTCTTCGACATACCGAGCTAATACTTCGTGAGCCGTCAATTTTGATCTCATTCAATCTCCGGGCACTTATTCCGGCGCAGCGAAGTAAAAGAAAGGGGGAAGAGAGGTCAGTATTTGAGGCGTTCGATGGCGGAGCGGAGGTAGTCGGGGGCGAGGTGGGCGTAGATCTCGGTGGTCTTGATGCTGGAGTGGCCCAGGAGTTTCTGAACGGTGTAAAGGTCGGCTCCGCTCATGACGAGGTGGCTGGCGAAGGTATGCCGCAGCGTGTGGATGGAAGCGCCCTTGACGCCGCAGCTACGGAGCAGGACGCGGAAGGTCCGGGCCAGCACGATGCCGTTGAGCATGCCGCCCGAGCCGTTGGTGAAGACGAAGCCGCCGTCCTTGCGGGGGAGTTCCTCCAGGACCTCCTTGAGCCGCGGCGTCAGGGGGATGTGGCGGGCCTCGTAGTCCTTCGGGTGCCAGTCGTCTTTGGCTTGAACTGAGAGCGCTCGGTTCTTGAAGTCGATGTCGGCCCAGGCCAGGTGGACGAGTTCGTCGCGTCGAAAGCCGGTGTGCAGGAGGACCTCGATGATGGGCCGCAGGCGGTCGTCGGCCGCTTTGAGGATGGTGCGCACTTCGTCCTTGCTGAGGTAGCGCACCTGCCGGCGCGGTTCCCGGAATTTCTGGACGGACTTCGCCGGGCTTTGAGCCAGCGAGCCCCAGGCCACGGCCTTGTTGAGCATGGCCTTGATCGTGTTGAGCTCGCGGTTGACGGTCGTGAGCTTGGCCCCGTTCTCGCGGCGGTGGACCTTGTAGGCTTCGAGCTTGGCGGGGGTGATGCCGCTGAGCTTGTCGGCCTTGATGAAGTCGGTGAAGTTCTTGATGATGTAGGTGTCGCGCTCGTAGGACTGGCGGGCCTTGTTGCTCTTGGAGTAGGCGAGGTACTCCTCAATGAAGTCGGCCAGGCCCTTGTCCTTGGCCTGGAAGCCCAACTCCTTGCGCTCCAGCTTCACCTGGACGTCGGCCAGGGCCAGGTCGGCGAGGCGCTTGGAGCGGCCCACCCGCTTGCGCAGGCGGCGGCCGTCCACGTTGTAGTCGAGATACCAGGTGAGGCCTTTCTTGCCCGAGATTTGGTAGATGCGGGCCATATCAGTCCTTGCCGCGCAGGCAGCACTTCTTGTGCTTGCGTCCCGAGCCGCAGGGGCAGGGGGCATTTCGTCCTGTCATGGCGTACTCGCGGGAATTGCCAGACACTGTCTGGCATATGCGGCGCGGTATGGTAGAATACCCGTCCGGGCGTCAACTACGTTGATGGCCCGGTTTTTATTGTCCACCCGGCGTTTTCTCAGTGGCAACGTACTTTTGGTTCCGAGCTTTCGGGAAAGCCGGGTTCGTGTGGGCTAGTTGCCCACTTTTTATCAAGGGTTTGAGGTGCTTCGTGACCAAATAACGCCTGTTCATGTTGAGTTTTGATGCCAACTCATTGGCTGACCTGGCAGTTGAGCAGAACTCGATTATTTGAGGAATTATCCCTTCCAGGGATTTGTTTATCGTTTTTTCCGGTTCTTTATCGTTTTTGTTTATCGTTTTTTCCGGTTCTTTATCGTTTTTCTTGATAGGTACATGATAGGCCTCGATAAGTCTTGCCGGGAGCTTGTAGCTGGCCCATCGTCCCGAGCTTTCCCTATCCAGAAGGCCGCGTTCTTTTAGGCCGACCAGAAGACGGGTGACATCGGCTTTGTGCGAGCCCGTCAGGGCTTGGATGGTTGCGT
>MGUL01000029.1:11001-15467 GCA_001800005.1 Elusimicrobia bacterium RBG_16_66_12 | reverse complement strand
CCGTGTTGCGTGCCTGGATCAGAGCCACTTGCTCGTTCGGAGTCAACGCAGGCAGCGACTCGAGCAGGCCCAACTGCTCGGCGCTTGGCACAGACTTGGCGCAAAGGGAGAGCCACTTGCGGTCCTCCTTGGAGAGCAGGTGGACGAGCTTGAGCGTAAGACTGAACTCGTAGCGCTCGGTGTCGCTGGTGACGGCGGGCAGCGACAGGCCGGCCTCTCGCCAAATGCGCAGGATTTTGGGAACGCCAGTCCCCGCTTCCTCGGCGAGAGAGATATACCTGAACATCCTGAGCAGGATCGGATTGCGCGGGTCTGAGCGATCTCCGGTCAACAGGTCTTCTTCCGGGATGCGCGAGGAGCCGGGGTTCCTGAACATGAACTCCACGGGCGACGCCGTGACCAGCAGCGCCGCCGATTCGGCGTAATCGGCATGCGCCAGCATGTTGACCAGGGCCTCGCGCAGGGCTTCGTGCGCGGCCGTCTGAGTCATGCGATAGGGGCCTTCAAGTTGGAACGGCGTCTTGAGGGGCGCGGTCAGCCGCGGATAGATCTGCTGAAAGGCCGAGAACAGATTGCCTTCGCAAACGAGCCGGTCTTCCCAGCGTTCTCCCGACTCCCCTGGTACGGCGAGGAGACGGAAGTCGATGAGATGCCTGGGGCGCAGAGTGTGGAGGGCTTCTTCCGTGCCGAACATGAGAATGGCCGCGCGGGTGAGGCCTTCTTTCCCGGTTTCCGGGTCCTTGCGATATCCGCCGATGGCGCTCATGAAGCGGGGGCCGTCGTGGTCGACTTTCGGATTGCCGGGGTTCAGGGTCTGGAATCTTTGGCGATAAGCGACGAAGGCATCGTCATCGATATGGCTCCATGTGTAGCCTGACAGGATCGTCGAGTCGGCGCTCTCTGCCGCGGCGTCGCGGATCATCCGATCGACTTCCTGTTTGCTGCAGTGAAAGTCGCCCTCGTTGCGCCGGACGTAAGTGCCCTCGTACGGGTTCTTGTTCAGGTAGACGGGCTTCTCGCGCGAAGAAGCGGCGCGGACTCTCATCACGATGAGCTGCGCGTCGCCGACGGTTTCTATGGTCACGTCCTTCGGGCCGCACGCCTCGCGGCTGATCTTCTCTTTGTTGCGCAGGATGTTGGCGATGTCTTGGACCAGCGCGGGGGCGTTCTTGACGTCATGAACCGTCAGATCGTTCCCGGCCTCGGTCACGCCTAGAAGAATCCAGCCGCCGGCCGTGTTGGCGAAAGAGCTGACGGTTTCCCATAAACTCTTGGGCAGGCCGCCGGCGGCGGCCTTGAACTCGATTTCCAGGCTTTCGCCGGATTCGAGCCGCGCCAGCAGCGAGTCAAGGTTCAGTGGCTTGGTCATGAGACTCTCGGAGACTATCCTTCAATTTTGCAGACGCGTCTGCAATAACGACCTGTAGGCGGGACATTTCGCAGACAGTGTCTGCGAAATCGACCCCAGGAAGTATGGCATAAATCTGGCATAAGGTCAAGAAGCCAAAATAAAGACGGAGACCGCCTTTCGGCAGTCTCCGTCGATAAACACGCCTTTTGAGAACTTGCCCCCAAGGGGAATCGAACCCCTGTTTCAGCCTTGAAAGGGCCGCGTCCTAACCGTTAGACGATGGAGGCGAAAACGGCGAAAGCTGTGAGCCCGGTGGGAATCGAACCCACGACCCCGCGCTTAAAAGGCGCATGCTCTACCCCTGAGCTACGAGCTCGAAGGATGAATTATACGATATCTCCGCGCTACTCTTTGCGGCCGAGCTGTTCGAGCGTGCGGCGGTAGACCTTGAAGAGGTCGGTGGCCTTGCGGCGGCCCGGGGGGAGCATCTGCTCCAGGGTCTGCCACCAGAAGCCGCCGCCGAGGGAGCGCGTCATGGCGCACGAGGCGGTCGTGTAGAGTATGGCGATGTCCTTGCGCGCGCCGTCGATATCGTCCGGCGCCAGCCACCAGTAGCCCTTGAGCGCGTCCTGTTCTGCGTAGCCGAGGCTGGACAGCATCAGTTTCTGCCCGGGAAGCGCCTCGGCCGCCGAATCGAAGGCGCGCTCCAGCGCCATCCCCGCCGGATTATCCTCCGGGAAGAGGGAGAGGCCCACGACGTCGATGTTCTTGCCGAAGCCCTTGGCCGCGTGCGTCTCAAGCCAGCCCGAGAACGAGTGCTCGCGGTCCGGGGCCGTCGCCTCCCACCAATAGAGCGTGGCCACCGTCTCCGTCTCGGGATCCAGCTCCTTGGCCTTCGAGGCGCCGGCCATGAATATTTTGTAGACCTGCTCCAAGCCCAGCGGCGAGGAGCTTCCGCCCAGCCAGTCGCCGTTGATCTCGCTGCCCACTTCCCACGCGTCGACCTTGCCTTTATAGTGGAGCACGATGTTCTTGACCCGCTCGGCGTACGCCTCGGGCGTGAGCGTCTTCGGCCATTGCGCCGTGTCCAGCACGCAGCCCATCACCTTGATCTTCCGGCTCTTGAGCTCGTCGATCACCCCGTCGTATTCGTTGAAGGAGCGCAGCGAGGCGTACATGAAATCCGAGCCGTTGGGGCGGAAGACCAGCCGCACCCAGTCCGAGCCCGAGCGCCTCACGGCCTCCGCCGCCCACTCCACGTCGTCCATGCGCTGGAGCATCGTCTCGTCGAGGGTCAGCCCGAAGCGGAAGTTCTTCGCGCGCCGTTCGTCGGCCGTGTGCTGCAGGCCGTGCTCGAAGAGGGCTTTCTCCCAGGCCAGCGCCGTCGCCTGCAGGGCCAGCGCGAAAGCCTGCGCGCGCGCGGGGGCTTCCTTCCGGCGGGAGGCGTCGGCCATCGCGTTCTTGGCCTTCTCAGCGAGGTCTTTGGCTTTCTGGCCCGGCGCGTAGAGCGGCTGCCAGTCCGTCGTGCGCCGTTTCCATGAATCCTTGAAGAGGCGGTACTGCGTCAGCGCGATCTCCTCGTTGAGGAAGACCGCGGCGCCGTCGGCGAAGCCGTTGCCGCCGTTGTCCGCCGAGACCGCGTTGAATCCGTCCCCGGACACCGGCCAGACCAGTTCCAGGCGCGCGGGGCCGCCGGCCCAGGCGGCGAAGATGAGCTTCCCCGTCTGAGACAGGCGGACCCGCTGCGGCGCGGACTTCCCGTCGATGGGGAAGGCCCACAGCGGCGTCTTCTCCGGGTCGTAAGGGGGGTTCTCGTCGGCGCGGGCCAAGCGCCCCAGCAGGCCCGGCAGATCCAGCTCGACGCCCTTGTCGTCGTAAGCGAAGATCTTGACCGTCGCCGCGTCCGTCGGAGCCGACAGCGCGGCCGCCAGCAGCAGCGCGATCACCGGGGGCCTCCGCGCCGGCGCCAGGCCGTCTTCAGGTCCCGGTGGTGCCCTTCCCAGAAGAAGAGGAGGTAGGTCGCGGCCACGGACAGCGCCAGCGCGCGCTGGTGGGCGTGGCCCGTCACCAGCTGCAGGCCCAGCCAGAGCCAAGCCAGGTTCGCCAGCCAGCGCATCTTCACCGGGATGAAATAGATCAGCACGATGCGTTCCGGGTCCACCCGCGTCAGCGCCAGGAAGCAGGCCAGGATCGGCATTCCGTTGCCCGTCGGCACGCCCGTCCAGAGCGCGGCCGCCGCCGTGCCCGCCGCAGCCAGGAAGAGGAAGACCGTCAGCTTGAACTCGCCCCAGACCCTCTCCAGGGTCTGCAGGCAGCCGAACAGGAACCAGACCCAGAGACCCAGCCAGAGGGCCGAGAAAAGGTCCTGCGGCAGCACGGGGGGGATGGAGAGGAAGGAGAACAGGCGCCAGACCTGGCCGTGCTTGACCGCGTCCGGATCCAGCATCAGCACGCCGAAGAACTCCGGCTTGAGGAGGGCCAGCACCCCGACTAGGACGGTCATCCCGGACATGAAGCGCGGCAGGTCCGGGGCGGCCAGGAATCCGATGCGACGCTCGAGCCGGTCCACCCAGGCGCCGTCCATGGCCGCATGATACCAAAGAAGGGAAGAAGGGGTCAGGCCTTTAATTTATTTAACGAGGAGCCTCGTTAAATAAATTAAAGGCCTGACCCCCTCCAAAATGGTAAAAGCTCGCCATGGGCGGCGACTGGCGCGCGCGATTCATCGAGGTCCTGCCCGACGCCCGCCTCGACGAGCCGCTGGCCCGACACACCACCTTCAAGATCGGCGGCCCCGCCGACCTCTTCCTGGATGCCCGCGACCGCGATGAGGTCCTGAAGGCCCTGCGCCTGGCGCGCGAGGCGCGCGCGCCCGTCTTCGTGCTGGGCTGGGGTTCGAACCTTCTCGTCAAGGATCAGGGCGTGCGCGGGCTCGTGCTGCGCCTGGCCGGAAGCTTCGAGCGAGTCGAGTTCCTCGCGAACGGGAAGGTCCGGGCCGGGGCCTCGGTGCGGGTGCCCCAACTCGTGGTCTCCTGCGCGCAGAGGGGCCTCTCGGGGCTGGAGCCGATCGTGGGCGTCCCCGGGCCCGTGGGAGGGGCGGTGGTCATGAACGCCG
>MGUL01000029.1:10271-10992 GCA_001800005.1 Elusimicrobia bacterium RBG_16_66_12 | reverse complement strand
ACGGGGAGATCGGGGCGCTGGTGGAAGAGGTGGAGGCCGTCGATCCGTCCGCGGCGGAGGCCCGGACGATCTCCAAGTCCGGGTTGAAGTTCTCCTACCGCGCGAGTTCTCTCGGGGATCTCGTCGTGATGACGGCGACGCTTCGGTTGAAGCCCGGGGATAAAGGTGATATAATGGCGCTCGTCGCGCGATATCAGCGGAAGAGGCTTCAGACGCAGCCTGTCCATACCTTCAACGTGGGATCCACCTTCAAGAACCCGCCCGGACGCTTCGCAGCCAAGATGATCGAGGAACTGGGCCTGAAGGGCTTCGCGGTCGGCGGCGCGCGCGTCTCTGCGATGCACGCCAATTTCATCGAGAACTTCGCCGGGGCCACCGCCCGCGATGTCCTCGCTCTCGTCGACCTCATCCGCGAGCGAGTCCGCGCGGCCTTCGGCGTGGACCTCGAGCTTGAGATGAGGGTCGTCGGTGAATAGAAAGCCCGCCCCCCGCCGGCGCTTCCGCGTCGTCGCACGGCCCTCCGAGCGCAGCCGCCGCGCCAAGACGGCGGCCGTGGCGGTCTCGCTGGCCCTCCTGGGAGCCCTGGCCGCGGCGTCGGCCCGGCACGCCGTCTCCGCCTTGTCGCGCATGCGCCGGGCCCTGCCCATCGCCTCGTCGGCCGAATCCGCCCTCGTCGACGGCGTCTCCGAGCCCTTCCGCTCGCTGGCTCAGGCGGTCGTCG
>MGUL01000029.1:9533-10263 GCA_001800005.1 Elusimicrobia bacterium RBG_16_66_12 | reverse complement strand
GACGCCGCCCCCGGCTCGGCCGGAGAGAAGGCCGAGGCGCTCCAGCGGAAGTTCCCCTGCATCGCGGACGTCTCGGTCCGCCGCCCCTGGGGCGAGCGGCGCGCCACCCTCGTTCCGGTCCTGCGCCGCGCCGTCGCCGCCGCCCTGCGCCGCGGCAAGCGCGCCGGCTATTTGGGCGAGGGCGGAGTCGTGTTTGAAGCCCCGGCCGGCGTGTTCGCCTTCTCCGGTCCCGCCGTCGACGTCGCGGGCGCCTCCGAGGATGAGCTTGAAGCCCTCGCGCGCGAATGGCCCGCCCTGTCTTCCGCCGAGTCCTTCCCGTCGCCGCTTTCGCTGCTCGCGTACCGCGGCGCGGAGGACGGCTGGGAGGCGCGCCTGACGGACGGCACCACCATCCTGTGGGGACGCCTCGATTGGACCAAGGAGAAGCTCGCGCGCCTGTCCGAGGCGTTGGACGACGCGCGCGCCAAGGCCCCCGGCGCCTTCGCCGCGGACCTCCGATTCTTCGAGGACGGGAAAGTCTTGCTCAAGCCCATCGGCCCGTCTCTGGCCGCGGGAGTCCGGGGAGGCGTGCGATGAGCCGCAGGATGAAACAAGATCTGGTGGCGGGCCTGGACATGGGCAGCGGACGCGTGACGTGCCTGATCGGGGCGCCGGACGGCGCGACCGGGGCGATCAAGGTCCTCGGCGGCTCGAGCGTCGTCTGCAGGGGACTCAACGGCGGCGTGGTCAC
>MGUL01000029.1:2656-9508 GCA_001800005.1 Elusimicrobia bacterium RBG_16_66_12 | reverse complement strand
GCGGGCCGTCGAGCAGGCGGAGGCCGCCGCGAAGGCGACCGTCTCTCAGGTGTGGCTCGGCGTGCGCGGCAGCCACCTCCAGAGCCTCAACAACCGCGGGGCCTACAATATCGCGCGCACCGACCGCGAGATCACGGCCGACGACGTCAACGCCGTCGTCGCGAGCGCCCGCGCCATCCCGATCTCCTCCGACCGGGAGATTCTTCACGTGGTCCCCCAGGGCTTCTCGCTGGACCGCCAGCGCGGCGTGCAGCATCCCGTCGGGATGGAGGCGGCCCTGCTCGAGGTCGAGGTCCATCTCATCACCTCTTCCAGCACGCATCTCAACAACATCATGAAGACGGTCGCGCAGGCCGGCTTCGAGGTCATCGAGCCGGTCTACGGCTTGCTGGCCGCCGGAGAACTCCTCGTCTCCCCAGAAGAGAAGGAACTGGGCTGCGTGCTCATCGACCTGGGCGGCCAGTCCATCTCGATCGGCGTCTACAGCGAGGGGGCCATCAAGTACTCGCGGGAGATCCCGATAGGCTCGGACTTCATCACCCGCGACCTCGCCGTCGGCCTGAAGACCTCCATCGCCACTGCCGAGCGCATCAAGGTCGAGCACGGCATCGCGCACCCGGGCCTGCTCAACGGCGACGCCGACATCGAGTGCCACGGCATCGACGGCCGCACGCCCCTGCGCGTGAAGACCAGCACGATGATGGGCTACATCCTGCCGCGCGTCGAGGAGATCTTCTCGGTGGTGGCCGAGGACCTGCAGAACTCCACCTATGCCGACATCGTCGCGCCGGGCGGGGCCATCCTCACCGGCGGCGGCTCGCTGATGCGCGGAACGATCGAGGCGGCCGAGCAGATACTGGGCGTGACGGTTCGCCGCGGCGTGCCGCACCCGGACCTGGTCCAGGCCGACGAGGTCTGGCTCTCTCCGGCCTACTCCACGGCGCTGGGCCTGCTGCACTACTCGACCTCCCCGCGTTGGGGCGGCATCGACACGCGCAGCGTCGCGCGCAAGCGCCCTCTGTGGATGCGCAGGATCACGGGGATGATCGAGGAGCTCTTCTGATGCGCATCCAGCTGGCCGAGGATTTCGATGCCAA
This sequence comes from Elusimicrobia bacterium RBG_16_66_12, assembly GCA_001800005.1. GTDB lineage: Bacteria > Elusimicrobiota > Elusimicrobia > UBA1565 > UBA9628 > GWA2-66-18. The sequence continues at coordinate 8,411 of MGUL01000029.1, read as the reverse complement.
GCGAGCCGTCATCAAGATCTTCGGCGTGGGCGGCGCCGGCTGCAACGCCATCGACCGGATGGTGGAGGCGGGCCTCGAGGGAGTCGAGCTCCTCGCGGCCAATTCCGACGCGCAGGTCCTGCGCAAATGCAAGGCGCACGACTGCATCCAGCTCGGCGAGGGGGGGCTCGGCGTCGGCGGCGACCCCGAGAAGGGCAGGCAGTCCGCCCTCGAGAGCGAGGAGCGGCTGCGCGAGGCGCTGCACCGCGCCGACATGGTCTTCGTGACCACGGGCATGGGCGGCGGCACCGGCACCGGGGGAGCCCCCGTGGTCGCGCGCCTGGCCAAGGAGCTGGGAGCCCTGACCGTGGGCGTCGTCACGAGGCCTTTCGGCTTCGAGGGCTTCCGCCGCTCCGCCGTCGCCGACGCCGGCATCCAGGAGATGCGCCAAAGCGTCGATACCCTGCTCGTCATCCCGAACGAGAGGATCTTCGACCTCATCGACCCCAACACGGCGCACGAGCAGGCCTTCCGAATGGTCGACGACGTGCTGCGCAAGTCGGTCCAGTCCATCTCGGACCTCATCACCGTGCCCGGGATGATCAACCTGGACATGAACGACCTCCGCGCCATCATGAAGGATGCCGGCGAGGCTCTGATCGGCATGGGGGAGGCCTCCGGTTCCGGGCGCGCCCTTCAGGCCGCCCGCGAGGCGATGAGCTCGCCGCTGCTGGAGAACGTGGTCATGGACGGGGCCAAGGGCCTCATCGTCAACATCGCGGGCTCCAGGGCCGGCCTGAAGACCTCCGAGATCCAGGAGGTCATGGCGGCCATCCAGGGCTCGGCCAGCCCCGAGGTCAAGCTCAAGATGGGCAACGTCTACGACGAGACCTTGGGCGACCGCATCCGCGTGATCGTCATCGCGACGGGCTTCCCGTCTCGCCGCGCGGCGCGCGTCTTCCGCGCGGCGGCCCGCCCCGGCCCGGGACGCCCCGCGCCCATTCTCGCGGAGAAGACCGACGCCCAGCTCCTGCAGGGCATGAACGAGTCCGACCGCTGGACCAAGCCGGCCTATCTCCGCATGAAAGTGAGGAAGCTCAGGTGACCCTCCAAGAACTTCTCCAGACGCTGGTCAACAAGCGCGGCAGCGACCTCCACGTGCGCTCGGGCGGCCCCGCCTACATCCGCGTGGACGGCGAGCTTTCCCAGGTGTCGGCGGACGCGATTGCCGCCGCGGACGTCGAGCAGATGCTGATCCAGGTCGCCTCGGAGCGGGCCAAGAAGCTCTACCAGGAACGCGGCGAATGCGACTTCTCCTTCCAGGCCGGAGAGGTGGCGCGCTTCCGCGTCAACGCCTACCGCCAGCGCGCGAAGCTCTGCCTGGCCATGCGCTACATCAGCACCGTGATCCCGACCCTGCAGGACCTGCGCCTGCCGGCCGCGACCCTGAAGAAGATCGCCGACAACAGCCGCGGCCTCGTGCTCGTCACCGGCATCACGGGCGCCGGCAAGTCCTCGACGTTGGCCGCGATGATGGACTACATCAACGAGAACCGCGCCGAGCACATCCTCACCATCGAGGACCCGATCGAGTTCGTGCACAAGGACAAGAAGGGCGTCGTCACCCAGCGCGAGATCGGCGAGGACACCGTCGCCTACGCCGAGGGCCTCAAGATGGCCATGCGCCAGGACCCCGACGTCATCCTGATCGGCGAGATGCGCGACGCGGAGACGACCTCCGCGGCGATCACGGCGGCGCTGACCGGCCACCTGGTCTTCGCCACCCTGCACACGATCGACGCCATCCAGACCATCGCGCGCGTCGTGGACCTCTACCCGCCGCACCAGCAGACCCTGGTCCGCGTCCAGCTGGCCGAGTGCCTGAAGGCCATCGTCAGCCAGCGCCTGCTGGCGGGCAGCAAGGGCGGGCGCGTGCCCGCCGTCGAGATCCTGATCAACACGCCGCACGTACGCAAGCAGATCGAGGAAAGCAAGTCCCAGGAGATCCTGGCGGCCCTGACGAAGGGGCAGTTCTACGGGATGCAGACGTTCAACCAGTCGCTCGTCAAGCTTTTCAAGGACGGCCTGGCGTCGGAGACCGAAGTCCTTTCCGCCGCCACGAGCCCCGACGACCTGAAGCTGGCGCTGCGGGGCATCGAGCAGGAGATCAAGCCGGCCTGACGGCCGATTGTCCGGAGGAGTCACCATGTTCGCGGAAGGCTACATCGGCATCGCGGGAACCATCGGGGTCGGCAAGTCCACCCTCACCACGGACCTCGCGCGCGCGCTCAATTTCGAGCCCATCCTGGAAGAGGTGGACGGCAACCCCTACCTCGAGCGCTTCTACAAGGATATGAAGGGCTACGGGACCATGATGCAGGTCTGGCTGCTCAACCACCGCTTCCGCCAGCATCGCGAGTTCGTGACCCGCATCAGCCTGGGCAAGATCCGCGGCGTGGTCCAGGACCGCACCATTTGGGAAGACACCATTTTCGCGCGCATGCTCAATGAGCACCCGGAGAAGCTCATCACCGACCTCGACTACAACACCTACCTGGATCTCTTCGACAACATGGTCCTGCGCGAGCTGGTGTTCCCGCAGATCCTGATCTACCTCGACTGCCAGCCCGAGACCGCGATCAAGCGCATCAACTCCCGCGGCCGCGTGATGGAGCAGACCATCAGCCTGGACTACCTGCGCATGCTGAAGTCGAACTACGACCAGTTCGTCGGCGAGATGGAGCAGGCGGGCGTGCGCATCCTGCGCATCAAGTGGGAGAGCTTCCAGCCCGTCAGCGAGGTCGTGCGCCTCGTCCATGAGTATTCGCTGCGCCCGTCGAGCTTCACGAAGTGGGTCCGCCCGCTGCGCAAGACCCCGGAGATGCGGCCCAAGTCCTTGGCCCCCGATCATGCCGCCGTCTAGCGTGGCGACGCGAGAGTGGCTTTGGAAGGACGGATTCCTGGTCAACACCAGGCTCTCCGCCCTCGGTCTGCGCCACGGCGTGACGACCCGTCAACTGGGGAACATGAAGGACGAGTCATGCCGCCGCGCGGCGGCGGCGATTCTCGGCCTTTTCGCGCCGTTGACGTTGAAGCAGGTTCATGGCGCCAAGATCCTCGCGGCTTTTGCTGAGAATGACGGCCTGGAAGCGGACGGCTGGATCCTCGATGTCCCAGGAGTGAGTGTCGGCGTCTACGCCGCCGACTGCGTGCCTCTCTATCTCTGGTCCGACGACGGCAAGACCGCGGGGGTGTTCCATGCCGGCCGGCGCGGCGCCGCCGCGGGCATGGCCAAGGCCGCCGTCGCCGCCTTCGCTCGCCTTGGCGTGAGCGCGTCCAGGCTCTCCGCTTCGACGGGTCCTCACATCGGGGCCTGCTGCTACAAGGTCAGCGCTGAATTGGAGAAGGATTTCCCGTCGTCCTCGTTCGTTCGCCGTGATGGCGGACTGTATCTCGACCTGGCCGTGGAGACGCGACGACAGCTCTTCGAGAGCGGCCTGCGGCCTGACCGTGTGGTGACCGACTCGCCGTGCACGGCCTCTCACCCCGACGAATACTTTTCATTCAGGAGGGACAAGCAGGACGCCCGGATGCTGGCGCTCCTGTCGCTCGAACAATGGCCTTCGTGACCCCGCCGCGCCGCGCGTTGCGCGACATCTTCCCCTACCAGCCCGGAAAGTCCATCGCGTCCGTCCAGCGCGAGCTGGGCCTGCGGTCCGTGATCAAGCTGGCCTCCAACGAGAACCCGCTCGGACCCTCCCCGAAGGCGATGGCCGAGTATCGCCGCGCCATGATGCAGAACGCGCTCTACCCGGAGGGCGCCAGCCCCGAGCTGCGCAAGGCCCTCGCCGCTTTCCACAAGGTGCGGCCGGAGTCCGTCATCGTCGGCAACGGCTCCGACGAGATCATCCGCCTCCTCTGCGAGGCCTTCGTCGACCCCGAGGACGAGGTGGTGGTCTCGCAGCACGGCTTCATCCGCTTCAAGCAGCAGGCGTCGATGATGGGGGCGCGCGTCATCGAGGTCCCGATGACGGACTGGACCCACGACTTGGAGCTGATGGCCAAGGCGACCAGCCCGCGCACCAAGCTGGTCTTCGTGGCCAATCCCAACAACCCGACCGGCACCTACAACACCCAAGACGAGATCGAGGGTCTGCTGGCGGCCGCGCCCAAGGACGCGATCGTGGTCCTCGACGAGGCGTATGTCCAGTTCGCGCGCTCCATCGCGGGCTATCCGCGCTCGCTGCCCGACCTCGCGCGCAGGCACGGCAACCTCGTCGTGATGCGCACCTTCTCCAAGGCCTACGGCCTGGCGGGGCTGCGGGTCGGCTACGCGGTCGCGGATCCCGAGCTGGTCGGCTGGCTCGACCGCATCCGCATGCCCTTCAACGTGAACCTCCCGGCCCAGCGCGCGTGCGTCGAGGCGCTGAAGGACGAGGCCTTCGTCAGGCGCACGGTGGCGGTCAACGAGGCCCAGCGCGCGCTGGTGGCCGCGAGCCTCGGCGACCTCGGCTTCGGAGTCGGAGACTCGGCGACCAACTTCGTCTTCGCGCGCTCTCCCATCCCGGGACGCGAGCTTTTCAAGGCGCTGCTGCGCCTGGGCGTGATCATCCGGCCTCTCGACGAGTACGGCCTGCCCCAGCATGTGCGCGTCTCCATCGGCACGCCCGCCCAGAACAAGACCCTCCTCAAGGCGATGCGCAAGGCGCTGCCGCAATGCCAGGCGGTGGGCGCGTGAACCGGACGCGGCGCGGCATGATCATCGCGATGGACGGCCCGGCCGGCGTGGGCAAGTCCACCGTCGGCGGCCTCGTCGCCAAGTCGCTCGGCTGCAAGTTCATCAACACCGGCGAGATGTACCGGGCGCTGACCTGGAAGGCCCTCGAGGAGGGCGTGGACCTCGACGACGACCGGGCCGTGCTGGACCTGGCCAAACGCCTGAAGTGGGAGTTCAAGCCGGTCGAGGAGGGGGGAACGACCCTGAAGACCTTTCTCGATGGCCAGGGCGTGACCCTGCAGATCCGAGAGGAGCGCGTCAGCGTCAATTCCTCCCGCGTGGCCGCCAACCCCGGGGTTCGCAGGTTCCTCTCGAAGCTGCAGCGCGAGCTGGGCCGCGACGGGAACATCGTGATGGAGGGCCGGGACATCACGACCCATGTCTTTCCCGACGCCGACGCCAAGATCTATCTGGACGCCAGCCCCGAGGAGCGCGCCTCGCGGCGCTACCGCCAGCTCAAGTCCGCGGGGCAGGACGCCGACAAGGGCGCCATCCTGGCCGCCATCCTCAAGCGCGACTTGAGCGACCTCAAGCGCGAGATCAACCCCCTCAAGCAGGCGCCCGGCGCCCTCGTCATCGACTCCACGCATCTCACGATGCACCAGGTCGCCGACAAGATCATACGCCATGTGCGGCGCGAGGCCAGGGATGCGCGATGAGCGCCGGCGATGCGGGCGGGCGATGGCGCTTGTGGAGCGAGTTTCTCGTGGCGTCGTTTCTGGGCTCGATCTGGGGCGTGCGGGTGACGGGTCTGGAGCGCGTGCCGCGTTCGGGCGCCCTGCTCGTGGCCTGCAACCACGTCAGCCTGGTGGATCCGCCGCTGCTGGCCTCGGCCATCGCGACGGCGCGCAGGCCGCGCTTTCTCGGCAAGAGGGAACTCTTCGACTCCCCTCTCACGGGCTGGTACTTCCGGGCGACGTGCGGCATCCCTCTCGATCGGGGCGGGGCGGACTTCGGGGCGATGCGCGCGGCCCTGGCGGTCTTGGAGCAGGGCGGCGC
>MGUL01000029.1:0-2593 GCA_001800005.1 Elusimicrobia bacterium RBG_16_66_12 | reverse complement strand
AGACGGGGGTTTCGTTCTTGTCCGCGCGCACGGGCTCGCCGGTGCTGCCCGTCAGGGTGCTGGGGACCGCGGACTTCCCGTGGTCCGGGCCGCTGGAGGTCCGTTTCGGAGCGCCCTTGCCGGCGGCCAAGGACGAGGGACGTTCGGCGGCCTCGGCGTATGCCCGGTCCGTGATGGAAGCCGTGAACTCATTATAAAACGATCTGGATCAGGAGGATGGATATGGAGCAGCAGAAGACCGACTTGAACGCCGAAGCCTGGGAGAACGCGGACCCCGAGGGAGAGACCATGGAGACCTTGCTCGCCCAGCAGGCCGCCACGTCCGAGAAGCTGGCCGAGCACAAAGTCGCCTGGGTAAAGGTGATCTCCGTGACCAAGGATTCGGTCCTGGTGGACGTCGGGGAGAAGAACGAGGGGGCGATCCCCCTCGTCGAGTTCGTGTCGGACCTCGCGGCGCCCAAGCATCCGGCCCCCACGCCCGGCCAGCGCGTGCCCGCCGTCAAGGTCGGCGCCCGCAAGGGCGGAGGCATCGCCCTCTCCCATCTGAAGGCCAAGGCGGAATTGGGGTGGGAGCTTGCCTTGAAGGCTCATGCGGAAAAGCAGCGCGTGCGCGGCATCGTGACCTCCGCGGTCAAGGGCGGCTTCATCGTCGATGTCCAGGGCGTGCAGGCCTTCCTGCCGGCGTCGCTGGCGGACCTGCGCCCGGTGCGCGACCCGAAGAAGATGCTCGCGACCGGCGTGCGCTGCTACGTCATCGAGGTCAACGCGTCCAAGCGCCAGATGGTGCTCTCGCGCAAGGCCGTCCTCGAGGAGGAGGCCGGCAAGCGCAAGGTGAGGATCACCGCGGAGCTGCGCCCCGGAGAGGTCCGCATCGGCCGCATCGTGCGCGCCGGCCCCGACAGCCTGGTCGTCGACATCGGCGGCCTGGAAGGGACCGTGCGCTCCGCGGACATGGCCTGGGGCAAGCCGGACGCGGCGGCCTTCGAGCGCGGCCAGAAGCTGAAGGTCAAGGTCCTCTCCAAGCCCGAGAAGGACGGGGACCCTCTATCGCTCGGCATCAAGCAGCTCCTGCCCAACCCCGCCGACGCCCTCAAGCGCCGCTTCGCTCCCAAGGCCACGGTCTCGGGGAAGATCACCGAAGTGAGCGCCAACGGCGTGCGCTTCCAGGTCGACCCGAAGACCTTCGCCTTCGTTCCGGCCTCGGAGTGCGACACGGACATCGTCTACAAGATCGGCGAACCGATCAAGGCGATCGTGCTGGGCGTGGACTTCGCGAACTTCGAGCTGCGAGCCTCGACGCTCAAGTTCAGCGAGATCCACGACCGCAAGCGCGTCGCGCAGTACATGAAGGCCCCGCCGCCTCTGACGCTGGGCCAGCTGCTGTCTCCGGAGAAAGAGGGTTGACGCACCGGGTCGCCGAAGAGCCGCGCCTCAGGGCCGTGCGCGGCCCGTGGAGGCCCAAGTGGGACTGGCTCAGCGGACGCGCGCTCGCGGGGCTGGCGGGGTTCTCCGTCGTCGTGCTCTTCGGAGCGCTGTGGTGGATGCTGCGCGACAACCCGATGCCGAGGCGGCGCGTGGACTTCCCCCCGCCGCCGCAGTTGATGTCGCAGATCGCGGGGGCGCAGGACCGGCTGAGGGCGAACCCCCAGGACATCGGGGCGCTCGTCGAGCTGGGCACGCTCCTCTTCGAGAAGGGCCGGGACTCCTACGTGGAGTCCATCAGCGCGCTGGAGGAGGCCCGCGACCTCGGCGCGCTCGATCCGAAGATCTTCTACTGCCTCGGGATCATGTATCAGGAAGAAGGCCTCCTGCCGTTCGCGCTGACCGAGTACAAGCGCTTCCTGCGCCATTATCCGGAGGACAAGGAGGTCCGGCTCCTGACGGCCAAGCTCTACTACGGCCTGGGAATGTTCCCCGAGGCGCTGAGCGAGTATGAGCGGCTGAAATTCTCGGACCCGAAGGACCCGATCGTCGAGGAGAACATGGGCCTGAGCCTGTGGGGGGCCAAGCAGATGGACCGCGCGCTGGCCTCCTTCGGGCAGTTGAAGACCTACGGGGGGGACTTCGCGCGCCGCGCCGAGTTCTACCTCGGGCAGATCGCGCTCGAGGCGGGCAAGTATCAGGAGGCCTCCGACCGCTTCGCTCTCTGCGGAGCCTCCAACGCGGAACTGCCCGGCATCCCGGTCAAGCGCGTGCACGCCGGGCTGGCCATGGCGTACCAGAAGCTCGGGCGCTGGGAGGAGTCGAGAGCCTCCTGGGAGGCCGTGCTGAGGGCCGATCCGAAGGACGCCAAGGCCCAGTCCTCCCTGCGCGAGGCCGTCCGCCGCGCGGCGGCCGCCAAGAAGGCGGCGCCCAAGAAGAAGTGATGGACCTGGGGGGCGTGTCCGCGCGCTCTCTGGCCCGGCGCTACGGCACGCCTCTCTTCGTCTATTCCGCCGCGGTCGCGCGAGACCGCCTGGCGGCCCTGCGCGGGGCCTTCACGCGGCGCGAGGTCCTCGTCTGCTACGCGCTGAAGGCCAACCCGAACCGGGCGCTGTGCCGCGTGCTGGCGCGCGCGGGGGCGGGGGCGGATATCGTGTCGGGGGGCGAGCTC
>MGUL01000028.1:395-7298 GCA_001800005.1 Elusimicrobia bacterium RBG_16_66_12 | reverse complement strand
CACGCAGTCGGGCAGCAGGCGGTCCTCGGCCCAGTCGCCGCCGCCGATCACGTTGCCCGCACGGACCGTCGACAGAGAGGTCCGGGTGCCGCGCAGGAAGGAGTCGCGCACGCTGGCGGCGACGATCTCCGCGCAGGCCTTGCTGGCGCTGTAGGGGTCGTGTCCGCCCAGAGGGTCGGTCTCCACGAAGGCCCGGCCCGATTCGGGGTGCTCGTAGCATTTGTCCGTGGTCGCGCAGACCACCACGCGTGCGCCCGCCCCGGCGGCGGCCTGGATGACGTTCAGCGTGCCCAACACGTTCGTCGCGAAGGTCCGCCCCGGCTCCCGGTACGACCGCCGGACCAGGGATTGCGCGGCCAGGTGGAAGACGATCTGGGGGCGTGCCGTCAGGATCGCGCGGCGCGTGCGGGCGGCGTCCTGGATGTCGACGACGCGCGAGTCGATCAGGGAGTCCAGGCCTAGGGCCCGGTAGAGGGACGGTCCTTTCTCCGGCGGCAGGGCCAGGCCGATGACGCGGGCGCCGAGGTCGTGGAGCCAGAGGGAGAGCCAGGAGCCTTTGAAGCCGGTGTGTCCCGTGACCAGGACTCGCTTGCCGGCGAAAAAGCCTCCGTTCTCGAGCATCAGACTCCCGCGGCGCGGATCTCGTGCAGGCGCAGCAGGCCCACGAGCTTGCGCGTGCGGCGGTCGAGCACCGGCAGGACGTTGAAGGGTTTCCTCGGGCTGCTCATGACCTGGCCCGCGTCGGCGGCCAGGACGTCCGAGTAGGTCACGGTCGGCGAGGGGTTCATCACGTCGTCGGCCTTGGTCTTCAGGGGGTCCTTGAGGGTCTCGAAGGCCACGCGCACGTCGTAGTCGGTCACCAGGCCGACCAGGCGGCCCTTCGCGTCGACGACGGAGGCGCCGCCGCAGTGCTTGGAGGTCATCTGTCCGAGGACCTCGCGGATGGAGGCGCCGCTGAGCACGACGGGGTTGTCCTCGCCCTTGCGCATCAGGTCGCCGACGACGAGCGTCAGGCGGCGCCCCAGGCTTCCTCCCGGGTGGAACATCGCGAAATGGTGGGACTTGAAGGCGCGGCGCTTCATCAGCGCGACGGCCAGGGCGTCGCCGACGGCCATCGCCGCCGTGGTGCTGGAGGTCGGCGCCAGGTTGAGCGGGCAGGCTTCCCTATCGATGGGGAAGCAGACGGTGATGTCGGCCGCGCGGCCCAAGGTCGAGCGAGGGTTGGCGACCACGGCCACCAGCTTCGCGCCGATCCGGCGCAGCGCGGGCAGCAGGTCGTTGAGCTCCGCCGACTCGCCGGACTTGCCGAAGGCGAGGACGACGTCCTGTTTCTGCACGGTTCCCACGTCGCCGTGCAGCGCGTTGCCGGGATGGATGAAGAAGGCGGGCGTGCCCGTCGAGGTCAAGGTCGCCGCGACCTTCTGCGCGATCAGGCCGGACTTGCCCACGCCCGTCACCGCGACCTTGCCGCGGCAGCGCAGGATCAGCTCGACGGCGTCGGCATAGCGGCCGTCGACGCCCGCGGCGACCTTCCGGAGCGCGGCCGCCTCCATCTCGATGACCTCTCGGATGTCGCGGACGACGGCCTTGCGCGAGCCGGGGCGGGCCTTCATGCGGCCGTCAGTACGCGAGGCAGTTCTCGCAGACGGTGCCCTTGACGTCCTTCTTCAGGTGCGCGGCGCGCAGCTTGACGAAGGACTCCGAGTTCCAAGCGTCCATGAAGGAGAGCTTGTGGAGGTCGCCCATCGTCCAGTTGGCGGTGGCGTCGAAGCAGCAGGCGGAGAGCTTGCCCTCGGCCGTCACGTGGCCCTCGGTGAAGGCCGACCAGCAGGGGAGCGGCTCGCGCAGCGCGCCGAGGCGTCCCTGGTTGCCGGCGGTCGGGCGGTAGCCGAGCTCGGCTTCGCGCTGGGTGGCGAAGGCGCCCATGGAGTAGAGCGGCAGCCAGTAGTGCTGGTCGACATAGGGCCGCACGCTCTTGTCGAGGAGGGCTTCCATCTTCACCTGCTGGGCGCCGTCGTACTTGATGGAGGAGGCGTAGAGGCCGGTCTTGTAGCCCTTGGCCTTGCGCATCTCGTAAGCGGCCTTCACGTTCTCGAGGGCCGTGTGGAAGAGCTTGGCCGACACGCCCATGATCTTGGTGAACTGCTCGTCGTCGGCGGCGTTGATGGACCACTTCAGGGAGTCGAGGCCGGCCTTCATGCACGCCTCGACGTCGGCCGCCTTGGACAGGGACGCGTTCGAGGTCAGGAAGACGTACGGCATCTTAAGCTCGCTCTTCAGGTAGGTGATGCAGTCGATGAGGAGCTTCGGGTTCATGAACGACTCGCCCAGGTAGAAGCAGCCGATCTCCTCGACGCCGGCCTCGCGCATCTCTTTGGTGACGCGCTTGAAGAAACCGAGGTCCATGTCGTTCTTGGGCTGGACCTGGCGGGTGCGCAGGCCGCAGAAGCCGCAGCGGTAGTTGCAGCGCGGAGAGATCTCGATCTTGACGCTCTTGGGGGCCGGCAGCTTCGCGTTCATGTACTTCGCCGGGATCTTGGTGACTTCGTCGATGCGGTCGGTGATGGATGCCATAGGGGGGATCTCTCCTGGAAAACTCCGTCGATTATACCAGAATCAGGGCTTCAGGGCGAGGCGCCCGGTGTAGTCGACGCGGTTAAGGAGGAGGTGGATCTTGTTTTGTTCCAGGTATTCGTCGACCGCTTTCCGGGCCCCTTTCCAGTGGCCGTAGTCGTCGATGATCAGCACTCCACCGGACGCCAGGCGGGGGTAGAGGTGGACCAGCTCGTGCCGGGTGGATTCGTACCAGTCGGTGTCGAGGCGCAGGAGCGCGATTTTCGCGGGGGCCTGGGCCGGGATCGTGTCCTCGACGCGGCCTTTGACGAAGGATATCTTGTCGGGGTCGTAGCCGGTCGAGAGGACCGCTTTGCGGGCTTCCTCCAAAGGCGAGTGGGCCCAGACCAGGTCCTGCTTGGGGGAGATGGCCAGGAGTTGGGCGGCCGAGTCGCCGTCGATGGAGACGTCGGCGGCGCCCGGTGGGGTCATCCCTTCGAAGGTGTCGAAGAGGTGCAGGCGCCGTCCGGCGTCGCCCTCCTTGATGAGCGTGCGGGCGGCGGCCATCATGCTGCCGCCCTTCCAGACGCCGCATTCGACGATGTCCCCGGGGACCTTCGCGCGGATGACGTACCGGATGGCCGCGCAGAGCGATGCGATCCGCTCGGGAGAGGTCATCGTGAAGGGCGAGACCGCCTGCCAGACGGCGGTGTCCTCGGAGCTGAAGTCGAGGGGCAGAGCTCCTTCGTGAGACTTCTTCTTGATCTCGTAGCCGAGGGCCGCGAGGGCCTTCTTGAGAGGGGCGAGGATGGGTCGGCGCATCGGATGAGATTCTAACACATGGGGCTCGGGCGCCGTCGCCTCGAATCTATGTAGAATCGGGGCGGTGGAGACCTGCGATTTTCTCGTGGTGGGCGGCGGCGTCGTCGGGCTATCGATCTCGCGGGAGCTGAAGCGGCGGCGTCCGGACGCGTCGATCATCCTGCTGGACAAGGAGGACGGTCCCGGCCGGCACTCGAGCGGGCGCAACAGCGGGGTGCTGCACGCGGGTTTCTACTACACGGCCGACAGCCTGAAGGCGCGCTTCACGCGCGCGGGCAACCTGGCCTGGACCGAGTACTGCCGGGAGCGCGCCCTGCCGCTGCGCGCCTGCGGCAAGCTGGTGGTCGCGACCCGGGAGTCGGACCTGCCGGTCCTGGACGAACTCCTGAAGCGCGGGCGCGCCAACGGGGCGCCGGTCGAGCTGGTCGATGAGAAGGCGGCGCGAGAGATCGAGCCGCGGGCCAAGACGCTCGGGCGAGCCCTTTTCTCTCCGTCCACCGCGGTCGTCGATCCCGTCCGGTGCATGGCCGCCCTGGCCGAGGACGCGCGGCGCGAGGGCGTGGACGTCCTCTGGGGCACGGCCTATCAAGGGCGCGCCGGCGGGCGCGTGAGGACCTCCCGCGGCGAGATTTCGGCTGGTTTTGTGGTGAACGCGGCGGGGCTCTACGCCGACCGCGTCGCGCGCGACTTCGGTTTCTCGAAGCGCTACCGCATACTGCCCTTCAAGGGCCTCTACCTTTACTCTGAGGAGCCTGCGGGGGCGTTCCGCGCGCATATCTACCCGGTGCCGGACATCCGGAACCCCTTTCTCGGCGTGCATTTCACCGTCACGGTGGACGGACGCGTCAAGATCGGCCCGACGGCGATCCCGGCGCTGTGGCGGGAGAATTATTCAGGGCTGGCCAACCTCTCGTTCTCCGAGATGGCCGAGATCGCATTGCGCCAGGCGGGCCTCTTTCTCGGCGCGGGCTTCGACTTCCGTCGCCTGGCCTGGGAGGAGATCCGGAAGAACTCGCGGCGGGTGATGACGGGCCTGGCGGCCGCCCTGGCCGACGGGGTCAAGGAGTCGGATTATCGGCGCTGGGGCAGGCCCGGCATCCGCGCCCAGCTCATCGACATCGAGACGCGCAAGCTGGTGATGGACTTCCTCCTGGAGGGGGATGAGGACTCCCTGCATGTCCTCAACGCGGTCTCGCCGGGCTTCACCTGCGCCTTCCCCTTCGCGGCTCACGTCGTCGACCGTGTGGCCGCCTCCGCGCGGGTCTGACTTTCGCCCGCCGGGAGGGAACTTTTTCGGCACCTCGTTCGTATAGAGCAGGTGCGCCTCCTCCCGATCTCATCCCTGAGGTGTCAGCAGGGCTTGACAATATGTGCCATATATGGCACACTATGCTTGGCGGGAGACTCGTGATGGAGTTTCGTCTCGCGCTGCGGCGGACACGGCAGTTCGGACGTTGGTACGACGCGCTGCCCGCAGGTCATCAAGCCCGCGTGGATGCGCGACTCGATGAGATGATGCTCGGCCGCTTCGGAGATTCGCGCAGTCTGGGAGAAGGACTGCTCGAATTGAGATGGACCAATGGTCTGCGCGTCTACTATTCCCGGAAGCGGATCTCCGGGATCGACGTCCTGGTTCTTTGGGGCGGCTTCAAAGGGTCGCAGGAAAGAGACATCGCGAAAGCTCGCCGTCTTAAAGGACGGTACGAACATGAGTTCGAATAAGAAACCAGCCGGAAATCCCGGTATCCGTCTCGAGAAGCACGACACGGCCCGGACCTTGGGCAACCCCGAGCTCGTGTTCCGGACGTTCATGGAATGCCTGCTGGAAGGCGATTCACGCGCCGCGCGCGAGGTTCTCGCGGGCGGATTGAGGCACCTGAACAAGTCGCGCCTCTCGCGCCTCCACGACATCCCTCGCCGCACGCTCTACAACCTTCTCGACCGGCGGTCGTCGCCGACCCTCGACCTCGTCGCGAAGGTCTGCCGGGCGATCAAAGCAGAATCCGCGAAGAATCCGGCGAGATGACCCGGCGGCGGCGCGATGGAACTTTTTCGGGGGGCTCGCCGTATCTATTGGGGGGGCGCCGGGCTTTGACCCTGGCAAGAGGCTTTCCAATCCCGCGCGCTCTCTCGACCGCGCCCGTGAGACTTGGCAGAAGCAAGGCCGCAGTCGCAAGTGGATCGATCAGCGCATGACCGGGCAGGAAACCCGCAACAAGCTCACCGATTATTGGGCCGGCCATGACATCAAAAAGGGCGACGAATACGTCATCCTCACCAACATCATCCATCAGGAGTGGGCAGAGGTGAGCGTGCGGGCGCACATGGACCTGAAAGGCCTTCAGACCCAGAATCTTCGCGATCATATGAGCGAGGCGGAGTTGATCTTCACCGCCCTGGCCGAGTTGTCCACACGTCAGATCGCCGAGAGCGTGGAGGCCGTCGGCATGCCGGAGAATTCCTCCGCCGCGAAGGTCGGCGGCCGCATCGCTAAAAAAGCCCGCTTGGAACTGGAAGAAAAAACGGGCAGGAAGGTCGTTTCCGGCGAGAGTTATTTGCCCTTGTCAAACATGGCAAATCCGAGGTACACCTTAGATATGCCAAATCACGTTTCGCTCAGCGGGGAGACGGTTTGCGAACCGCCGGCAATTCCCGTTGATCAATCGAACCTCTTCAGCGCGGCGCAGGCCGCGCCGTAGATCAGGACCGCCAGCAGGATCACCGCCGCAAAGCCCAGGTGGATCGCCAGCAGCGCGGCCAGGACGGCGCCCACCACCGAGGCAAAGCCGTTGATCGCCCACGCCCAGGGGATGGCGTCCTCGTTCGTGTCCGCCAGCCGCGTCATGCCGGCGGGGAAGGGCACGCCCATGCACATCGCCAGCGGCGCGATCAGCGCCGCGGAGATGATTATTTTCGCCGCCGCGGGCCAATGGATCAGCGCCCGGAACAGGCCCGGCAGGGCGGCTAAATAGAAAAGCGCCAAGGCGCCCATCGCGATCACCGCGAGGGCGACCTTGTTCGCCGCCTGCCAGCGCTCGGCCAGCCGGCTTCCCGCCGAGGCGGACAGCAGGAAGGCGCACAGCACGACCGCGATCGCGTACAGCGGGTGCGACAGGAACAGCGTGAACTTTTGGATGAAGGCGATTTCCATGAACATGAAGGCAAAACCGATCGCGAGGAAATACAGGGCCGCCGGCGCCGCGGGCCATGTGCGGCGGCCGCGCGACAAGGCCAGCGGCGCCAGGATCAGCAGGACGCTGGCCGCGAAGGCTTGCGCCAGCGTCGCCGCCAGCAGCGGGTAGCTCCAGTCGAGCAGCGGCATGCCGCCCTGCCCGCGCAGCGCGAATAATTCGGCGGCCGCGGCCCATTTGAAGAAGCGGAAGAAATGCGGCCGGTCGTCGGTCGCCGGCTCGATGTGGAATTTATACCGGTCGATGAAGCCCCGCCGCCGCGGCCCCAGCAGCGCGACGGCTCCCTCGTAGAAGTGGGGCCGGGCCAGACGGTTGTAGCGGTCCGCCTCATCGGCGC
>MGUL01000028.1:0-190 GCA_001800005.1 Elusimicrobia bacterium RBG_16_66_12 | reverse complement strand
GCGTGAGCCAGCGGGTGGCGGCCAGCACGCCGCCAGGCGCGAGGCGGCTCAGGTAGGTCTGGAGCGCCTCCACCGTGTACAGATAGTTCTCGCTCAGGCCGTACAGCCCGGCCGACGCGGCGCCGAAGGAGTCCAGCGGCGGCAGCTGGATCAGGTCGTAGCGCGCGTCGCGGGCGTTGACGAAGCCGCG
>MGUL01000027.1:26696-27209 GCA_001800005.1 Elusimicrobia bacterium RBG_16_66_12 | reverse complement strand
GGCTCATGCCGGCCAGGAACTCGCTTTTGGCGCGGTCGGAGGACTCGGCCGCCGTCTTGGCGCGGCTCAGGGACTGCTCGGCGCCCTGGATGGACTCGGCCATCGCGTTGAAGGCGCGCGCGAGGTCGCCGATCTCGTCGCGGGAGTCGACGTCCGTGCGCGCGGTCCTGTCGCCCGCGGCCAGACTCGCGGTGGCGTCCCGCAGGCGGACGATGGGAGCGACGACGAAGCGCCGCACCGCGAGCATCGTGGCCGCGAGCAGGAGCAGGTCCAGCAGCAGCACGCCGGCCAGCGCCGAGCGGGCCCGGCTCCAGGCCCGGTCCGATTCATGCATGAACGCGGCGACCACCGCCTCGGCGCGCTGGAGGAGCTCCTCGGAGTCGGCGTCGATGAGGGTCAGGCCCGCGCGCGCGGCGGGAGCGCCCCGGCGCGCCGAGGCCACGGCCAGGGCGGCCTCCCGATACGGCCGCCACGACCGCTTCACGGCTTCCAACGCGCGCGCGGCCTCGGACG
>MGUL01000027.1:17474-26671 GCA_001800005.1 Elusimicrobia bacterium RBG_16_66_12 | reverse complement strand
CGCGGAATCGAACGCCTCCACGTCCCGACGCACGGCGCCGCGGTCATGATCGTGACCGTCGGCCACCATGAAGGCGTTGTAGGCGATCTTCTGGCTGAGCATGCGCTGGCGTCCGGCCGTGCTCAGGGGCGCGGCGACGCGCCGGACGTCGCGAAGCAGGTTCTGGAAGACCCAGAGGTTGGCGAGCACGAGGGCGGCGAATAGAAGGAAGTGAACCCCCAGTTTACGGCTGAGGCCCAGACGGAACCGGCTCGAAATCTCGCGTGTATTCATGGTCTGCAGGGTAGCGCCCCCGGCTTGACCGCCGCCGAATCGCCGCTTAAGCCGCGCTTAACCGGCCCGGCCGCGCTTAAGCGGGATTTATCCCCCGCTTAGGCCTGGCGCGGGCCGGCCGGACTACACTGGGGGCATGCCAGCCTCCGCTTGCCGCATACTCGCGGTCGACGACGATCCCGACGCTCTCAGGCTCATCCGGCGGGTGATCGAGGGCATGGGCCATCGCGTCGAGGCCGCGGCCAGCCGCGCCGAGGCGAGCGCGCGCCTGCGCGGCGAGCCCTTCGACGCGCTCCTCACCGACGTCAGGATGGAGTCCTGCGACGCGGGGGTGCGGCTGGCCGACGAGGCCCATGTCCTGCGCCCGGGCCTGCCCATCATCCTGATGACGGGCGGCCTGGACATGGAGACCGCCCTTCCGGCCCTGCGCAGCGGCGCCTGCGACTACCTGCCCAAGCCCTTCCGCCTCGACGCCCTGCGCGCGGCGGTGGAACGCGCGCTGGACTCCAGGGGCCTCTCCGCGACGAACGACGAGGAGCTGCGTTCGGAGCTGACCGCGGCCTACGGGGAGCTGCAGAAGGTGGAACGCACGCGTGAGGGCATGCTCGCCATCGTCAGCCACGAATTGCGCACGCCGATGTGCGCCGCCGAGCTGGCCGCGCGCCAGCTCGAGAGCGAGCCCTGCTCGGCCGAGGGAGAGGTCGCGCGCCGCATCCTGCGCCGCAGCCTGGCCCGGCTCGACGAGACCATCCAGGACATCCTCCTCCACGCGCGGCTGAACGGGGAAAAGCCCCTCTCCCCGCCGGCGGACGTGGACTTCGCGGAGGTCGTGCGCGAGCAGGTCCGCGCGCAGGAGCCGCGGGCCGCGGCGCTCGAGCAGGAGGTCCGGGTCTCGGTGTCGGGGCCGGCGCGCCCGGTCCGCGGGGCCCGGTCCGCGGGGACCGGCCGATGCTGGCGACCGCCGTGCGCCACCTTCTGAGCAACGCCCTGCGCTTCAACCGCCCCGGCGGACGGGTGCGGATCGGCCTGGAATTCAGCGCGCGGGAGGCGGTCCTGACGGTCGCCGACGACGGGGAGGGCATACCGGCCGCCGCCCTGAGCCGGATCTTCGACCCCTACTACCAGGCCGCGGACTTCCTCACGCGGCGCGTCGGAGGCTTGGGGCTGGGGCTGGCCATCGTGCGCCGGATCTTCGAGGGCCACGGAGGCGGGGTCGGCGTGACGAGCCGGCCGGGGGAGGGGAGCACGTTCACGGCGGTCCTGCCCCTTTCGTGACGCTCAGCCGAGCCGGGCGGCGTCAACCACGAGCCAGACCCGGCCTCGGCTCACGGTCAGGACCGTGCGGCCCGAGGAGCGGTTGCCGAGCCCCCGGCTGCCCCGGAGCAGCCTCTCGCGCCTGAGCGGGTAGCGCGCGCCGGTCAGGGTCACCAGAGCCGAGGGCGCGGCCAGCAGGGAGAATCTCTCCCCTGTCCTGAGATCCAGGCGGTGCCGCCCGCGCCCGAGCAGGCGCGCCGCGCCTCCTCCGATGACGACGAGATCGCGCCCCGCGGCGCGTTTCTCCAGCACCGCGAGGTTGACGAGTTCGTGATCGAGACCGCCTCCGAGCGCGCCCGCGACGAAGACGCGCACCCGGCCCAGAATCTTCAGAAAATCCAGGGCCTTGTCCAGGTCCGAACGATTCTCGTCGGGATCGCGCCGATAGTCGGTCCGCGACCAGGCCTTCGGCCGCGGATGGGGAAGCGAATCCATGTCGCCGACGACGAAATCCGGGACGACCCCCAAGGTCTCGGCATGCCGCGCTCCCCCGTCGGCGCAGAGGATGATATCCGCTGTGCGAGCGAGCCGTGCTACGACGCGCGGCTCGCGGAGCTCTCCGTTGAGGAGCAGAAGGACGCCGCGGGCCCGCTTCAACGGCCCTCCGCCAAGGCTTCCAGGCGCACCGCCGCGCCGTCTCCGGGGGGGTAGTCGAAGCCGAGCAGGCGCGCGAAGGTCGGCGCGAGGTCCACGACCGCCGCGGAAGCGCCGTATCGTCCGGGCTTCACCCCGCGCCCCCAGAAGACGAGCGGGACATGCGCGTCGTAGGACCAGGTCGAGCCGTGGCTGGTCCCCGGAACCTTGTCGTGCAGAAGATAGTTCTCGGCCACGATGAGGAGCAGGTCGCCGGACCGGTCCGGACGATACGAACGCCGCAGGACCGGCGCGAGCGGGTCGGCCGCGTCCATATCGGGTATGTGATCGGAGACGACCACGCGCGACACGCCCTCAAGGCCGGAGAGGACGCCCGCGGCGTCCTGGAGGAAGGCGGACCAATCCAGGCCCAGCCGCGCCGCCTGGGCGCGGTCGAGAGACAGATGCGGGACCTGGTTCGAGACGATCCAGGGCTTGGGCGTGGGCCGGCGCTTCTGCAGGGCCTTCTCAAGATCGGCGGCGAAGGCGTCCCAATCCAGGCGCCTGACTCCCAGGGCCTTCCCCATGGGACCCTCCGGCTCGGGGATCGCGCCGTGGTCCGCGGTCAACGCCAGGACCAGGCTCCCCCCCGAGACCTTCGACCACTGCGCGAGAAGGCCTCCGAGCAGGCCGTCGACGGATCTCAGCTGAGCGGACATCTGCGGGCCTTGCGTCCCGTGGCTGTGGCCGACGGTGTCGGTCCCGGAAAAACTCACCAGCAGAAGGTCCGTGGAGGGTCCGCGGCCGATCTCCTCGCGCCGGACCAGCTCGGAGGCGAGGTCCGCGGTGGCGCGGTCCAGCGCCGGCGTGGCCAGGACCGCGGAGGGGACCTTTCCGTCCTTGACGGCCAGAAGCCCCGCGGCCTTGAGCTTCGCGTTGAAGGCCCCGAGCCAGGCGGGGCGGCGGTAATAAGAGGAGGTCGTGAACTCCCCGGCGACCCGGTCGAACCAGAGCGCCAGGTCGGGGCGGCGCCCGCCGAGCGTCACGGCCGCGCGGTCCTTGGAGGAGACGGCGAAGACCCGGGCGTCCGGGTCGGCGGCCTTGAGCCCGTCCGCGAGCGTCGGCCCGTCGAGATGCCCGGGGCCGATGCCGTAGGGCTCGTCGGCCGCGCAGTAGGTCTCGGCGCCCGAGACGCGGTCGAACCAATCGTTGGCCACGATGCCGTGCACCGCGGGGCCGCGCCCGGTGGAGATGACGGCATGGCCGGGGCACGTCTCCGTCGGGATGTGAAGGTGCCTGGCGTCCGTGAAGACCGCGCCCTCCGCGGCCAGGCGCCTGAAGCCGCCGGAGAAGGAGGGGTCCCGCTCCAGGTAATCGGCGCGCATCTGATCGACGACGACGACGACCCCGAGCCGGGGCTTGCCGGAGGCTCCCGCCTCCGGCGCCCAGAAGACGAACAGCGCCAAGGCGGCGCCCCGAGCGGCGCGGCCGCTCATTGATGCTCCTCCAGCTCGATCTGGAGCGTGACGTGCGTCAGGCGGAACCGGTCCTCCATCAGCTTGCGGGCTGTTTTGAGCACGGAGGCGTGATCGGCCCCTGGCTCCACCTCGAGATGGCCGCTCATCGCGTCGGCGCCCTGGGTCACGCACCAGAGGTGCAGGTCGTGCACGCCGCGCACGCCCGAGACGCCCTCGAGGGCCGCGCGGACCTCGTAGAGGTCCAGGTGCGCCGGGGCGCCCTCGAGCAGGATGTGGATCGAGTCGCGCAGCAGCCAGAAGGCCGTCAGCACGATGCCCGCGCAGATGAGGACGCTGACCAGGGCGTCGACGGCGTACCAGCGCGTGTAGAGGATCACCACGCCGGCGGCGATCGCGCCCAGAGAGCCCGCCGCGTCGGACAGGACGTGCAGCAGCGCTCCGCGCAGGTTGATGTTGCCGCGGCTGGCGCGCCAGAGGACCGCGGCCGAACCCATGTTGGCGAGCAGACCCACGACCGCGACGGCCGTCATGGGTCCGGCCGCGATGGGCGTCGGGAAGGCCCAGCGCGACCAGGCCTCGCGCAGGATGAAGCCCGTGGCGACCATCAGGGCGACCGCGTTGCCGAGAGCGGCCAGGACCTCGACGCGGCGGTAGCCGAAGGTCCGTTTCGGGTCGGCGGGCAGGCGCGCCAGCGTCGCCGCGACCAGGCTCAGGCTCAGGCCCAGAAGGTCGACGGCCATGTGCGTGGCGTCGGCCAGCAGCGCCAGGCTCCCCGTCCACCAGCCGCCGACGAGCTCGGCGAAGAAGATCGTCGCGGTGAGCGCGATGGCGGCGACCAGAGGAGCGACGCCTTGCCCGTCGCGCTCGCGAGCGTGGGAGTGCGTATGCCCGCGGCTCATCTCAAGCGCCCGGACGGGCCTTCTGACGCGCCGTCTCATAGAGAAGGACGGTCGCCGCGCACGAGGCGTTGAGGCTGCCCACGCCGTGCGAAACCTGGGGTACGCGCAGCAGCTCGTCGCAGGAGGCGCGCACGAGCGGGCGCATCCCGTAGCCCTCTGAGCCCACGACCAGGATGCACGGAGTGTTCAGCGTCACCGACCAGCAATCCCTGCCCGCCGCGTCGGCGCCGTACACCCAGAAGCCCTTCTCCTTGCAGTGCGCCAGGGTCTGAGCCAGGTTGACCACGCGATGGACCGGAATCTTCAGCACGGCCCCGGCCGAGGCCTGGATGACGGCCTGGGTCACGGGAGAGGACCGCCGCTCGGGGGTCACCACGCAGCGCGCGCCCATCTGAAGGGCCGAACGCGAGATCGCGCCCAGGTTGTGCGGGTCCTGGATCTGGTCCAAGGCCACGACGACCATGCCCTTCTTGGCCTCCTCCTCGAGGCCGTCCAGCCACTCCTTGAAGGTCCCGGCCGGGTCGTAGGCCATGCGCACCGCGATGCCCTGGTGCTTGCCGCCCTTGACGGCGCGGTCGAGCTCGGGGCGCGACATGTACTGCAGGGCGATGTTGAGGTCCTGGGCCTGGCGCACGATCCGGCCGATGGCGGGGTGCTTGAGCTCGTGCTCGATCCAGACCTCGCGGCAGTCGTAAGGCCGGCGGGCCAGGGCCGCGGCGACGGGCTCGATGCCCCCCACCCAGCGCGTCTCGGCGTTGCGCGGACGTTCGGCCTGATCGTCGGCGGGGACTTCCGGGCGGCGCGGCGGTCCGCGGTGGTCGGGGCGGCGTCCGAATCTTTTCTTCGGTTTCACTTTTTCACCGCCTTGGCGCCAGCCATGCCATCTTTCACGACATACCCTAATTGATCGATCGCCTGACGGATGCGATCCGCTTCCGGAAAATCTTTTCTCCTGCGAGCGTCGTCCCTCGCGGCCAACAGCCTGGCGACTTCGGGGGGCGTCGTCTCTTCGGCATCCTTCTTGAACAAGTCCAACGCGAGAACGGTCTCCGCTTCCTCGAGGAACGATTTCTTAGCCCCGCCCGGCAGGTCGGACTTGACGGCGTCCCACACGACCGCCATCGCGGCGGGCACGTTCAGGTCGTCCGACAGGGCTTCCTTGAAGCGCGTCGAATATTCCGCGCAGCCGAGTTTGGCGGGCTCGCCCGCCAGCGCCAGGGCCGCCTCTTTCAGACGGCGGCGGCTGGTCTTCGAGCCTTCCAAGGTCTCCCAAGTGAAGTCGAGCTGTTTGCGGTAATGCGCCGTGAAGCAGTGATAGCGATAGTCGAGGGGCGAGAAGCCCTTGTCCTTGAGGTCCGAGAGCTTCACGAATCCGCCCGAGGACTTGGCCATCTTGGCGTTGTGCATCAGCAGGAACTCGCCGTGCAGCCAGAACTTCGCGAAGGGCTTGCCGGTCGCCCCCTCGGATTGGGCGATCTCGTTGGTGTGGTGGACCGGAACATGGTCGATGCCGCCGCAGTGGATGTCGAAGGTCTCGCCCAGGAAGCGCATCGCCATCGCGGAGCATTCGATGTGCCAGCCCGGGAAGCCCTTGCCCCACGGCGAGTCCCACTCCATCTGGCGCCGAGAGCCGGCGGGCGAGAACTTCCAGAGCGCGAAATCGGTGATGCGGCGCTTCTCCGCGTTCGCCTCGACCCGCGCGCCGGACTGCAGACCTTCCAAGTGCTCCCGAGTCATCAGCTTGCCGTAATCGGGGAGCCTCGCCGTGTCGAAGTATAACCCGTCCGAAGTCTTATAAACGAAGCCCTTGGCCTCCAGGCGCTGGACCAAGGCTATTTGCTCGGCGATGTGATCCGTCGCCCGGCAGAGGATGTCGGCGGGAAGGATGTTCAACTCCCGGCAGTCCGCCAAAAACGCCTCGGTGTAGCATTGGGCGACGTCCCAGGCGGATTTGCCCTCGCGGGCGGAGCCGACCTCCATCTTGTCCTCGCCCTCGTCGCCCTGGCTGGTCAGGTGCCCGACGTCGGTGATGTTCATCACGCGGTTCGGGGCGTAGCCCAGCAGCTTCAACGCGCGCACCAGGACGTCCTCGAAGACGTAGGTGCGGTAGTTGCCGACGTGCTGATAGTTGTAGACCGTCGGGCCGCAGGTGTAGAGCCCGACCTTCGGCGCGCCGAGAGGCGCCAGGTCTTCCTTCGTCCGGGTCAAACTGTTGTAGAGGCGCAGGCCCATCCCGGGTATTCTAGGAAATCCCGAGCGGTCAGGAATGGGCCGCGGCGAGGACGACCGCGCCGACCATCAGTAAGGCATCACTCTTGGGGTTCTGGATTGGGACCCCAGCCCGCGCTTGCCGGCAACCGCCATCGCGGAGTCGAAGCTGCAGGTTCTCCTATAGACTTCGAGAAAGACGCTCACGTCGATTTCACCTCGCGCGACGGAAGTCGCAACGTCTTGAGCGCCCCTGTCGGAGATGGTACGGCTACGACTACTGCACTGATACTGAAGAACGTCGTGATATGCTTCCGCTGAAAGAGTTTTGGAGATGCTCCCCATCCCCACCTTAACCGCGGAATCATACGAGCAAGTCCTCCGATACGCTTTGAGGAACTCATCGACGTCGATCTTGCCTTCCGCGGCGAGAGCGGCGATTTCCTGAGCGCCCTTGTCGGTGATGGTATGGCTACGACTACTGCACTGATACTGAAGAACCCTCAGGTATACTTTGCCGTAATCCTCGACGTCGATGGGCTTGGTGGCTGGAACCGAGGACGGCTCCGGCATGTCGATTTTCCCTCCCGCGAACTTCTTCGCCTCAGCCATGGCGTCTTGGAGCGCCTGAAGCGAACTTTCATCCGGCGTGACCTCCGCCCGGATCTCGATTTTAAAGCAGGGCCCCAACGACTCGTCCTCATACCACTGACGCCCCAGTTCCTCAAGCACCTTGACCGAAGCGCTCGAGTAGCTCTTCACCTGATCTTTCCCCAGTTGGAAATCCTTGACTTCGCTCTGGCTGATGATGAACGTCCACGCCTGCTCCGAGGAGTTCCTTTTGGCTTCTTCGAGGGCGGCCGCCTCCGCATTCTTGCGGGACTTGTCGTCCCCCATGCAGGCGGAGCCGGCGGCCTCCTGGATGACGGGATCTGCCCGGGAAACGACGGGGATGAGACCCAGGCAACTGATCATCAGAAGCATCGCTCTTTTTCTCATGTTCCGGCCCTCCGGCAAAACCTTCCCGCGATTTCCTCGCCGTCTGCTTTGAGCATAGCCGGCAGACCGCCGCGGCACAGGGGCCGCAAGGTCTTCTTTGGGAGAGAAAACGACCCAGGCCTTCATGGGACGGAAGGCCTATGGATTGCGGCGTACATGCCGCCGAGGACGAGCGCGCCGCCGGCCAGGCTCCAACGCGTGATCGGGTCGCCCTGCAGGCCGACGCCGAGGAGAACGCCGACGACGGGCTGAAGGAAGATGAAGTTGGCGACCCTTGAGGCCTCCACTGTCTTCAGCGCGACGTTCCAGAGGATGACGGCGAGAAATCCCCCCGCGACGGAGAGATAGCTCATCGCAAGCCACGCGGGAAGCGGCGCCGCCGCCCAGGCCGAGCGGTCCGCCCCCGGCCAGGCCCAAGCCGCCGTGCCGAGGAAGCCGACGATCGTGGTGGCCGCCGTGAAGTCGAGAGGGTCCACGCGCTTGAGCGCCGACTTGCCGAGCACGCTGTACAGCGCCCAGCAGCCGCCGTGCGCCGCCAGGATCAGGTCGCCCTTCATTCGCGCGGAGAAGACCCCGGAGAAGGCCGGCGGTCCCTGGAAAGCGATCAGCATCGCCCCGAGCAGGCCCAGGACGAGCGACAGGACCTTGAGCCCCGTCAGGCGCTCGCCGAGGAACGCCGACGACAGAAGGACGATCGCGACCGGCTCCATCCCGACGAGGAGCGACGCGCTCGTGGCCGAGGAAAGCTTCATGCCGTAGGTGCCGAGCGCCAGCGGCAGCGCGTAGCCGAGCAGGCCGACCGCGACGACCCGCGCCCAGTCGCCGCGGGCCGCCGCCGCCAGGCGCCGGCGCGCGCGCCAAGCCAGCGGAAGAAACAGCGCCGCGCACAGCGCCATGCGCAGCAGGATCAGGTCCTTCTCGGAGAAGCCTTTCAGGGCCGCGGTCGTGACCGCGTAAGTAGACCCGCCGAGGATGTTGGAGACGGCGACGAGGAGGTAGGGCACCCGGGCGTCAGCGCGCGAGAACGGTGGCGACGGCGTGGCAGGAGATCGCCTCGCCGCGCCCGATCGCGTCGAGCCCTTCATTGCTCTTCGCCTTCAGGCTCACGCGCGACTCGGGCAGTCGGAAAAGGGCGGCCAGGGAGGTCTTCATGGCGGCGTAGTGCGGCTTCATCTTGGGCTCCTCGGCGACCAGGGTGCAGTCGAGGTGGATGATCTCCCCGCCGACGTCGGCGACTTTCCCCAAGACATGGTCGACGATGTCGCGGCTGGCCAGGCCCTTGTACTGCGGGTCCTCGGGCGGGAACGCCAGGCCGATCTCGCCCAGGCCCAAGGCGCCCAGCACCGCGTCGCAGGCGGCGTGGAGCACGGCGTCGCCGTCGGAATGGCCGAGCAGGCCCTTCGCGTGCGGGAGCTTCACGCCGGACAGCCACAGCTCCCGCCCCGCGACCAGG
>MGUL01000027.1:11098-17449 GCA_001800005.1 Elusimicrobia bacterium RBG_16_66_12 | reverse complement strand
AGGCGCGGGCCTCCGGCGCGGGAGTCGAGGATGGCCTGCGCCATGGTCATGTCCTCCGGGGTGGTGATCTTGAGATTCTCGCAGCTGGACGGCACGACCGAGACCGTCCGGCCGCACTTCTCGACGAGTTGGCTCTCGTCGGTGGCGTCGGCGTCGTCTTTATATTTCTCCAGAGCCTCTTGGAGGACCGCATAGCGATAGGTCTGGGGCGTCTGAGCGGCCCAGAACTCGGAACGGTCCGGGGTCTCGGCGACGCCCCGCCCCCCCCGGGGCACGCGCTTGAGGGTATCCTTGACCGGCACGGCGGCGACCGCGGCGCCCGACTTGGCGGCCTCGGCCAGCGTCGCGCGGACGATCTCAGCCGTGATGAGAGAGCGGGCTCCGTCATGAACGGCGACGACATCAACTCCCGGAGGCACGGCCGCGAATCCGTTGCGCACCGACCCCATCCGGGTGGGGCCGGCCGGAACGACTTTGACCTTCCCGCCGGAAAGACGAGAGCCGTGCTCCTTGAGAGAATCCTCGCCCAAGACAAGGATGACGGCTTCGATCTCGGGCATGTCGACAAAGCACTTGAGCGACCACTCCGCGACCGTCGAGCCCGACAGGGGCAGAAATTGCTTGGGTTTGCCCATCCGGGAGCCCGACCCTCCGGAGACGACGATCGCGGCCGCGCGCATCTTCAAGAGACGAGCGGCGCCTTGTCGGGACGGGCCTTGGCGAAGATCATGCGGCCGTTGGAGGTCTGGTGGATGGAGGTGACCGTCGCCTCCACGCGTTTGCCGATGGAGCGGCGGCCGTCGTCGACGACGACCATGCCCCCGTCGTCCAGGTAGCCGATGCCCTGCTCGCGCTCCTTGCCCTCCTTCATGACGAAGACCGACATCGTCTCGCCCGGCAGCACGACGCTCTTGAGCGACGCCGAGAGGTCGTTGATGTTGAGGCAGACGACCCCCTCGAGGCTGGCGACCTTGTTGACGTTGAAGTCGGTGGTGACGATCTTGGCGCCCATCTCGCGGGCGAGCTTGACGACCTTCCCCTCGTTCTCGGCCACGTCGGGAACGTCCTTGTCCAGGATCTTGACCGGGATCGCGACGTTCTCCTGCAGGCGCGCCAGCACGTCGAGGCCGCGGCGGCCTCGCGCGCGTTTGAGAGGGTCCTCGGAGTCGGCCAGGCGGTGCAGCTCGGTCAGCACAAAGCGCGGCACGACGAGCGTGCCGGAGAGGAAGCGCGTATCCACCACCTCGGCCACGCGGCCGTCGATGATGACGTTGGTGTCGAGGAGCTTGACCTCGGCGCCGCGCTTGCGGCCCATCTTCAGGATGTCCTTGTCCAGGTCGTCGAGCTCGGGCGACTTGCGGACGACGATGACCGCGCCCAGCACGCCGAAGGCGAAGTAGCGCAGCAGCGCGAAGCGGTCCCAGATCAGGTAGAGGGCGTTGTCGCCGATCTGGAGGACGAGGTAGTCCACCAGCTTGGCCAGGATGATCCCGGTCGCGGCCCCCCGGATGCCCATGAACAGGGAGAGGAGATTGAGCTCCGCGACAAGATACTCGATGAGGACCATCAGCGCGCCGACGCCCAGGCCGATGCCGACTCCCGTCAGGTTGTGCGAGATCTTGCCGAAGTAGACGATGGCCGGGCAGGCCAGGATGATGACGATGCGGAACAGCCAGGTATACATGATGGACTCCTTAGGTATCCGCCTTATGGTGAGGATGGATGCGGAGATTCTACGAAATCCCGAAGGCGGAGGAGGAGGCGGCACGCAGGTCGGCGACGCCCACGACGGTGAGTCCGAGGATTTTCGGCAGGTCCTTGGCGCCGCGGGCGGGGACCAGCGCGCGCTTGAACCCGGCCTTGGCCGCTTCCTTGAGGCGGAGCTCGAGCTGGGGCACGCGCCCGACCTCTCCGAGCAGGCCGACCTCGCCGACGAGGACCATGTCCGAGGGCACGGCTTTGTCGCGCGCGGAGCCGGCCACGGCGAGGCAGGCGGCCAGGTCCAGGGCCGGGTCCTTCAGGCGCAGTCCACCCGCGAGGCTGACGAAGGCGTCGCGGTCCTCCAGATGCAGGCCGATGTGGCGCTCCATGGATGCCAGCAGGACCAAGACGCGGTTGAGGTCGAGTCCCGTGGCCATGCGCCGCGGCAGGGGGTAGCGCGTGGGGGTCACCAGGGCCTGGGTCTCGACCAGGATAGGGCGCGAGCCTTCGAGGGCCACGCCGACCGCGCGCCCGGGCTGGGCCTGGCGGCCGAGCTCAGCCAGGAAGAAGGAGGCCGCGTCGGTCACTTCCCTCAAGCCCCCCTCGGTCATCTCGAAGAGGCCGACCTCGTCGGTGGGACCGAAGCGGTTCTTCTGCGCGCGCAGCACGCGCAGGAAGTCGTGCTGCTCCGCATCGAAATACAAAACTGTGTCCACGATATGTTCCAGAACCTTGGGCCCCGCGAGCGAGCCGTCCTTAGTGACATGCCCCAAAAGGAACACGATCGTATCCCGGGCCTTGGCCGCGCGGACCAGTTCCGCCGCGCATTCGCGGACCTGCCCCACCGAGCCCGGGCTGGAGGCGAGTTGAGGATGGGAAACGGTCTGCACCGAGTCGAGGACGACCGCCCAGGGCTGGACCTTCTCCATGGTGCCCAGTATCTTGGAGAGGTCGGTCTCGCAGACGAGCAATAACTTCTCGGCGGTCAGCCCCAGCCGTTTCGCCCGGCCGGAGACCTGCCGCAACGATTCCTCGCCCGAGCAATACAAGACATTCTCTTTCTGAGCGAGCTTGGCCGCCGCCTGGAGCATCAAAGTCGATTTACCGATGCCGGGAGGCCCGGCTAAGAGGACGACTTGGCCTGGGACCAGCCCGCCGCCGAGCAAGCGGTCGAATTCACCGATGCCGACGGCCGTGCGTTTCTCGGCGTCCTGCCCGACGTCCTTGAGCGCGACCACGGCCGAGGACGCCGTCAGAGAGCCTCGTCCGCCGGCGGAAACGGTCGCCATCAGGGACTCGGGGCGGGCCTCGACGACCTCTTCGACCATGGTGTTCCACTCCGCGCAGCCCGGGCACTGGCCCATCGGCTTGGCCGCGGAGTGGCCGCACTGCTGGCAGCGGTAGACCGTCTTCAATCGCGCCATGAATACCTCAAGATGCGACCCTATTTATTTCGGAACGGGAACGGAACTGCAACGCATTTCTTCCCCTTTACCTTTGAGAATGCCGCCCGCAACAAAGGCGGAATACAGCTTACCAACGCCTTCCACGTTCATCGAGGAGTCCGGCTCGAAATCGATCGAGCCAAAAATACTTTTGTCCTGCCGGCGGATGATTCGAACTCGGGCAGGCGCTCTGATCGGACCCACGTAGGTCACAACGATATAATCTGCCCTCGAATCGTCATACATCGAAACGACATCAATAAGCCCAACGGGACGAGTGACGCTTTTGGATTGCCCCTCACCAACAACCACGCTGCCGCCGACATTGGAGGCTGCGGCAGAACTCATGGAATCTGTCCGAGTGGTTCCCGAGTCCATGAACCTAAAGGCTGGCCTTTCAACAACTCTCAACCCGAGGCGCAACAGGGCCTTTTCCACCAAAGCGGCAAAATCCCCCTCGTCTGAGGACGCCGCCGACGGAATCACCGCGAAACTTGCGGGCTGATCGGTCACCGGGCGAACGACTGAGAATGTCGGCGCGCAACCGGCAAAGACCGATGAGATGGCCACCATGCTGAACACCCGGATGATTCGGCAGTTCACTATTCCTCCTACGAGAGCAATAATACAGATACTTGGTTTCAGTCTACAGCGCATTCAGCACGCGGCAACTCGTCCCAAGTGCGCCCCTGAAGCAAGCGGCCCGCCTTTTTCTTATTGAAGCCACCCCATTGCTTGAAGAAGAACGGCACTCCCGCCGAACGGCACTGCCCCTGGATGTCGACCACCCAATCAGGGCTCATCAGGCGCGCCCCCGGCCCCGACTCCCCGCCGGCGATCACCCAATCGATGGATTCCAGGTTCATGCCCGGCAACGGACCCAACAAAGGCTCCAAGGACAGAAACTTCGTCCTTGCCCGCGTCTGCCTCAAATGATCGATGCGGTGCGTATAGTCCGCGCTCTCAACGCTCACGCCCATCCAGACATTATCTGGCCAATCGATACCGCCGTCCAGCTCAAGCAGGCGTTCCGACCTCTTCGTGAGAATCTGGAATTGGTGCCATGACGCCCGTCGCATGACATCGAACATCCGAAGAATGAATGGCTTCGGAACGAACTTATGGAACATGTCGCTCATCGAGTTCACGAAGATCGTCTGGGGCTTCTTCCAGCCGAGCGGCAACGCCAGCGCATCCGGCTGTAGCGTGAGCTCAAAACCGTTTTTATAGCGCGACTGACCCATGCCGTGAAGGCGCTTCGCCATGCGCTCGGCATAGCAGAACTTGCACCCCGGGCTGACCTTCGTACAGCCGGTCAACGGGTTCCACGTCGCCTCGGTCCACTCGATGGACGATGCCGCCATTATCGAATCCCCTTATCCCGGTATTTCTTGAAGATATCCCCGACGATGTCCGCCCCAGCCGGCTTCTGCGAAGCGAAGAACAGATAGTAGACGATCGCCCCCTTATTGTTCCTCATCGGCAACGGAGACGAAACATGGGCGAACTTCGCGACCGCATTCAACCGTCTACGGAACGCCTCGGCGACCTCATCATTGCTCGCTTTTTCCTGCTCAGGTCCGAACAAGCCCAGCTCTTCCGTGTAGGCATCGTTGCGCCAAGATTCGTCGCCCCAGAAAGAAGTCATCCTCGCGCGCGCCTGAGGATCGACCTTATCAGGATTATGCCACAAAGCGTTGCGGTTCATGTCCATGATCGGGAAGTTCAAGAAAAGATCGATCGTCTTGAGCGTGCCTGCCTTCGCGATCACCTCCCAGTCCAGATGCAGTCCATACGGATCGAGCAGGCATAGCCCCCGGCGATACCGACTGAATGTCATCGTCGGGAATACGTTCTCCAGCAAGATCCGATTGCAATCGCCCTCATGAATGAAGACATCCTTCCGGTCACCAGCCATCTGGCGCAGGTTCTCGACCTTGGCTCCGTCCAAGTCGATAAAATGATATTCCTGAAATCGAGGCTCGACCAGCAATGCGTTCTGCGGGCTGCCCGCGACGAACTCCTGCGTCGTCTTCGAAATATGGACTCCCGCTCCGGCGAAAGCGTCGATGTAAACGTGCTTCAGGTAGTCCTGCTTCCTCGCATGGAAGATCCTCGAATAGGCGGCGGCGTACTTCTTGATGATGTCGAGCTTGATCTCGGACCAATACCCGATCTCATCGAATCTCAATCCATCTTTGGGGGTCATATCAGACACTCGCTCGGCGGAAGATATGTCATAGGGAAGCTCCCGGCCACCATGCTGATACGGGATAAGGGCTGAAAAAGTTCCATCCCAAATGACCCCGGACTTGTCCGCGCTCAATAAACCGAAATCAACTTTTCGGCTTGCCTCCGCTCATAGGTTAGGGAAGCACGCGGCATTACAATGTCTACATGATCCAACTCATCCTGATGGCGACGATGATGACCCAGACTCCGGCCCCCGCGACCGCGCAGTTCCAGCCCTGCGTGTGGCCCAACCGCTGCGCGACCCGGACGGTGGCCCAGTTCCAACCTTGCGTGTGGCCCAACCGCTGCGCGACCGAGGCGGCCGTCCCGGTCCAGCCCTGCGTCTGGCCCAACACCTGCGGCTGACGCGCTGAAGGGCTACTTCTTCGAGCGGCCCTTCGAGCCGGCGGCGCCGAAGCTGACCATGCCGAAGAGGTAGGCGATGTCCTCGTCCTCGAACATGACCTTGGCCCAGGTCTGGTAGCGCGGGACTTCCTGGATATCCTCGACGCGGCCGCCGAGGCTGACGTACTTGTGCACCTTGGCGAGCAGGCCGAGGTCGAACTGGGCCTTCGTGAACTTGCGGCCTTCGATGTTGCGGTTGCGGCCGAAATCATAGCCCTGCGCCATGAAGCTCACGCGGCCCAGCAGGGGGTCCTTGTAGAAGGGCGTCAAAGCCACGCGCGCGCCGCCGCCGGAGCGGATCACGCCGACCGCGAAGTCGAGCGGCCCCTTCTCCCAGCCCAGCAGGGCGTCGACCTTGTTCGGACGGACGTAGTCCGTATGGGTCCCGCGCTTCTCGTCCGAGATGTTGGCCAGGTTCGAGCCGCCGACGTAGTAGTATTTGCCGTCGCGCGGGTAGATCTTGAGGCCGATGTCCACGCGCGAGGTGCGGACCATGTGCTCGTAGCGCCAGTCGTAGTTCCAGTACACGCGGAACTGCGTGATGCGCCCGAAGACGTCCTTGGCCGTG
>MGUL01000027.1:10692-11091 GCA_001800005.1 Elusimicrobia bacterium RBG_16_66_12 | reverse complement strand
CCTCCTTGACGCTGGCGATGGTCTCCTTCACGTCGTCCTTGACCTTCTCGTCGTGCAGCAGGGCGCCGACCGCGCCCTTGTCGGTCGTCAGGCCCGCCATCATCTGGTTGGACTTGGCCAGCAGCGCGTCGAGCTTCTCGGTGATGCCGTCGGTGCGGTCCATCGCGCGCTCGAGCTTCGGCTTGGTGGTCTCGATGAGGTCGTTGAGGTTGGCCGTCATCTCGCGCACGTTCGCGACGGTCTCGCGCAGGTTGTCGGTCAGGCTGCCGCGCGGGCCTTCCTTGCTGAAGCCGTCGAGCAGGGTCTCGAGCTTCGCGAGGGTCTTGGTCAGGGACTTCTCGATGGAGACGGGATCGACGCCTCGGACCACGGCCCCGCCGGGCAGGACGCCGGCCTTGG
>MGUL01000027.1:5597-10677 GCA_001800005.1 Elusimicrobia bacterium RBG_16_66_12 | reverse complement strand
CTGGTCGATCTGCAGGTACTTGGAGCCGATGATGCCGGTCGAGCCGATGGAGAACTCGGCGTCGTTGTAGATCTCGACGCCCCGCTTGACGGCGGCGATGACCTTCGCGTGGTTGTCCTCCAGCACGAGGCCGCGGACCTTGCCCACGTCCACGCCCGAAAGCTTGACCGGCGCGTCCTTGGAGAGATTCTGGACGTCGGCGAAGTTCACGTAGATCGTGTAGCGCCGCTCGAAGGTGTAGTCGCCGAGCAGGAAGATGGCGGAGGCGATCAGGGTCAGGCCCGCGAGGACGAACGCGCCGACCCGGGCTTCCAGGGAAAGCATCTCAGGCCTTCTCCTTGCGGGAGCCGGCCGATTCCTCGGCGTCGAATTCCTTGAGCTTCATCTTGATCGGGCCCTGGCTGAGTCCGTCGACGAACTGACGCACATACGGGTTGTCCGTCATCCGGATGACGTCGGGACGCGCCACCTGCAGCACGCGCCCCTCATGGAACATCGCGATGCGGCTGCCGACCTTGTACGCCGACTTCATGTCGTGCGTGACCACGATGGAGGTGATCTTCAGCTGCTTCTGGAGGTCCAGGATCAGGTCGTTGATGACGTCCGACATGATCGGATCCAGCCCCGTCGTGGGCTCATCATACAATATGTAGTGCGGCTGCGCCGCGATGGCCCGGGCCAGGGCCACGCGCTTCTTCATGCCGCCGGACAGCTCCGAGGGCTTGAAGTCCTCCACGTCCTTGAGCCCGACCAAGGCCAGCGAATCCGAGGCGATCTGGCGGTACTTGGCGGTCGGGATGTCGGTCAGGTAGCGCAGGCCGAAGGTGATGTTCTCGGCCACGGTCAGGGAGTCGAAGAGCGCGCCCTCCTGGAACAGGTAGCCGAAGCGCCGGCGGTAGTTCGCGATCTCCGCCTCGGTCTTGAGCCTGGTGATGTCCATCCCGTCGACGGTGATGGCCCCGGCGTCGGGGGCGTGCAGGCCGATCACGCATTTAAGGAACGTGCTCTTGCCGCAGCCCGAGCCGCCGATGATGACCAAGGTCTCGCCGGTCTCCACGCGCAGGTCGATGCCCCGCAGGATGGGGCGGGGGCCGAAGCTCTTGGCGACGGAGGACGCGTCGATCACTAGGTGATGCCCATCGCGTTGAGCAGCGCGGTGGCGAAATAGTCGAGGACCAGCACCAGGACCATGCTCACCACGACCGCCGCGGTCGTGGACTTGCCCACGCCCTCCGCGCCCCCCCGGGTGGTGACGCCACGGAAGCAGGAGACCATCGCGATGACGAAGGCGAAGATGAAGGTCTTCAGGAAGCCGTGCACGAAGTGGCGGGCCTCCATGTTGTCGATGATGTCGTGCCAGTAGACGATGGTCGGGATGTCGTACTTGACCCGGGCCACGAAGAGGCCTCCGATGATGCCGGTGAAATCCGAGGCGACGGTCAGCAGGGGGAGGACCATCAGCAGTGCGAGCAGGCGCGGAATGACCAGGTAGCGCACCGGGTCGGTGCCGAGGGTGTAGAGGGCGTCGATCTGCTCGGTCACCTTCATCGTGCCGAGCTCGGCGGCGATGGCCGCGCCCGCCCGGCCGGACACGACGATCGCGGTCATCACGGGCCCCAGCTCATCACGATGGAGAAGGAGACCACGGTCCCGACGAAGAGCGGGACGTTGAAGAAATGCTTCGAGGTCGCCCCCGTCTGCAGGGCCAGCACCATGCCCGTGAAGAAGGAGGTCATCGCCGTGACCGGGAACGACTCCACCCCGATGCGCCCCATCTGCAGGAGGGTCTGGCGCCACTCGATCTTGGCGCGGATCATCCACAGGAACGTCGAGCGGATGAGGAAGGTGAACTGCCCCGCCTCCTCGGAGGCCGTCAGCAGGCGGCGTCCGAAACCGCCGAAAAAGGCCTCCATCATCCCGCCACCCCCACGCGCGGCACGCGGGAGGAGATCGCGGTCGCGGTCTCGTACGGGATGGTCCCGCACAGGCGGGAGAGCTCCCCCGCCTCGATGCGCTCGCCGCCCTGCGCGCCGATGAGCACCGCGTCGTCGCCCACGCGGGAGCGCGGCGCGCCCGTCACGTCCACCATGGTCTGGTCCATGGTCACGCGGCCGACGACCGGACAGCGCCGCCCGCCGATCAGGACCTCGGCGCGGTTCGAGAGGGCCCGGGAGTAGCCGTCGCCGTAGCCGATGGGCAAGGTCGCCACGCGCGTCGGGCGCCTGGCGCGCCAGGTCGCGCCGTAGCTGACCGCCGCGCCCTTGGCGACGGTCTTCAGGAAGACGATCTTGGACTTGAGCGTGAGGACGGGGTCGAAGCCCGGGTAGAGGCCGTAGACGGCCAGGCCCGGACGGATCATGTCGAAGCGCGAGGAGGGGTGCCGCAGGGCCCCGGCGGAGTTGGCCGCGTGCACCAAGGGCGGGCGCAGTCCCTCGCGCGACAGCACGGAGACGACGCCGCGGAAGGCCTTGAGCTGGGCCGCGGTGAAGGCCGCGTCGTCCTCTCCGCACGCCAGGTGCGTGTAGATCCCCTGGACGCGCACCGCGCGCAGGTCGGCCAGCTGACGGACCAAAGCGGGCGCCGCCTCCGGCCTCACGCCGATGCGCCCCATGCCGGTGTCCACCTTCACATGGATGTTGATGCTGCGGCGCAGGCGCAGCGCGACCTCGGCCACGCGCCGGGCGCTCTCGAGGGAGGCCGCGACCGGGGTGAGGGCGTGGGCCACGGCCGCCAACACGCTTTCGAACGGGTAGAGCGAGCCCAGCACGAGGATGGGGAGCTTGAGCCCCGCCTCGCGCAGGGCCACGCCTTCCTCGACGGAGGAGACCCCGAGCCAGTCGGCGGCGCGGGCGGCTTGAGCCGCGCGCGCGCACTCGGCGGCTCCATGGCCGTACGCGTTGGCCTTGACCACGAACATTACCAAGGTCTTCGACGGCATCTTCGCGCGCAGGCGGCGGAGGTTGCCGACGAGAGCGGCCAGATCGACCTCGGCCCAGGTCGGACGGAAGAAGCGGCGGCGCGGGGCGGCAACCTCGTCGACGAGGGTGGCCATCAGGTGAACTGCGCCTGGCTCTCCTGCATGTCGACGGGCTCCGAAACCCCGGCCGCCTCGTCGGCGAAGCGCGTGATGTCGCGCAGGAACAGCACGTCCACCGCGCCGGTCGGGCCCTGGCGCTGCTTGGCGATGATGAGCTGGGCCTTGTTCTCGAGGGTCGGGTCCATCGGCTTGTAGTAGCCCTCGCGGTGGATCAACGCGACCAGGTCGGCGTCCTGCTCGAGCGACCCTGATTCGCGCAGGTCGGAGAGCTTCGGTCGGTTGTCGGCGCGGCTCTTGTCCTCCGACGCGCGCGAGAGCTGGGAGAGGGCGATCACGGGGACGTTGAGCTCGCGGGCGAGCTGCTTGAGGCCGCGGGAAATCTCGGAGACCTCCTGCTGGCGGTTCTCCTGGCGCCCGCCGCCGCCGCGCAGCAGCTGCAGATAGTCGATGACGACCATGCCGAGCTCCTTTTTCTCCTGGCGCAGGCGGCTCATCAGCTGACGGGAGATCGCGCGGACGTTGAAGACCGTCATGCCGGGGTTGTCGTTGATGAAGAGCGGGGAATCGGCGAAGCGGGAGGCCGCCGTGGTCAGGTCCTGCCAGCGGTCGCGGCGGAAGAAGCCGGTGCGGATGTCCTTGAGGTTGACCTTGGCCTCGGCCGCGATGAAGCGCTGCATGATCGCGTGGCGGTTCATCTCGAGCGAGAAGAAGAGCACCGGGATGTTCTTCTCCAGCACGACGTGGGCGACGATGTTCTGCGCCAGCGCGGTCTTCCCTTGAGAG
Organism: Elusimicrobia bacterium RBG_16_66_12; assembly: GCA_001800005.1. Classification (GTDB taxonomy): domain Bacteria; phylum Elusimicrobiota; class Elusimicrobia; order UBA1565; family UBA9628; genus GWA2-66-18. The sequence goes on along the minus strand of MGUL01000027.1, from coordinate 6,857 downwards.
GGCCGCGCCGCGATCAGGATGAGGTCCGACTTTTGGAAGCCGGTCGTCATCTTGTCGAAGGCGCGCAGCCCGGTCGGGATGCCGGTGACGTCCTGCTTGCTCTTATGCGCGCGCTCGATCTGCTCGACGACCTCGTGGACGATGTCCTTGGCCTGGATCACGCCGTGGAGGGTCTGGCGCTCGCTGACCTTCAGGATCGAGCCCTGCGCCTCGTCCAGGATCTGCTTGGTCTCCTTCTCCTGCGCGTAGCAAGCGGTGACCACGCCGGTGGCGGCATTGATCAGGTCGCGGAGGATGGCCTTCTCCTTGACGAGTCGCGCGTAGTACTCGACGTGCGCGGCGGTGGTGACCTTGTTGATGAGCTCGGCGAGGAAGGCCCCCCCGCCCACGGCGTCGAGCTCGGACTTCTTGCGCAGCTCCTCCGAGACCGTGACGACGTCGACGGCCTGGCCGGCGCCGAAGAGCTGGAAGACGGCCCTGAAGACGCGCTTGTGCGCGTCCAGGTAGAAGTCGGACTCGTGGAGGGCGTCGAGGGCTTTCTCGGCCGCCTCGCGCTCGATCAGCATCGAGCCGAGCACGGCCATCTCGGCCTCGAGGGCCTGAGGCGGCTGGGCCGGGTTCTGCGCCATGACCCGGAACCTTACTCGCGGGCGGAGACGGTGACCTTGACCTTCGCGGCGACTTCGGGCTGGAGGCGGAGCTCCACCTCGTGCTCGCCCGTGGTCTTGATCGCGGTGTCCAGGCGGACCGAGTTCTTGGGGACGTCGTAGCCCGCCGCCTTGAGGCTCTTCAAGACGTCGGTCTTGCCGACGGAGCCGAACAGCTTGCCTTCCTCGGACGCCGGCATCGAGAAGGTCAGCTTGACGCCGGCCAGCTTCTCGGCCAGGTCCTTGGCGGTCTTGATCTCGGCGGCGACCAGGGAGGCCCGCTTCTCCTTGCCTTTCTCCCAGTACTTGACGGCGGCCGGGGTCGCGAGCTCCGCGAGCCTGCGCGGGAGCAGGAAATTGCGGGCATAGCCGGCGGCGACTTCCTTGATCTCGCCGGCTCGGCCGATGTTGTCGACGGTGTTCTTCAGGATGACTTTCATAAATCAGCGAGAGACGTACGGCAGCAGGGCCAGGTTGCGGCCGCGCTTGATGCAGCGGGTGAGCTGGCGCTGGTGGGACGCACAGTTGCCCGTGATGCGGGCGGACAGGATCTTGCCCGTGTCGGTGAGGAAGGCGCGCAGGACCTGGATCTGCTTGTAGTCGATGTCGCGGA
>MGUL01000027.1:2962-5574 GCA_001800005.1 Elusimicrobia bacterium RBG_16_66_12 | reverse complement strand
AGACCTTGCGGCGGACGGGGTAGGGCGCGCGGCGGCGCGAATCAGGCCGGCGCGCGCCGGCCGAGGCGGAAGACGCGGCGGCGGGAGCCGACGCAGCGGTTTCAGGCATGGGGGCCGCGGACGAAGCGGCATTGGGGTCGACAGGCATTAGAACGGAACCTCCTCGATATCTGCACCGGCCGGCGTCTCCGGCTCCCCGGCGCCGGACGCAGCGGCGGTCGAGGCCTTCTCTAGAATCTGGACGCGGCGCGCCTCGACTTCGATGCCGGAGCGCTTGTTGCCGTCCTTGTCCTGGTAATCGTAGCTGCGCAGGCGGCCCTCGATGTGCACGGGGCTGCCCTTCTTGACGGCCTTGCCGACGCGCTCGCCGGCCTCGCGCCAGGTGACGACGTTGACGAAGGTCGCGTCGTCCTTCCACTCGCCGCTCTTCGGGTCCTTGTAGCGGCGGTTGACGGCGAGCCCGAAGCGGCACATCGCCGTCCCGCTGGCGGTGTATTTCAGCTCGGGGTCGCGGGTGAGGCGGCCCGTCAGCAGGACGGTGTTCTGCTCGGGAAGGCGAATCTCGGCCATCGGTCCTACGCCTGAACGGCCGCGGCGGCGGGCTTGATTTTCTTCGGCTTCTTCTCGCGCATCTTGCGGTCCTGCGCGACAACGGTCATATCGCGGATGACCTCGTCGGAAACGCTGAAATTGTGGCTCATCTTCCTGAGGAGGGCGGGCGTGGCCCTATACTTCATGTAGACATAGACGCCCTCGCGCGCCTTCCCGATGATGTGGGTGAGCTTGCGGCGCCCCCACACCTCGTGGTTGATGAGCTCGCCGCTCTCGCCCGAGATGACCAGTTTGGCCTTCTCGACGAACTCGGCGACCTCGGGGTCGGACATGACCGGCTTCAGGATCAGGACCGTCTCGTAAATCTGCATGATGTCGGACACTATAGCAAAAGACATCCGACGATGACAAGACATTTCCTCAGACAGCGCTCTTGACGCCCCTCCGGGGCGGTGTTAAGCTTCCTATCGATAAGCCATGAGCGCGCCAGCCTTGTTCCTCGTCCTCCTCGCCGCTTCCTCCGCCTCGGCCGAGTCGTTCAAGTCCTGGGCCGCGCGAGCCTCGCGAGAGGAGCGGGAGAAGGACGACTCCGCGGCCGCGCGCTCTTATTCCAACGCCCTCTCTTCGTGGAAGGAATCGGACGGCCGTCTCGCGCGCGCCAAGGTCTTCTGCGCGCGCGGCGCGCTGATGGAGAAGGCGGGGGCGGACGCGGAGGCGATCAAGGATTATTCCGAGTGCCTGGCGACGGATGCGAAGAACGCGAAGGTCTTCCACAGGCGCGGCCTCCTGCGGCTGAAGTCCGGCGGCACGGCGCTCGCCATCGACGATTTCTACCAGGCCGTGAAGGCCGACGTAAGATTCGCCCAGGCCTACGCGGACCGGGGGCGCGCCTATGCGTCGCAGGGCGAGAAGGATTTCGCCCGGGAAGACCACCAGCGCGCCTGCGAGCTGGGCGTCAAGGCGTCCTGCGCCGACCGGAAACGCAAAACGGCCGCGGCCTCCGACCCGCCCGAGCCGAAGACCGCAGCCCGCCCGAGGTTCAGCGACTGCCTGCGCGGGCTGGAGAGATGCGCCGAAGCGGGCAGGGCTTTCGGTCCCTGCATCGACGCCGCGCCCTCCTGCGCGAAAAAGGCCGTCAAAGGCTGCTGCCCGGACGCCTGCCGGGGCGCGTATCGCAGGGAGCTCGACCGCGGGCTCAGCGAAGCGGCGGCCTACCGGGAGGTCTTCGCCCCCGGAGCGAAATGCGCGACTGCTCCTTGACAAAAGATGATAGAGGAAATACAATCTAAGCTCAAGGCGGCGGATTCCAACGACATTCAACGCTCGATAACCCTCGAATGAAGAAAAAACGCAAGCCTGCGAAGCGAACCATCACCGGCCCGGTGCCCGACGTGATGGACATCAAGACCCTGGCGCTCTATCTGGGCCTGGGCCGCTCGAAGATCTACGGCCTCATCCGCCAGAAGAACATCCCCGCCTCGCGCATCGGACGCCAGTACCGCTTCTCGAAGGACCTCGTGGATTCCTGGCTCAAGGAACGGCTCATCATGCCTCACGAGTCCCAGATCGCCCTCTTCGACAAGACCGGGAAATAACCGGCGGCCTGGGCGCGCCCCGACGGGAAAAACTTGCATCTCCGACGGGCGTTATGATAGATTCTCGACGAAGCACCTAGGGATCCGGCGGCACCGATCCCGGCATCCGAACGGAGGTCACGAAAATGGCTGAGAAGGTTCAGAAGGTCGGCGTTGAGCGCGTGCAGGGTTTCCTTTACTACATCGACAAGCAGGGCGATGTCTCCCGCGCGAAGATGGCCCGCGGCGGCAAGAAGGGCGGCAAGTGCGAGAAGGTCGCCAAGGTCGGCGTGAAGAAGCAGTCCGGCTACCTGTACTTCCTCGACAAGAAGGGCGACGTCTCCCGCGCGAAGATGGTGAACGCCTAAAAACCGTTTCCGTCGAGCGCCGAAGCCGACCCCCGACGCGCGAGCGCCGGGGGTCATTTTTTTTGGCATAATCCCGCGATGGAAGGACCTACGCTCATCGTCGGGCCCGGCGCGGTCG
>MGUL01000027.1:2467-2815 GCA_001800005.1 Elusimicrobia bacterium RBG_16_66_12 | reverse complement strand
GGGCCAAGGCGCGCGCCGTGTTCTTCTGCGTCAAATCCGCCGACGCCGCCGGCGCCGCCAGGGCCGCGCGCCGCTGGGTCGGTCCGCAAACCGCGGTCGTGGCCCTCCAGAACGGCATCGGCCACGAGAAGATATTCCGCCGCGCCTTCGGGCCGGCGCGGACCGTGATCGGCGTGTGCTACTTCGCCGCCGACCGCCCGGCCCCGGATGATCTGCGCCTCAACGGCGGAGAAGACGTCCTCCTCGCCCGGCATGACGGCAACGAGGCCGCGCTGGAAGACGCAAAGAATCTGCTCTCCCGCGCTGGCTTCCGCGTCCATCTCAAGGACAGCGAGGACGGCATGCTCT
>MGUL01000027.1:1359-2419 GCA_001800005.1 Elusimicrobia bacterium RBG_16_66_12 | reverse complement strand
CCTGCGCCGTGGAGAGCGGACGGCTCCTCGAGGACCCCGCCCTGAGGGGGATCGCGATGAACGCCCTCGCCGAGGCCGCGGCCGCCGCGAAAGCGGCGGGACACCGCCTGGACTATCCGGACATGGCCGAGAAGCTGGCGCTGAGCGGGCGCAACGCGCCGCGTCAGCGCAATTCCATGTTCCAGGACCTCGCGGCCGGGCGCCGCACCGAAGCCGCCGCCATCCTGGGCCCGCTGCTGAAAGCCGCGCGCCGCGGCAAGGTGCCCACGCCGACGCTGGAGACCCTCGCGGCCGTGCTGGCCCGCCTGGAGAGGAAGCTGTCGCGATGAGCGCCCGCCTCCTCGACGGCAAGGCTTTGGCCGCGCATCTGCTGGCCGAGGCCCGGAAGATCTCGCGCGCCGTCGCCGCGCGCCGCGGCCGCGGTCCGCGCCTGGCGGTGGTGGCCTCCGCAGGCGGAGCGGCGGAGGCCTACCTCAAAGCCAAGATCCGAGCCTGCGCGCAAGCGGGCGTCGAGATCGTCGTCCACCGCCTCTCCGCCGGCCCCCGGGTGAAGACCCTCGGCCTCCTGGCCGACATCGCGGCGGACGCATCCGTGGACGCCCTGATCGTGGAGACTCCCTACCCGCGAGGCCTTTCCGCCGCGGACGTCGCGTCCGTCATCCCGCCGGCCAAGGACGGCGAAGGCGTCACGCCCGAAGCCTACGGGCGGCTCTTCCTGGCCAAGACCTGGGCCGAGGCCTCCCGCGTCCCCGCCCCCTGCACGGCCGAGGCGCTCGCGCGCCTGGCCCTCGCCGCGAAGGTCCCCCTCGCCGGTCGCCGGGCCCTCGTGATCGGGCGCTCCTCGACCGTGGGACGCCCCGCGGCCCATCTGCTGACCTGCCTCGACATGACCGTGACCCTCGCGCACTCGCGCACGAAGGGCCTGGCGGGACTCTGCCGCGAAGCGGACCTGCTGGTCGTCGCCGCGGGCGTGCCGGGTCTGGTCAAACCCTCCTGGATCAAGCGCGGGGCCGTGGTGCTCGACGCGGGCGTCCACTTCCTGCGCGGCCGCCTGTCCGGA
>MGUL01000027.1:0-1341 GCA_001800005.1 Elusimicrobia bacterium RBG_16_66_12 | reverse complement strand
GCGAGGGTCCTGACGCCGGTCCCGGGCGGCGTGGGGCCCGTCACCACGGCCGTGGCCGTGCTGCAAGCCGCGCGTCTGGCCTTTAGGACCTCTTCTTCATCCGCTCCAACTGCTTTCGGAACTCGACGCAAGGATCTTGCCTCTTCCAGGGAAGAGTGAACCAGACGTAATCCTGGGGCTCCCGAACATACGTCGCGGGGTCCTCGAAGCCGGATGCGAGTTCGGTGAAGGCGATCGAGATCGTTTTCTCCTCGGGGAATCTCAAGGCCAGATAGGCGGGCACTCCCGAATCGGAACGCGTATGACCCACCCCCGCGATGAGCACGCCGCGCTCGGACGACGCCAAGCTCTCCGCCATGGACGCGTCTCGAGCCCGCTGGACATTGATCGCCGCGTTCGCGTAGGCCTCTCCGGGATCGTAGCCGCAATGGCCGGCCACGACTTCCCTGCGTTTTTCCGCGAGGACCGACTCGGGCAGAGGCCGGTCCAACAGATACCGCGCGACGAAATCCGCGTTCAGGGCGCTCCACCCTTTCTCATGAAGGAGGCGCGTGTCGGCTTTAGCGGGATTGGCGGGCAGAACGCCGAAACCGGACTCGACGGCGGCCTCCACGACCGGCCGGTAGGCCGACCAGGAGAAATAGGTGTCGCCTTCATTCGCGTCGCGCCACGCTCCCTCCAGGTCCTGCAGGGAGACCGGTCGTCCCAGCGCGCGCGCGGATATCCGAGGACCGATGTCGACGGGCAGCATCTCGAAAGAGACGGAGCAACGCGCGCCGGCGGCCGCCAGACCTCTCACGATGCGAGCCTGCAGAGCGTGATGGTCGCTATTGTCGTGAATCTCTCCTAACAAGATGAATCGGGCCTTGCCGAGCCGCCTCATCAGTTCGCCCTCGTCGATGAACTTCTTGGCGGCCGCGTCCCAGATGCGCCCCAGCAGCGGGTGGGGCATATTCTTGTCTTTCGGAAGAGACGCCGCGGCCAGCGCGCCGCGGGCGTTCTCGTAAGCGCCCGACAGGTCCGTCGACATGTCCGCCGCGCGCAACGGCGGCGCGGTCACGGCGGAAGCCAAAAGGGCGAGCGACAAAAACAAAGGAGAGCAGTCTCTCATTCTCATGCTGGAAGGATGCCCCTCCGCGACTCGATCCGCCTGAGCCTCTCGGGGAAGAAGAACTAAGACTTAAGGCTGGACCGCCGCCGGGTCCTTGGACCCGCCCGGCTCGGCCCCGGGCTCGCGCCCGATCCAGGGGTAGCGGTAGTCCTTGGGCGGGTCGAAGGTTTCCTTTATGGTCCGCGCGGTCGTCCAGCGGATCAGGTTCAGGTAGGACCCGGCCTTGTCGT
>MGUL01000026.1:32844-56430 GCA_001800005.1 Elusimicrobia bacterium RBG_16_66_12 | reverse complement strand
CGACGGCGTCGCGGCGTCGACCAATACGCCACCCGCATGACCATCGAGTTCCAGGACGACGTGTGCTCCCGTGCCGAGCAGGACGGCCTACCGTGGCTCGGCATAGCCCATTTCGGGGCGCCCAGCCGCATCGGCGAGACGACCCGCCTCTACCGCGACGGCCGCATGGTGAAGGCCGAAGGCACGTTCCTGACTGATTCGGCCGAGCCGCTTCAGGCAGCGCTCGCGCGGGCGGCCTATGAGGCGGCGGTCCGCGAGGCCGAACTTCTGCCGGCCCACCGCCAGATTGCCGTGAGCCAGGCCTTCTACCCTGAGGCCCATGCCATCGAGGACTGCGGCGTCGTGGCCTTCACGCGGGGCCGCATCGAGCACATAGCCCTGACGACCCGGAAGGCTAACTCGCGCTGCGACTTCGGCGTAGAGGAGGAAGACGAGATGAGACGAAGCAAGAGCCGGCGCGAACTCCGGCGCGAGGACGCGGCCGCCATCGTAGGCGAGGACTTGGCGCGCCAGCTCGACCAGGCCGATCCTGAGAGCCGCGCCGTCGAGCAGGACGGCCTCCTCTACCGCATGTATCCCGTGGGCGACGGCGATGGCTCTGGCGTCGAGGTCAGCGCTGACGGCGAGACCTGGGAAGACGCCCATGTCACTCAGCGCTCCATGGTGCCGACGCACAAGCCGCCGATGAATGACGCGGGGGCTGCCTGGAGCGCCAGTGAGGCCCGCTCCCGCATCTGGGCCTGGGCGACGGATGGCGAGGACTTTGACGCCGCCAGGGCCCGTCAGGGCTTCGCGGTCTATGACAGCGACAACCCCGACAACAAGACGGGCATGGCCCTACCCCACCACGACATCGCGGAAGGCAAGCTCGTCACCCACCAGCGGGGCTGCATGGCCGCGGCTGGCGTGACCATGGGCGCACGGGGCGGCATGAAGGAGTTCCAGTCCGGTGACAACGAACGGGCCCAGACGCACCTGGCCGTCCACTACGGCCAGATGGACCGGACGCCGCCTTGGAAGCGGGAGGAGTCGAACCTACGCCATTGGGCCGAGGCCATGGAAGAGGCGGAGATTCTGCATAGCGAGGCTGACCTTGAGAACGCGCGCGCCTTCTTCCGCCACCGGCTGAGCGAGGGTAAGATCGCCCTACCGATCGTCTCACAGGCGTCGGAGATATTCGCCAAGGTTCCAGGCGTGGCGGCCGCCCTCTTGCGGGCCACGGGCGAGACCAATTTCGCGGTTGCCATCAAGGCCGTGGTGAGCGACCCCGACGCGGTGGGTCAGGCGGCCCCCGAACCGATGGGCCGAACGGCCCCCGAGCACCGCACCCTTATGCCTGACAGCGACTACCGTTCCGAACTGCGTGACCGCTACGGCGCTGAGCCTGATGACTCCGTGACCGCGACCATCCAGCGCAAGCAACTCATGGAGTTGGCCTATACCGCCGCCTACACCTTCGTGGACATCGTGGCGGCCAATGTCAATGCCGAGCCCGAGGAGCTGAGCCGTGAGGAGCGCCTCCAGAACGTGCAGGGTGCCCTCAACGAATTCGGCCAGATCATAGCGAGCATCATCAGCCAGGCGGCTGAGAGGAGCCAGCCTGCCCCGGACGGCGTGAAGCCCCTAAGCGAGGGCGAGAAGCCCGTGAAGCTGGGGGGCGGGCCGGAGACTGAGGCCCAGGCTGCGGTCACGGGAGCCTTGGATAGCATCCGGGCGGCCGTGACGGAGAAGGCTGACGCGCCCCAGCTTCAGCACCTCTTGGAGGAGTTAACCTATCACCTGGGGCGCTGCGTCGAGGCGCCGCCGCCGTCCCTTGAGGACGCGGTAGCCCCCATCATGGAACGCCTGGCGGCGATAGAGGAACGGCTGGAGGACGGCGGGCAGCGCAGTGATGAGGCGCCTTTCAGCGCGCCGCCGCGCCGTAAGGGGTTCCGGCCCCGGCTGGACCCGCCCACCATCAGGAGCCGAGAGGCAGACAACAGCACACCGGGCCCGCAGGGCTACAGCCCTGAGCAGTTCGCCCGCGGTGCCCACAGGCGGCAGCCGTTCAATCCATACGTCTAGCCGTGATAGAGGAGTAGATTCATGAAGCCTAATGCACCCCCGTTCGCGCCCCATCCCGGCCTCCGAGCACCGAGCATGTTCGGACGGCAGGCGGCCGTCAATCCGAGATATATGTCATCCGGCGCCAACCGCCGGATGAGTTTCGCCGAGTGGAAGGAAGAGGAAGAGCGAACCGCCGCCCTGAGCGGCCGGCGCGCCCACGTGCCCCCCGTAGACCGCAACGGCGTCCCGCTGGACATTGCGCACTACGCGGACCCCGACGAGGCGTTGGAGTGGGCGCAGAAGATCGTCGCCCGTCACGCCCAGGACGACGAAATCCAGAAGCGGGCCAAGGCCATCGAGGCCCAGATGGGCGAGGACTTGAAGAAGGGCGTCGCCACCGGAGACCCCGAGGCGATCCGCAGTGTGGTGCAGGCCGCCCTGCTCCAGCTCCGCGACACCGACCCCAACATGTGGCCGACGCCGGTCCCGACCCCCGGCGACTTCGCCAACGAGTTCGGCACGCCGGTCGACCCGACGGAGATCATCGCCCTATGTGAGGAGCTGGGCCTGTACACGGCCTTCCCGGAGATCGTGAATGGCTCGCGCGTCGAATCGTGGCGTGAGCTCACCCAGCTAGAGTTCGCCTCCGGCTGCGATTCATGCGCCTTCACTCCGGGCGAGTGCCCCGAGGATAGCGTCCACCACACCGACACCGAGAGCGTCACCAAGCGCCACTTCGGCGTCAAGAAGAGCCTCACCGAGAGCGACATCCGGCACAGCATCGCCGCCATCGCGGGCGGCGTGGGCGTCAGCGCCCTCATCGGGGCTTTCAACGACAAGGGCCTTCCGGGTGAACTCGACGCGGCCAGCCTTATCCGGGGCGGCGTCGCCGATCTCAAGGAGAAGGAGCTTCGGCTGGCGATGATCCTGGTGCTGAACTGCTGGGATGACCTCCTGGTCAACGGCGACAACGGCGCCAATCCCCTGGAGTTCGACGGGATCACCAACAGCATCACCGTCACCAACGGTGCCCGCGCCTGCCCCAACTGGATGACCGGCACCTTCAGCGCGGCCAACTTCGACCGCTTCCTCTCGGCCGGCTGCGCCAACCCGCAGGCGATCCTGGGACATCCGACGGCGCTGGCCGAGATCGCCCTCGGCTACTACGCCATCGGCTCGCAGACCGTCTTCTTCGACCGGAACGAGGGCATCGTCCCCGGCCTCAACTTCGCGTCGCAGATCATGGCCGGCCTGGGGCCGATAGCGCTCATCGGCGACAGTCGCTTCCCGCGCGTGGCAGGAGGAGACGGGAGTTTCACGACCATCGTGTACCCCGTCCGGCTGACCCACAACGGGGAGCCGCTCATCTACAAGGCGACGCAGATCCCCCTGAGCGCCAAGGACCTGACGCCGGGCTGTACCGCCGTGGCCTTCGAGGTCTGGGCGGTGTCCGCCCTTGTGGTCAAGGCGATGTGCGCCCAGGCCCTCTGCCAGATGGACTTCAGCGGCATGATCGATGACGGCTGTACGTATGTGCATCCGTGCACTCCGGCTACGCTTCCGTCCTAGAACGTAGCGAATAGGTGACAAACAAGGGGCCAGGTGGAATCTGGCCCCTTGTGCTATCCCTTGACAGACGGCTAACGGCGGGCTATATTCGCCCCAACTAGCGCAAGTGATTGGAGGGACAATGACCCTAGGACGGGCTGACAAACTGGTGAAGCTGGGGCAGGACGGCAAGCCCCTCACGACCGAGCAGGAGACGTATATCGAGTGGGAAGTCAGCGATCTCGGGCAGCATCTTTCCCTGAAGCGGACTGATGAGGTCGGCTATGAGACCTTCATCATCGTGCTTTTGAGGAAGTTGGCCTAATATGCCCGAAGAAGGACAGGAGCCCGTAACCGACCTCAGCACTACCCTTACCGCCCTGGTGACCGCCTTCCGCCAGATGGCGACGGCCACGCAGGCGCCGGCGGATCTGTCCGGCTACCGCTCCGTCAACGCGGCGCGGGGCCTACAGGAAATCCAGGCCCGGCTTGACGATGGCTGGGATATCGTCCACCTCGATTTCTGCGAGGAGATACGGAAGCGGACCGGCGTCGGCCGGCAGGGCCAGGTGATGGCCTGGACGCCCTACGCCATCCTCGGGAAGCGGGATACTCTCGTGGCGACAGATCGGGCCGCTATTGCACTGGCCGACGAGCGCCGGGCAGTAGAAGGCGGCACGCCGCTGGGCGAGGAAGCCGAAGATGAATCGGTCCCGCCCGCCCCCGCCGCCGATGAGGAAGCCCAACCCATCGGCTCACGCGCGCCGCGCGGTCGCCACCTGACCTCCCAGCCGCCGCGTAGCATCGGGGCCGAGGGCATGGGCGCTCTGGCCAACCGGTAGGCACTGGCACGCCGTGGTGCTACTCCGCTATCGCTTCCCGCCGCCGATGCGCATCGGGCGACGTACAAGGCTGCCGAGCGGCAGAGAGTACCGAATCCCCATCTTCAGCCGGAACCCCATCATCGAAGTTGATGAGCGCGACGTGGACGTGCTGCTGGCCTTCAAGGGCGAATGCTGCACAGGCGGACGCGGCAAGGTGCCGCTGTTCGAGAGGGCGGAATGAACGGCGCCACCACCTACCTCCTAACCCTCCAGTGGGGCATCGGCGACGTCCTGCTCTCGACCGCCACCGTGCGCGCCCTCAAGCAAAGCGAACCCGATTGCGCCATCTTCTATCAGACGCTTGTCAAGGGTAAGCACCGGCTCCAGTATGACCCGCCGGGCGGCGAGCCAGGCAGCGGCGGCGCCCCCGACGAGTGCCTCTGGCACAACCCCAACATCGCCCGGATCATCGACATCAGCGAGCCCGCCTCCCCGATGATGCTGAGGCGGAACCTCCTCTACGTCCGCGTGGGCGATAAGCCGCTCGACCGGCCCATCCAGGCGAAGATGTTCGATATCCTGGGGCTGCCCTGGAACAAGCACACGCGCTTTGATATGGACTACTACCTTCAGCCCCACGAGGCTGAGGATGCGGCCCAAATCGTGCCGCCCGGCCCCCTCTACTGCGCCGTCTCGCCCCGTTGCGGCGGCTGGCCGGGCAAACAGTGGAACGATGAGGGCTGGGCGGGCATCATCGCCTCACTCTTGTGTGAGGACTGGGTGCCGGTGATCCTGGGCGGCGACCGCCTTCAGGGCCAACCCTGGGCTCAGGGCATCAACCTCTCGGGGGCTCTCGACATCCGGGCATCGGCGGCCGTCCTTGACCGCTGCCAGGCGATGATCACGCTCGAATCCACCATGTCCAACCTTCGGTTTGCCCTACGGAAGCCCGCCGTCGTCGTGACCTGCGCCACCAGCTTCGGGCTCAAGCAGATCGTGTGGGCGCCGCCCGAGCTGCTGACGGAGGTTCGCAATCGCGAGTGGTGCGAGCCCTGCATGTGGCGTGGTCTGCACGTGGCGGGGAAGCCGCGGGTGCCTCCGGGGAACATCAAGGACTGTCCGGCGGGCAAGAGCCTGCGCGACGTGCCGCCGGAGGAAGTGTGGCCGGTGCTGCTGAGGCACCTGGAGGCCACCCGGTGAAGCAGCCCACCGCCGTTCACGTCTCCTGGCTCAAGCGCTCCGACGGGGAAGGCGGCGGCGTTGAGAAGTTTGCCGCCTACCTCAAGCAGGCGCTCACCGAGAAGGGCTGGAGCGTGGCCGTCGTGTCGTGGAGTGACATGCCGCAGCACGAGCGCTACGACCGCCAGGACTTGCCGAACCCCGACAAGGCGCTGCTACTGGGCACCTGGCTAGACGGCCCAGCCTTCGGGGTGGCCTATGACGTGGCCGTCTCAGATGGCTACTGGGGGCTAGGCATCACGTCGCACCCCGTCATGCCCGTGGTACATGGCACCTGGGCTGAGATGCATGCCCGCATGGGGATGCGCTTCGGCCTAGAGGTGCAGCGCCAGGGTGAGGCGTTCAACGCCCCGAACGCCTACCCGGTAGCGTGTAGCGCCGCCTCGGCCCGTGAACTCCGGCGTCACCACGGACGGGCGGCCACAGCGACGATCTACCACGGCATCGACCTCTGCGCCTTTCACCCCAGGGATGAAGCCCTGCCGGGCCCGCCCTGGATTATCCTTCAGGCGGCGGGCAAGAACGCCAAGAAGGGCGCGAAGCTGCTGCGCCCCATCGCCGACATGCTGGGGCCCGACTACCAGATCGAGTATCTGAATGCCAGCATCGGCGAGGAGGCCGAAGCCTTCCGGCGGGGACATGTCTTCCTGCACCCGACGTATCACGAGGGCAACGCCTACGCCTGCCTGGAGGCTATGGCGACGGGGCTACCTGTCGTGACCACCGCCGCCGGCGTCTTCGAGGACATACCGTATTCGCAGCCGAAGCGCGGATCGCAGACCCGGGTGGGCTTTACGCTGCCGGTGGGGAGCCGCGCTGAGGACTTCGCCCTTGCCGTGCGGCTGGCCTGCTGTGAGCGGACGGCGCTAGGGGCTGGGGCACGGCGCTGGGCGGAGCAGCATGCCAACATGACGGACTTCGCCGACTCGTGGGATCGGCTGCTGCGGGAGATCGTGGGGGAGGAAAGGTGAAGTCGCCCTTGATTGGACTTCTCTTTGCGCTTCCGCTCATTGTAATCATCATCCTCGCAGCAGCCGAGGCCGGTTCGCTGTTCCTGGTCTTGGCTTCTTGGTTATGCATTGCCCTCGTCATCGCAGTAGCCGGGCTAGATGCCCGGCGGACTTTGCGGCGGCTGAGGGCCGAACGCGAGCAAGGGGACGCTGAGCTATCACAGATAGAGGCCGATCTAGAGCGCTGGAAAGAGGAGCATCTAGAGCGATGAGAATCTGGCTCCAATCCTCCGCTTATCTGCCGACGCCGGCGCCCTCCACTGGCGGCCTGGAGTACATCGTGGCGTCCCTCGGCGCGGAGCTCGCCAGGCGCGGCCATGAGGTGACGCTCTTCGCCCTCGACGGCTCCCACGTCCCCGGCGTCGAACTGGTGAGCATGTTCCGCTATCGCACGCCCTCCGAGACTGAGACCGCCGTCGTGGACCGCATGGAGCGCCGCCCGCGGCCCGACGTGCTTTTTGACCACTCGCGCTGGCAGATGGCGCAGCGCCGCTGGCCCAACCTGGCCGCCGTCACGATGATCCACGGCAACGCGGCCCTGGAGGGCCATGCCCGCAACCGCGTCTTCTGTTCGGTGGCCCACGGGCGCTGGCACGGTGCCAAGGAGCCCGTGGCCCTCCTGAACGGTATCGAGCCTTCGGAGTTCACCGTCGGCGGCCCGATGGCTGGCCGGGGCCCTGCCCTCTGGCTAGGGCGCATCATGGCCTACAAGCGGCCCCACCTGGCGATAGACCTCTGCCAGCGGGCGGGCGTGCCGATCACGGTCGCCGGACCGGCGGCTGACGCTGACTACTTCAGCAATGAGGTGCGGCCCCGCCTACAGCCCGAAGGATGGGGGCGCTACGTCGGGGAACTAGCCGGTGCCGAGCGGCTGCGCCTGCTCTCTGAGGCCTGCTGCCTGGTCTTCACGTCTGAGGCGCAGGAGCCGGCAGGTATCGTGATGCACGAGGCGATGGCGAGCGGCACGCCGGTCTTCGCCTTCGATCACGGGGCGAACCGTGAGTTCATCAATGGCATGGTGACAGGCTACCTCGCGGCCTCTGAAGAGGAGTTCGAGGAATGGCTACGGCTTCGGGCCTGGCTCAGTATCGACCCCGCCGCCTGTCGCCGTCACGTCGAAGAGAACTTGAGCATCGCCGCCATGACCACAAAGGCCGAGGGCCTACTGGCCCAGGCGGCCGACGGGGTGACATGGTGAATCCCGGCTTCGATTATGCCTACTCCGTGGCCGCCGAATACTTCCCCGGCCTACCGCGTGAGGACTTCGACGCCTGGACGGATGACTACTCGCTGGCCCGACTGGAGTGGGATGAGATCGTGGGGCCGGAGCCGACGCAGGCCCGCGTCGAGCGCTTCTACTGTGAGGGCTATGGCCTGTTGTTTCACCTTGTACGTGACCTAGCTCCTGTCGGCGCATGGGGGGCGCTGGAGGATCGCGCCAACATCATACGGCAGCATATGGACAAGGCGGGCCTCAAGAGCGTGTTGGACTTCGGCGGCGGTATCGGCGGCACGGCGCTGCAACTCGCACGCCGGGGCTACACCGTGGGGCTCGTCGAGGTGGGGCCAGTGTTGGAGTTCGCGCGCTGGTATAGCGCCCATGAGGGCCGGATAAGCTACACCCCGAGGGCCGCCTGCGTGACCTATTACCGGGCTCTAGCGGCGGCGACAAGAGGCCGTGGGTGGCAGGTTATCGCTGCCCTAGACGTTCTTGAGCACTGCTGGGACCCGGTCGACATCCTGATGGCATTCCGCGACAAGCTGCCCGACGGCGGCCTGCTCATGCTGACGCGCCACAGCTTCAAGGAGCATCCGACGCACCTAGAGCGCACCTTCTGGCTGTTTGAGGCGCTGGACCGTGTGCTGGACGACATGGGGTTCGAGCGCCAGGGCCAGCCCGATCCGCACTACGGCATCGGGGCCTGGAGGAAGAGGCTGGTATGACTGCCCTACCAGGCATCCTGTATCCCTACTTTCCATCCGTGGCCGCCTGCAGGCGCTGTGCGGTGACCTGCTGCGGGCCCGTGACGGTGACGGAGCGTGAGGCCGAGATAATCAAGACGTTCGCCCAGGAACGCGATATCAGGTGGCGGACGCTGAGCAATCTTAGATGCGGCTTTCTACAGGGCGGGCGCTGCGCCATGTATGAAGTGCGCCCTTTCGCCTGCCGCGCCATGGGTGTCATCAAGGAAATGCCCTGTCCGCGCCAGGTAGGCCCTCTGAGCTTCCCCGCCGACCGCGCGGCGAACGAAGGGTGGATGTCATCCAGTGATCGCCTCCTGTCTGATGTGATGTCCGATGCGCCCTGAGGTCATGGCCTGGGTGCGCGCCGCCGTCAAGCGCTACCAGCCGGAGCCGCCCGTGCTGGAGGTCGGTGCCTACAATGAGAACGGCACGGCGCGCTCGCTCTTCCCCCAGGAGGGCTACTTGGGCATCGACATCCGACCCGGCCCCGGCGTGGACCTTGTGCTCGATATCCTAGATGGTGATGGGCGGCTCTCAGGCTACAACACCGTATACGCCTGTGAGACCCTGGAGCATGTGCTAGAGCCCTGGCGGGCGCTGGAGGTGATGTTCGCGGCCCTGCGGCCCGGCGGCCTCTGCCTCATCAGCCTTTGTTTCGCATTCCCTATCCATGCCGCCCCGCTCGACTTCTGGCGCGTAACCCCTTATGGCCTGCATTATCTGTTTCACCGGGCGGGATTTGCGGAGATTGAGGTTGAGACCAGCGGCACCAACATGCCAGCAAACAGGCCAACGGGAGAACAATCTTGGCAATGGCCAGACGCCATCCTGGGTGCGGGACGCAGACCGAGATAGGGTTAGACATGCGTCCATGTGCGCCTCCGAAGAACATCTCTCACGGTACCTGCATCAAGATTGAGACGCCGGGCAATCTCTACTGGCTTCAGGGAGAGGTCGAGTGCGCGAATCTGGAGAACCTTGCTTTCATTAAGTTTGGCGCGGGGATGCTGTTCCCCCCTGTGGTGGGGCGGTTCAGGATGATAGAGGCTGACTGCAACAGCATGGCGACTGTTCTCGGAACTGGTGACCCATTCGAGGTTAGCGAGTCGGTTGTCATCCTTGACACCATTGATGTGATTCCCCTCTTGGCCATTGATGGGCGATCCCCTGAAGGCGGCGAGGACAAGCCGGTGGATCTTGAAAAGTCGCCGCCCCCGGCGACCGTCTCCACGGCAAAGACCGACGAAGAAATAGCCCGCAGCATCCCGGCCTGGTCGAAGGAAGCCACGAGGCGAAAGGGTGTGGCTTTTGGGGGAAGGGTTCAGCCGCCTTACCCTGCCCAACGTGGAAACTTCATACAGGTTCTCATACCCGATGACGGGCCGCCACTCTTCCGGTTTCAGGGTCAGGGGGAGTTGTGTATGATAGGGGCGCATCGGGAACCTCCATTTCTCGGTGCCAGGCGGGAGGGCGTCACAAGCGCCGCTTCCGCCGTCATTGTAGCACAGGTGAAGGGTTGCCAGCATGACCTTCGCTGAGATGCAGGCTGGCGAGTTGGACTGGTGGCGCGCCTTCCTGGCGCGGCCTAACGCGATCCCGCGCCTCTTCGCGCTCTACGGCTACCGCTACTTGGGCTTCTTCTTCGAGGAGTTCAACGACCTGGGGGACGTGATTGACTTCGGGTCGGGGCCGGTCTCGGCCGCTTGGGTAGCCGACCGGCCGCCAGGCACAGTGACCTGTCAGGACTCACTGTTCCTCGCCTATCAGGATGCTGGGCTGATCTATGGTCAGGCGGTCGCGCCAGCGGAGATTCCGGCCGCTGCCTTCGATACGGCTCTGATCTTGAATGTGCTCGATCATTGCGGCGACCCCAGTAGCCTGCTGATCGCCATGGCCGCCAGCCTGAAGCCCGGCGGCAAGGCGCTGATCTGAGTGCATGTGGATGCCCCAGCCGATTCCCTGCACCGGACCGTTACCGAGGAAGAGATTAAGGCGTGGCTAAAGGCCGTCGGCCTCAGCATCGTGCGCGACTGCCGTCTTCAGCGGGGCCACGGCGGGCCCGATGAATACATGGCGGTGGCGACGACATGAGCGACCTGCCCGCCCCGAAGTGGCTAGAGTTGGGCTGCGGCCGCAACAAGGCTGAGGGCTACTTCGGCGTGGATCGGGCCGATCTGCCCGGCGTCGACCTCATGCATGACCTGGAGTGCCACCCCTGGCCCATCGCCGACGGCTGCGCCGAGCGGGTCGGCTGCTACCAGACGCTGGAGCACATCGGCGACCTGCTGGGCTTCATGGCCGAGCTCTGGCGAGTGTGCTCCGCCGAGCCCCAGGCATGGGTCGAGATTACTATGCCCTATCACGCGGCGCCGACCGCATGGGGCGACCCGACGCACGTCCGCGCCTTCACCGAGGACACCTTCCGCTACTTCGAGCCGGAGTTCGTGGAGCGCTTCAGCGACTACGGGATCGCGCCGCACTACTTCAGCATCATCGACCAGGCGTTCAAGCCGACGGCCAATCTCTGGGTGCTGCTGCGGCCCATTAAGACTGAGGCCCAGCTAGCCGCTCACCAGAAGCAATACTGGTGGCGTGACCGCCGGGCGGCGATGCTGGGGTGATGGGATGCTAACCGCCTCCATCGTCGTCCTGACCCACAACCGGCGCGGCGCGCTGGCCGACTGCCTGGCCGCGATCCTGGAGAAGACGCGCTGCGACTACGAATTGCTGGTCGTGGACAACGGCAGCACTGACGGGACCGATGATGTGCTACGAGGCATCATGGCCCGCAAGCCGAACTGGATGCGCGTCTTCACACGGCCCAGCAATGAGGGTGTGTGCGCCCGGAATCATGCGCTGCGGGAGGCGCAAGGCGAGTACATCCTCCAGGTCGATGACGACGTAGTCGTGGGGCCCGGGTGGGACGAGGCGCTGCTTGCGCCCATGCGGGCCGATATCCGGACGGGGGCCGTCGGCCAACAGGGCTTCTGGCTCAACTGGGAGGGCCTACTGAGGCCGGGGGCGACGCGCTTCTTGGACAGCCGCCATCCTCAGCCCGGCGACTTCTGCGACCTCGTGATGGGCTACTGCTGGGCCTGGCAGAACGTGCGCCTCGCCGACGGCGCTCCAGCCTTCCTCTACGATGAGCGGTTCAACCCGCACTGGCATGAGGAGACCGACCTTCAACTCCAGATCAAGGCGGCTGGCTATCGCATCCGCTGCGGCCCCATCGTGAGCCGCCATCGGAGCATGAAGTCCTGGCAGGGCGCGCACAACAACGACCCGATGATCGGCCTCCACCACGCTATCGCCCATGAGCGACTGCTGCTGGAGAAGTGGGGCCAGCGGCGGGCCGACCTGGGGCTGGAGTTGGACAGAAGGGGGCTACAGTGAGAATCATCCTCGTTTCCGAGATGAACCTTGCCGGTGGCTCCGGCTACACGACTATCAGCCGCGCCGTGGCTGCCGGCCTGGGCGAACGCGGCCATGAGGTCGTCGCCCTGGGGCTCAACTACAACGGATGTGAGCACCGGCTGCCCTTCACTCTCCTGGGGGCTGAGGAGCGCTTTCTCATGGAGCACGTGCGTCAACTCCGCGCCGCCTGGAAGCCCGACCTGGTACTAGGCATCGCCGACATCACGAAGCACACGGACTGGCGCGCCCTCATGGAGTTGGACCTGCCCTACGCGGGAATCTTCCCGCTGGAGGCGGAGCCGCTCATCAGCCCCAGCGAATGGACGCGGACCATCGACACGATGGCGGCCGCGCTGGTAGAGACGGAATGGGCCACCAAACTCTGCACCGACGTCGGGCTGGCGGCCCGGCACGTGCCCATCGGTATCGACACCGCCTTCTGGCGGCCGCCGTCCCCCGAGGAACGCGGGCCCATCCGGGAGCGTTTGGGCATCGGGGACCGCTTCGTCCTGCTGACCGTCTGTGATAACCATGAACGCAAGAATCTGCCAGCTGTCTTCGCCACGGCTGGCCTACTGCTGGGGCGCGAGATAGAGTGGCCCGCCGGGAGCGGCCGGACGCGTGCCTTCCTAAGCGGCAGCAAAGGCGTCACCGGCGATGACTACTACCTGATCGTCAACACAAAGCGCCGGCCTGAGGCCGTGGGCTACCAGCTCTGGGACCTGGCCGCGACCTTCCAGCTCCAGAATGAGAGCACCTTCTATCAGCATGAGCGGCGCGCCGGTCTGACGGACGCCGGGCTCCGCGACCTCTACTGGGCGGCTGACTGCTTCCTGCTGCTATCGAAGGCTGAGGGGCTGGGGCTTCCCGTCATGGAGGCCATGGCCTGCGGCCTGCCCTGCGTCTGTACTGACACGGGCGGGATGGCCGAGAACCTGACAGAAGGCCGCGGCTGGCTCGTCGGGGCTGAGTACAGCTATCTTGACCCCTTCGGGAATCAGGCGCGCTACTTCGCCGATCCGTGCGAGGCAGCGATGGCGGTGGCGGAGTTGCGGTCGGATCACAAGGAGCGCCTGACGCGCGTGGCCGCCGCCCTGGCCTGGGCGAAGGCCCGGACTTGGGCCAAGGCCCTGGACGTGATAGAGGAGGCCTTTCATGGCATCATCGAAGCGAAGGCGGCGCCAGAAGCCGCCGGTGCCCCACCAGCGGGCTCCTACACTGGCCCCGTCGCCGTCGGTGGTGCCCATCCGGGGTAGCGTCGACGCGGTGGTCTGCGTCCGGCATCAGGTCGGACGTCTGGACGTCTGCCTGGAGGCGCTGCGTGCCCACCTACCGCCCGAAGCCACGATCACGATAGCGGATGCGCCGCCCGGGCCGCCCAAGGAGGGCGACCAGCGGCACGGTGAGGTGGCGCGGCTGGCCCGCGAGGCGAAGGCGCACGTGATGCTGAACGGGCGCGGCCAGTGGGAGTGCCGCAACCGCGCGGCCGCCCAGGGCTACGCCCCGATCCTACTGTTCCTGGACGGCGACTGCGCGCTGGAGACTGGGGCGTGGCCCGCCCTGACCGCCACCCTGGAGCGCGAGCAGGTGGGCGTGGTTGGCGGTCTGCTACTCTGGGAAGAGGGCCTGGCGCCGCGCGAAGCGCCCCTGGCCCGCTGCGTCAAGTTGGCGGGCTACGCCTTCGGGGTGCGCCGCCTGCCCTACGCCCGCTTCGTCGGCTGGCTACCCGACAATCCGAAGCTGTACGCCCGCGATGACCTACAGGCCGTGGGTGCCAACTTCATGGCGACGCGGCGCCCACTGTGGCGCTCACTCCAGGGCTTCGCGCCCGATTACGGCGGGCGGCCGTTCGCGGACATTGACTACTGCCTGCGGGCGCGCAACCAGGGCGTACGCGTGGCCTTCGAGCCGGAGGCGGTCGCGCTGGCCGGAGGCGAGCCCCTGTCCGACAGCTTCGCGGCGCTCCGCGAGGGGGCCGGTATGCTGACGGCGCGCCTCGGGCCGCTGGCGCAGTTCGACGAATTCTTGATGCTCTAGGGCCTCTCAGCCCGAATTAAGCAAGCGGAAAAAGGCGGAACTTAGGCTTCAAGCGCGCCTACTTCTTGCGCCTGGCCATCGCGTCGGCGAAGGCGCGGGCGACGCGGAAGGCTACTGTTAAGGTACCGCCGATAGGCGGCTGAAGACCTTGGGGTGGACCCCCGGAGCCTCTAAGCCGATCATTAGGCTAGGAGGCGCGCCATGCCCGTCCCCGACGCCGCTACGCTCCATGACCTCCAGGCCGAGCTAAACAACGTCGGCTTCCTCACGGGCGCCGCCGCCCTGGAGGACATGGCCTGGGAGACGGCCTGGGAAGAGGCCGAGGAACTGGCGGGCACCCTCCTTCTCACGGGCACCGTGGCCGACGAGCGCCACATCTGGCCGCGCGGCTGGCTCGACCACGACCTGAACTTCCGCTACCTCCAGCTAGAGAAGACGCGCCTCCTCTCCGTGACCAGCGCCACGCTCACCCACGACCAGGGCAACTGCGAGTGCAGCCTTGATGATGTGAGCGCCTGCGCCCTGGAGTATGACCTGCGCCGGAGCGTGGTCGAAATTCGGTCCTCTGAGGCCGCTATAAGCGCGGGCTGCGGCTGCGTGATGTGCAACAAGGAGGCGTGGGTCGATATCACCTACGTAGCCGGTCTCTACGCCACGCCTGCCGACATCCCGTCGAGCGTCAAACTGGCCGTCGCCACGCTGGCTCAGGAGTGGAAGCGCCTCATGGAGACCGCGGGCGGCTCGGCCGCCGACGGCTACGTCGACCAATGGTCTAGCATGGACTACAGCGAGAAGCGGGGCCTACTACAGCGCACCGCCATCGGGCCGTCGCCGGCGGCCAACATGGCACAGCGCGTCTTCCGCAAGCTGCGCGTCAACCGGATGCTCTCACTCCGGGGCCGTCCCTCGCAGGGGGGCTAGGCCGATGCTGCCTGAGGCCATCACGAGTCAGATCGATGTGACGACCTATGGCACGCCCCGATTCTACGGACAGCCCAGCCTCGATACGCCCGGTATCTACATGCTGGCCCTTACCTGCAAGATTTGCCATCCGCTCTTCGAGTCACGGGCGACGCCGGTGTGGGCCGAGAATAATGAGGCGGGCCACGAGTACATGATCCGCGAACACGCCAAGGCGGCCGGGCACCGCCTTCCTGTGGGGGCCTAGCGTGCTGGGCGTCGAACTCCTGGTGGACATCTACGCCCAGGCTGAGGCTGCCGATGACACCGTGGGCGGCTCCAGCCGCAGCGACAGCCTGCGCTACGCCGCGGTGCGGGCACGCATCGCCTCGGACCGCGTATCGGCCGACTTCCGCGCCCAGGGCCTAGAACTACCGCGCACCGTGCGGATCATCCTGTGGCCCGACGGCTACGACGGCTGCCGCGTGGATGACATCGTGGTGCCCAGGACGGGCCCCTGGGCGTCACAGCGCCTACGGGTGACGGGGGTGCAGCGGTCGAGCCTCCCGGCCAGCCACCCCCGCGCCCACATGCAGTTGACGGCCGTGCATTCGGCCTACGCGGATCGGGAAGAGTGATATGCCCCGTGACGTGCGCCGCACTCACAATCTGCGCCAGAACGCGCACCGCCTGGAGGCCGCGCTGAAGACGGCGCTCACTCAGGGCGGGCTGGTGGTGGTCGATCGCGCCAAGGAGACGGCACCGGAGGATACGGGCATGATGACCCGCTCAGTGAGCGTCGGCCAGCCCCAAGTCTCAGGGGGCAGAGTCCGCGTCGTCGTGGGGCCGCACACCGACTATGCCAAGTACACTGAGCTCGAACGCTACATCGCAGGCAAGCAACTCGGCCCCTACTCCGTTGCCAAGGGGGCGCGCTGGCCCTGGCTGGGCCCGGCTCTGCGCGAGAAGAAGGACGAGGTGGCCGAGATTATCCGCGCGTCCGTCGCGGCCAGCCTACGGGCTATAGCGAGGTCTAGCTGATGCTATCGCCCTACGATGTTCAGGTGGCCCTCATCGCCCTCCTGAAGGCCAATGGGCCCCTGGTGGCGGCATTGCCCGCGGCTGGCGCCATCAAGGAGGCCGAGTGGCGCGGCACGAACTTCGACTACCCGGCCATACGCCTCGACATCACAGGCGGCGGTCCCCAGGGCAACGGTGCCTGCGCTGAGGGCTGGACGGGCGTCGCGGGCAGCGTGATCGCCCTCTCGAAAGAGGATTCGTCCGGTGAGTGCCTGACGCTGCTGGGGCTCATACAGGACGCTCTCCAGCGCAAGCACCTCCCCGGCCTGGCGGCCCTAGAGGTCAAGATAGACTCCACGACCTACCCCTTCCGCGAGCTCAACCTCTGGCGCGGCGAGGTGCTGTTCGCCACCACAGTCATCCAGACCTAAGCGCATCGCTTCAGCCGATCATTAGGGTGAGAGAACGATAGCGGGCGCGGCCCGCCACATGAGGAGGTGCGCCTTGCCCACCCTAGGCACAGGAACCGACATCCCCATCGGCCCGGAGATCGACGCTGAGGATATCTACATTGAGGGCGGCCCGGACATCTGGTTCCAGGACGCCACGGCCAACCCGCAACAGAACCCGGACTCCGACGGCTTCTACTGGGGCCTATCCGGGACGGCCGCCTACCCCGTCTATGAGCTGGGCTGCTACGACGACCTGAGTATCGCCGACAGCCGTACCTCGAATCCCGTGACCTGCGCCGCCCTGGGCAACGTGCGCCAGATGCAGCGGCGGGACGCGTTGGAAATCTCGCTCACCTTCAAGTCGCTCCTGCCCTTCGAGACCCTGCGCCACATCATGGGGCTCGGTGCCGTGACCCACAACGCGGTCGAAGAGACCTCCAAGATGGGCATCGGCAACCTGCCCCAGAACACCTTCTTCCACATGTGGCTGGCGCGGGTCTATGACGAGGACCTCGGCGACTACGTGGGCCTCTACTTCGACAAGGTCCAGTTCATGGACGCGAACCCGCTCACGATGGCCTACGGCAAGGAGTGGACGGTCGCCGTCAAGGCCATGGCCCTCGCCAATAGCGCGCGGCCGAAGGCGCAGCGCTTCGGCATGATGCTCCGGTACGATCCGAGCGTACTCTAGCGTAACGGCTCATGGAGCCGCCCGTTGACTACCTGAGGGCACTAGAACTCCGAGAGGCGGCCGCCGAGATCACAATCGGCGGCCGCCCTCTTCTTGTGCCCCGCGCCCGCCTGGGCGAGCACTACCGGCTCCAGGCCGTCCTTGAAGACCAGGCGGATGGCCCCGCCGGACAGGCCGCCGCCTACGTCGGGGCGGCATCCGGCCTTAAGCCGGAGGAAATCGATGCCGGTACGCCCGCCGAACTCCTGACCGCCTTCGCCCTGCTGCTTGACCTGAACCGCTTCCGGGGCACGCTCGCCATCCTGTGGCCCCGCCCAGAGCGCAACCGCTCAGGGCCTGAGGATTACCCGCACCGGGGCCTGGCTTCGCTCGTGACGCACCTCGCCCATGCCTACGGCTGGACGGCCGACCATATTCTTGGACTGGGGCCGGAGGAAGCCATGTGCTACCTCCAGGAGGCCACGGTCATAGAGCATGAGGAGGCGCAGTTCCGATGGGGTCTGGCAGGGGGAACGATAGACAAGGACGGCAAACCCACGCGGCGGTTTCCGCCCATCCCGTGGGGTCGGCCGCCGAGCGGGGCGCTGGAGAAGCGGCCGCCGGTTCCGCCCCGATTCCAGCCGGTGGGCGTGACGGCGGGACCGAGCTAGGGCCGCAGACTGTCACCATCGCGGGCCAGGAGCATGAGCTTGGGCGCATCCCCGCCCGGCGGGGTCTGCGCGCCGCCCAGCTCATTATTCCTCACCTCAACGCGCTTCGGCCCACGGTGGCCCTGATAGCCGAGGGGCGTTCGAGCAATCAAGAAGTCGTCGGCACGGCCATCATGGACGCGGTGGCCGCCATCGCGCCGCTGCTCGACCCCGACACCTTCCTGGAGATCGCCGAGTGCGTCACCGGCCTGGAGGCCGCCGTGCTGGCCGACGCACCGCTTGAGGACGTGCTGACAGCGGCCGCCAAGGGCCTGTCCATGCTGGACCTCCGTGCGATCATGGCCGCCGCCGGCAGCCTCTTCGCCCAGCATCTCGCCGCCCAGAAGGGAGCCTAAGTGGCCGACCCCATCGAGGAGCTATTCGTCCGCCTGGTCGCCGACAGCCGCGGCTTCCTCCAGGGTGTGGACGCCGCCACAGACAGGGCTGCCCGCAACCTGGACAAGGTGGGCCAGAAGGCCCGTCAGGTCGGCGAGCGGATGCGCGCGGCTGGGATGGGCCTCACGCAGCTCATGGCGCCCATCATCGGCGTCGGCGTGGCCACAACCAAGCTATCCTTCGACTTCGAGGAATCTCTCTCCAGAATCGTCGGCCTTGTGGGCGTGGCCCAGGAACAGGTCGATGCCTGGGGCAAAGACATCCTCGAACTCGGCCCCAAACTGGGCAAGTCGCCCCGAGAATTGGCTGAGGCGCTCTACTTCATCACGTCGTCTGGCACCAAGGGTGCCGAGGCCATGGACGTGCTTGCCGCCTCCGGTAAGGCTAGCGCGGCCGGACTGGGCGATATTTCAATCATCGCCGACGCTGCGACCTCGGCCATGAACGCCTATGGCGTAGGGGTGATAACAGCCGAGCAGGCGACCGACGTGCTAGTGGCCACCGTCCGCGAGGGCAAGGGAGAGGCGACGGAACTCGCCGGTGCGCTCGGCCGCGTCATCCCCATCGCCTCTAACCTCGGGGTGAGCTTCGACCAGGTGGGCGCCGCCATCGCTGTGATGACGCGCTCCGGCCTGGATGCCTCCGAAGCCGTCACCGCCCTCCGGGGCATCTTCACCGAACTGCTAAAGGGCGGAGGGGGCGCGGCTGCGGAGGCCCTAGAGGCCGTAGGCCTCACCGCCGAGGGCCTACGCCGCCAACTCCGCGAGGAGGGGCTGCTAGCCCTACTGAAGACTCTCGCGGATCGCTTCCAGGGTAACACCGACCAACTCAGCCAATTCATCGGCAACGTCCGTGCCCTCTCCGGCTTCCTGAACCTCACGGGCCAGGATGCGGCCTTGGTCGAGAGCGTCTTCGCTTCCCTGGCCAAGAGCACAGGGGCAACGGAGGCGGCCTTCAGCGCATGGACTGACACGGCGGGCTCCAAGTGGAAGCGAGCTATCGCCGCCGTGCAGGCTGAGCTTGTCAAACTAGGTGACACGCTGGGGCCCCTCATCACCGAGCAATTCCTACCCCTGCTCCAGAAGGGGACGGAGTTCCTAGGGAAGTTCACGGCTGCTTTCGATAAGTTGCCTGCGTCGGTCAAGACGGCCATCGTCAGCCTCGTGCTCTTCCTGGCGGCGCTCGGGCCGATCATGATCATGCTGGGCACCCTCATTTTCACCCTGGGCTCTGTGCTACCGCTGCTCGGCGGGCTAGGTGCGGCAGTCAGCCTGGCCCTCGGCCCCTTCGGTGCGCTGGTAGCGATTCTTACGGCGGTCGCGGTGGCCTTCGCCCTCACGACCGTGAAGACGGAGAAGCTGCCCCCGAAGCTGCGAGAGGTCCAGGGTTACCTCCTGCCCCTCCGGGAGGGCGTAGAGGGGCTGGTGAAAGCGGGCCGCGAACTCTCGGCTATGCTAGCCGATGCCGCAGAAGCCCTGGGGGGCTTCCTCTCCAAGCTCTCCCTAGGCACGGGCATCAATGGCACGACGGCGGCTATCGTCGCCCTCTCCGGGGCATTGCTCGGCCTGCTGCTCGCGCTCAATCCGCTGACGCTAGCCATCATCGGTGTCGGCGGCGTTGTCTTCGCCATCGGCCTCTTCCGCAGTGATGTCGAGACGCTTCCCGCCCCGCTCCTGGCCCTGCGCCGGGAGTTAGACCTGGCGGCCCTCGGCTTCCTGGACCTCGCCGATGCCATCCTGCAAGTGGCCGATTTGGAGTTCGGCCCCATCGACCTGACGCCCTGGGAGACCAGTATTGACCTGGCGCGTGAGAAGGTAGCAGAGGCCCGGGCGGGCATCCTGAGCGACCTGGACGCCGTCCAATACGGCTTCGACAGCCTGTCGGCGGATCGCGTGGTCGCTGAAGTCCAACGCCTCACCGGCGTCATCATCGAGGTGGGGAACGCCTCCGTGATCTCGGTCGCTAGACTGGCCGAGTTGACAGGCAAGACAGAGGCCGAAGCCGCGCGCATATTGGCCCGCCAGTACGGACCGGCAGCCAAGCGGGAGACGCTGGCCCAGGAGTTGGCGCGGCGCTTCGGCATCGGGGCCAAAGTTACGCCACCGCCGGGCGCTGGCGGTGGCGGCGCGACAGCGGAGGCCAGAGAGCAAGTCACGGCCTACACCGAATCCCTGGACGAACTCACCGAGACCCTCGTGGGCCTGGGCCGCGCTTCCGGCATGACCGACCGCGAGCTGGCAGGCTTCCCCTGGACGCTGGACCTGGCCCGCCGCGCCGCCGACCGCTTGGGCCTCTCCACCGATGACCTGCTGGACATCTTCAGGCGCACACGGGAGGGCTTCGGCGACTTCATGCGCGCCCTGGCCGCCAGTGAGGCGCTCGACAACCTCAAGAAGATCACCGACGCCGTGGTAGGCTCGCTGGCCGATCTACGTTCGCAGTTCGAGGGCCTGTTCGGCGCGCCGACGCGGGAGCAGGCGGCCATCAACTATCAACTCGCCCAACTGAAGTTGCGCCGCGCCCAGATGGTGGCCGTCGGGGCCACGGACGAAGCGCTGGCGGGCATCGACCGCGAGATCGCCCGAATCGAGACGATCAACGAACTGCGCGACGCCGAGGCCGACGTCATGCGCGCCCAGCTTGACCTCGCTGACAAGACGCTGCTGACGGACGCCGAACGGTTCGCCCGCGCCCGTGACCTCATAGGCCAGATGGCGGAACTATCGGCGGCGGCCGTGCCCGTGATCCAACTCTACCGTGATCAGGAAGAGGCGATGCGCGGCTGGATGGACTCACTGGCCGGGCTCCTCTTCGCCCTGGCCGCCGTACCGCTGCCCACGGCCCAGATACCGTCCATGCAGAGCGGCGGGATCGTGCCCGGTGCCAGGGGCAGCCCTCAACTCCTACTGGCCCACGGCGGCGAATATGTGCTGCCCATGAACGCCGGTCTCAACTTCAGCATCCCCGTGAGCATCAACATCGCGGCCGGGGCCGACTGGATGGAGATTAGCCGCCGGGCCCATGAGGCCGTGACAGAGGCCCTGCACCAGGCGCGCTCCCGCTCCTACCTCCAGGGTGCGCCCCTGGGTTCGGCCATCGGATAGGAGGCATACATGGCGGGCTTCGGCGGCTTCACATACGCGGCGGATGAGCGGCCAGCCCCTGAGGCCGATACCGGCTGGGTGACGGCCCTCAAACTTGACCGGGCCACGCCGCTGGGCTCGGCCCGCGATAGCATCGTGACGCTGGGCGTGGGCTCGGCCAGCCGGATGTTCGAACTCTACCTCACGCTGGCCCGCTACGCCGCGCACCTGGCCCTGGTCAACACTGTCGCCACCTTCACCGACTGGGAAGATACGCCCGATAGCCGTTCGGCCTTCCTGGCCGGCGTGACGCCCGTAGACTACGCCGGCCCCTGGGCGGGCGTAGCGGCGAATACCATCCGCGTGCGCGTCGAACTGATCTCGCAGTAGGGGGCATCCGTGGTCTCCAGCCTCTACCTGAACGTCGACGCCAAGACGGCTACCCAGCGCGTCACCATGGGCGGCGTGCTGCTGACTGAGGTCCTCTCGGCCGAGTGGAGCTTCAGCTTCCAGCGTCCGCCTACGGCCCTCGTGCGTGTGCCTAACCCGCCGCCCGGGGCCGCTACCTTCGGCGCCCGCGTCACCATCGACGCGGGCTGGAACGGCCTCACCCAACGCTGCTTCACCGGCACGGTGCTCAACGTCAACCCCGACGAGCGCGGCTGCGTCATCGAGTGCCAGGGTAAGTCGGCCGTGCTGGAGAATACGTTCCACGAGATCGTCGTCACAATTGACGGCACCAAGACGGCCACCGAACTCGTCGAGGAATTGCTGGCCGCCTCGGGCCTGACGGACTATAGCGTCGACCTGCCGGCCTGGACGCCGGGCACCGTCTGCCCCCAGGATCTCACGTTCCAGACCTACGGCGAGGCCGTGATGAAGGTCGCCGAGGTGGACGGCGGCCAGTGGTGGGAGACGCCCACCGGCACCGTGCGGGTGGCCGTGCTGGGGCCGATGCCTTCTGCGACCGCCTGGCGCACCTACTTCTCCGGCGTGCTGACTGCTCTGACGGAGTCCTACCCTCCGGGCGTCACGACGGGCCGCCCGCGGCTACGCCACATCTCGGCCGCACAGCACACGAAGGATGTGAAGAACGAGGCCGTGGTGCGGGGCTGCACCTACACCCAGACCAACCCTGACGGCACCGAGGTGGCGATAGACGTAGAGGGCCGCGCCCTGGCCGGGAGCCCCTGGGTTCGGATGCCCGACGGCTCCCAGGGCTACAACGACGTTCTCTTCTCCAATGAACTCATCGACACGCCCGGCAAGGCCGGGGCCGTGGCTGCGCGGCTCGTCACGCTCTACAACCGCCTGCTGACTGAGATCACCGCCCAGGTCGACGGCGACGTAGAGATCGCCCTCGGCGCCACCATCAAGCTCGCTGACCCCTCCTACAGCCGCGCCTCCGGCAACTGGTTCGTGGGCGGCTACCAGACGCGCATCGACAGCAGCCAATTCGTGACCGACCTCACGACTCTGTACGGCGGCGAGGACTCGGGCTACAGCGTCAACGTCTGCCCCTTCGCCCTCTTCACCTACATGACCGACCTCCAGGTGATGGGCGACCGCCTCTGGGCGCTGGTGACGCTGGACGCCTGCGGGAGCATCGACCCCGACGGGACTATCGTCTCCTACTGCTGGTCTGACAATCAGACGCCCATGCAGATGACGGGCTGTTCGACGGAATGCATCACGACGATCCGCACCGATCCGTCGGCCATCACGGGCACCTGGCAGGTTACGCTCACGGTCACCGACGACGAGGGCTGTGAGGACAGCATCACGCTGCCCGTGGCCGTTGAGCAGGGCGAGTCGGCCGTCCAGGTGCCGGCCATCTTCGTGGCCTTTGGCGACTGGTTCAGCGCCTCGCCTGACGGGGGCGTGACCTGGTACGACCAGCCGGCCCCGGCGGGCTGGGAAGTGGTCGCTGTGGGCTGCAAGCCGCCGGACGGCGAGCACTACGGCTACGGCGTATATGGCCTCAGCGGTACGGCGGGCCAGGGCGGCGCCCTCTACCTGACGACCGACTACTGCCAGACCGCGCCCGCGGCGGTCATGACGGGCCTCGACTCGCCCGTCGAGCACATCTGGTGGGACCTGAATCACCCGACGGACTGCTGGGCACTGACTTACGACGAACTCTGGCGCACGCAGGACGACGGCGCGGGCGGCTCCTGGCTCCTCTACAAGGACCTGAACACGCTGCCCTGGCTGGTGCCCGCGAACGGCGAATACGTGCGCGGCAGCCGCATCGCCACCCCCGCGCCGGAGG
>MGUL01000026.1:28703-32826 GCA_001800005.1 Elusimicrobia bacterium RBG_16_66_12 | reverse complement strand
CTTTGGGGACGTGGGCTGCCTCTCGGGCTGGCAGCTGATCGCCTGGGACGCGAATCTGACGAATGACTGGGGGCTCGCGCAGATGGGCGGCGAACTGCTGGCGGACCTAACGGCTTGGGGCGGGTGTACGGGCACGGCCACAGGCAACAATGGAGTCATCGGCATTGGCACCGACATATCGCCCCGCCAGTCCAGCAATCTCTATGGGGCTGGTCCCTGGGCGGCCCTCAAGTCGGTAACGGGCGTCACCGACAACAACCCACGTCCATTTGCCCTGACAGATCAACTTATCATGGTCACCAATGGCACGGGTACGCCCTCGCGTTCAACTGACGCAGGGGCCACATGGGCTGCCATGAGTGCCGACATAGCGATGGCTGTTTGGTTCTGTCGGGATGCTGGCGATCGCTGCTGGGCCTTAGTAACCAATGATGCCAACATCAGTTTCTCTGTCTGGTACTCCGATGACGCTGGAGCAACATGGTTCAACTCGATTCCCGACACTGGCTTTAACACGCGTCTCAGCCTTGCAATCGCGGCGCATCCTACTGATGAGAATATCCTGTTCCTCTTTGGGAAGAGGAACACGGGCGCGGCATTCACCCGAACGACGATCAATCGAGGGGCGGTTTGGACAGAGAACACGGGCGGCACTAGGCCGAACATAGGACAGACCGGGGTGCCGTGGACCTATGGGGCTGCCATCCTGTCGACCGGCCGCTTCCTCGTGACGGGGCCAGTACAAACCGGGTCTCCTATCCCGTGGCAGGCCATGACTTCCGATGATAACGGGGTGACCTGGATGATTCGATACACCGAAAGTGATAGCACTACTAGCTTCTTTGGTCTCGGCGTCACCACGGCAGGCAAATGTGTTGTCATGCGGAGCAACACGACCGGCAGCCCAGATGTG
This sequence comes from Elusimicrobia bacterium RBG_16_66_12, assembly GCA_001800005.1. GTDB lineage: Bacteria > Elusimicrobiota > Elusimicrobia > UBA1565 > UBA9628 > GWA2-66-18. The sequence goes on along the minus strand of MGUL01000026.1, from coordinate 31,913 downwards.
AGTAAGCCTCTGATCTCACCCGACTTCGCCGTCACCTGGGTGCTGTCAGGGATGCAGACATTAGAAACGTTTAGCGGGCAAACGACTCCTGTAGTACGCGGAGCCGCATATGATCCGATCATAGATACTCTTTATGTCCGAGCACAGAATGCTGCTGCCGTTCGGAGCACTTATAAGGTGACTCCTGTCACCGATGTAGGAGTCTGGACCGACCTGCATCCGGCTCCCTACAATGAGCTGATCAACCTATCTGGTTCAGGAAACCTTGCAGTCCTAGTGCCAGCAGAGTTACACGGCACGGGCGCTGGCGGCCCCACCGACCTCTACGTCAAGGAGGCGGCCTCCCGCGAGGCGGATGAACTCGGCATCATCTTGGACTCCGACGCCTGGCTTACCGGCGTCTACTACACGCCCGCCATTTTCGGCGACGGCTCGGACTGGGTGCGCGGCGACGACCTGCCCGACAAGTCGCACGGGCGCTGGGTCGCACCCAATCACATGGTGGGCGAGTTCAGCTTCGCCTACAATGACGAGGTCAACTACAGGGGCGACGTTGACCCCGTAACGGGGCGCTTCGTCACGACGGTGGCACCCGCCGAGCTCGACACGGGGCCGAGCGGCACCGATGAGCCGAACCATGGCCTGTGGATCGGGGCGTTCAACTGGTGGATGCCCAATGTCTATCTGGTGGCGGCCGAGGGGCCGAACCAGCCGGGCCTCGTGTACAAGTCCTGGGACCGCTTCGACAGCATTGACAAGTTCCGGCCCGCCGTGGGCTTCGAGGCCGCGCCCGCCGGGGCGAAGGGCAAGATGATCGGGCTGAGTGGGGCGAGCGCCCCGGTTGTTTCCGGTGGCGTCACCGTCTACGGCCAGGTTGAACTCAGCGATAAAGAAACCGTGGCCCTAGAGGCCAGCACCTCTTGGGATGAACGCTCAACAGATGGCGGCACGGATCAGAATTGGCACCTGAGGAACCTCGGGGGCAATCTGTACCGGATCGCCAATACGGGCAACTTCATCATCATCGGCGGGCCGGGCGACCTGGAGAGAAGTATCGATTTGGGCGTGACCTGGACGCCGGTCATCGCTCAGGATGCGCCGAATGACCGTGGCATCGTAGCCGTGACGATTGCGGCTGATGGCACACTCTGGGCGCTCTGGGGCTCGCACACTAACACGGGGGAGAGCCTGAAGGTCTACAAATCGACCGACGGCGGTGTGAGCTGGGGTTCCCCCGTCTACACCGATTCCGGCTCTGGCATCTCTGCCCTATTGCCGGTCGATATCGCGGCGCATCCCACCAACAAAGACATCATCGCCGTCTCCTGTATCCGCAACAGCGGCGGGGCGCGCCTACTCACGACGCAGGACGGATTCGCCACGGCTCCGGCGCTACGGAATATGGGCGTGACGAGCGGCACGACAAACGGCCTCTGGCTGACCTTCGGCGACTCCGGGCGCATCATTGTGGCGGGCGGCGGGTCACTCATTCAGACGACGGATGACTACGGCGTGACCTGGTTTACGCGCGACAATCCGGCGGGCACGGCCTCCTGGTGGATAAGGCGCGTGGGCATGGGGCGCATCATCTACAGCGTGTCGCCCGACGGGAGCAACGGCGGGAGCATCCGCCTGTCACCGGATAATGGTTTGACCTGGAGCGAATACGAAACGGGCAACGCCATCAATCCGCTCATGGATAGCCTGAGCATGTGGGCGGCCGCCATCGACGGCGAAGGTGCGCTTATCGTGGCCTTCAACATCCTCACGGCGACTACCGGTGCGGTCTTCCGTCGGCGCGATCCCTGGGCTGTGAGCCCGCCGGGCTGGGAGGATATCACATACGATCTGGACTCAGTGACGGACGGGCGCATCTCCCTTCAGGGCCTAGCGACGTCCGAAGAGGAAATCTGGGACTAAGATGCTCACCGACTGGGATCGCGCGGCGCGGGACATCAAACAGAACGAGCGGGAGATACGCCGTCTGCGCGTCCAGATGGACAAGATTGCGGCTGGCGGCACCATCCGCTCAACCGCTATCACCACTGTCCTGCCCCCAGCGGCGCATCCGGTCGAGTGGTGGTTCAACGCCAACCTCCTCGGCCTCGGCGTCGAGCTGGAGCTGCTCGTGGGCGGCGGCGTCTGGATCAGCGGCACGTTCGTGGGCGACCGCGCCTACTATGAGATCGGCGCCTACTGCGAGCCCCCCTGCGGCGGCGCGGGCGGCGCTACGGGTACGGTCGGCTGGTACGCCAACGGCGGCTGGTTCTGCGACGCGCTGGAGGCGGACCTGCAGGAAGGCTCAGGCGTCTGGCTCAGTGGCTCCTGCGTGGCCGGTAGGGCCGTCTACCACCTAGGAGCCTACCCCGTAGCTTCAGGGGGCCTCAGCGGCGTCTCTGTGGCCCTGGAGGGGACGGATTTCTGCTTCGCCGGCGGGCTGGACTTCCACCAGGGCGCAGGCGTTTGGATTTCGGGCGCCTGCGTCGCTGGCCAGGCGGACATCACCGTCGGAGCCTATCCCGCAGACGCCCCGCCCCCCTCTATCTCCGGCGTAGACGTGCTGCTCAACGATGGCGAGTTGTGCTTCGCCCAAGCGGTCGATTTCCAGGAGGGCGCGGGTGTCTGGATAAGCGGCTCATGCGCCGCTGGCGAGGCGGCCCTGGAGTTCGGGGCCTACCCGGCCGATGCGCCGCCGACGTCCATCTCGGGCGTTGACTTCCATGATGACGGCGAGTGGCTCTGCCACGGCCGGGCACTGGACCTTATTGAACGCCCCGGGGTCTGGATTAGCGGGAGCTGCGCCGCTGGCGTGGCATCCTATGAGGTGGGCGGCTATCCGGCCGCCGCCGCGCCGGAGTCTATCAGCGGCGTTGACCTACTGCTGGACGGCGGGCCGGTCTGCTTCGCCCGCGCCATCGACTTCGTGCAGACGCCTACGGTCTGGATATCGGGCTCCTGCGCGGGCGATGAGGGTGAGTTCGAGTTCGGGGCCTACCCGCCGGACCTGAGCCCCTACCTGACGGGCGTCGACCTCGCGCCCTACATCTCCGGCGTCGACTTCGCGGTCAACGGCGCGCCGCTGTGCTTCGGGTACGGCCTCGATATTCAGCAGGCTGTCGGCATCTGGGTCTCAGGGAGCTGCGCCGGGGACGAGGCGGGCTATGAGATCGGCCTTGAACAGATAGATCACGGCGGGCTGGCAGGCCTCGC
>MGUL01000026.1:20254-28693 GCA_001800005.1 Elusimicrobia bacterium RBG_16_66_12 | reverse complement strand
GCCGATGACGATCACCCGCAGTACGCCACCAACGCTGAGTTTGATGACCACAACGCCCGCCACGAGCCAGGCGGCGCCGATGCGATGGCCGTAGACGCCGCCGCCGCTACGGGCAGCCTGCGGACGCTGGGAACGGCTGCTACGGCGGCCTGCGCGGGGAACGATGCACGCCTATCGGACGCCCGCACGCCGACGCCCCACAAGGACAGCCATGACCCCAACGACGGCTCCGACGCCCTGGACACGGCGGTGCCCGCCAACATCGACGGCGTTCAGGCTGCGGCTGTTGGTACGGCGCACACACTGGCCCGCGCCGATCACGCGCACCGCATCCAGCACAGCATCGCGGACAACGCGATAGCGACCATTGACCAAGCCGATGCCGCCGACAACGACTACGCCAAGTTCACGGCGAATGGCTTGGAGGGCAGGAGTTACGCCGAGGTAGCCTCTGACATCGCTTCCTCGCTCTACAGCATTACCGACTATGTTTTCGTGCCCGACGCCGCCCCTGGGGCGACCATTCTAGTGGGCGACCAGCAGGGCGGCCTCCTGCACTCCGGCCCGTCCGCCGAGACCGCCTTCCGCCTGCTGGTAGACGCCGAGACTGCCCCAGGGGCCAGCGGCCTGCCCATCACGGTCCAGTACGGCGACACGAATGACCTGGACACCGTGGCTTCTTGGACTACCATCGCCACCTACACGCTATCGAGTGAGAAGTCCAACCTACAGGACAGCATGACAAACGCCAGCATACCAGCGAACAGGCTCATACGAATGAACATCGGGACGATTGTAGGAACGCCCAAAGATGCGACAATCACACTGCGCGTGAAGAGGCCCCTAAGCGCATGACCGTACGCCTTCTTACTCTCGCTGGTCGCCCTGCCGTCCGTCAGCTCTGGCAGGACAGCATCTCGTCGCTGGACTGGTGGCCTGGGGGCGTGATTCAGGACTGGACGCTGGAGGACATACGCCGGGAGATAGAGGCTACCGACACCATCTCCCTCGGCTACTTCCAGCCCGCTGCCACGCTGCGCGGCTTCTTCCTGGTCCGCAAAGAGGGCATCCCAGCCCTGGACTTCACCCCGCCCATGCCGGAGTCCTACATCTGGCATCCTCAGTCGTGGTGCCTATGGCTGTGGATAGTCCAGGCCGGCTTCAGCGCAGCCCAGTACAAGGCGGCCCTGGACGAACTCTTTGACCTGGGCTGGTTTAGCCGCGTCCCTGGACGATTCTGCTGGGGGCGGCTGCCACGTGACCTGATACCGGTCAGAGCCAAGACCTACCTGGACAACAAGTTCACCACCCGGTACGACTACACCGACCGCGAGGGCGTGATCTGGCGCTACTGGACGCATGAGGTAGCAGCCTGATGGCGCGGCAAGACCTTGTTATCTGCGGGTTCGAGCATGGCCTGCTGGCTGCTGGTGGCATGATACCCGCCGAGTTAGACAACGTGAACGCCCAGTGCAAGTTGTCCACCGCCTGGAAGCGCTCCGGCACCTATTCCCTCTGGCATGACTATGAGACGGCGGCTGCCAACACACAGGGCGACCTACCCTTCACAGGGCGCATCTCCACCACCAAGAAGCACCGGCGGGTGAAGTTCAGCTTCCGCATCGAGGACCCAGGGGGCACAGGGTTTAGTGATCCGTTGTGGCTCTTCCAGTGGGGCACGGGCCTCGTCGGGCTGAGGATACTGCGGCAGGTATCACCAGCGGGTTACTTCATCTACCCTGCCGTCGGTGCCCAGGATTTTGGTGGCAACAACTACAACTTGGGTGTGGCACCCCAGGAGCACATCACCGAGTTCTACTGGTTCGATGATGCCACGAACCCTGGGGTTAAGGTCTACGTGGACGGCATACTGCGGATCACTGTTGACGATCCGTTGTTCAATGTGGGCTCGACCGAGACCTTCCTGCACTTCGGCCAGACCATCGGCAAGGGCATCATTGAGCGCTACCGGCCCTACTTTGACGACCTCTGGGCTATGTGCGGCGACGCCGAGAGTGACACCATCCCCGACCCGCTGCCCAAGATTATTGCCGCGCTGCCCAACCTGGACGGCGACCTGGAAGAGTGGACTGGCAGCCCGGACGCCACTAACCACTACACCAACGTAGACGACGCCGCCTCCGCATCCAAGGATGACACGAGCTACAACGAGAGCGGTGTGGTGCTGGACGTTGAGCCACGGGAACTGTACAACTTTCAGTCGTGCGCCGACATAGGGCTCGCCCCAAGTGATCTCATCGTCGCCGTGCAGACCTCATGTATTGCCAGGGTCACAGCAGGCACCAACGGTACCCCATACATTGTGGTTAAGACTGGTGGTGGGACGTACAACCTCAACGTGTCCCCTAGCTCCAGTTACGCCGACGGTGCATACACCCGCTTTGACCTGGTCCAGCCCAACGGGAACCCATGGACACAGGCAGACCTGGATGCGTTCCAGGCCGGTATGGGAAGAGCGAAGGTCATGACATCGGACCCGAGGAATGTGCGCCTGACGAGCGCGATGCTGATGGTGGGATACCAACCGGCGGTACGCCGCCCGATACGCGTCATCTGAAGGACACAGTACGAGAGTGAATGAGGGAGATGTCGCAGCGCAAGTAGCAGCTCTCCGTGCCGAGTTGGCGGAGTTCCGCGACCGTGAATTCAAAGATATGGCCGAGCGCAATGACAAGGCCCATGACCGCATAGAAATTGAGGTCAAGCGCGTCAACGGTGACGGCACACAGGCGTTCCGCCTCTGGCGGGCTGAGTTCACTGGCCAGATGAAGGGTGCGGCTGGCAGCGGGAAGGTGGTCTGGGCAGCTATCGCTGTGACTGCTGGCCCGCTGACGGCAATAGTCATGAAGCTGCTGGAGAAGTGAGCATCTACCTACCCGCCCGGGTCCCTGGGGCCGAGTGAGACAGGCTCATGAGGAGGTTGACCATGGAGCCATTGACAAGCCGCAAGCTGGCAGCCGTAATTGCCGGTGTCCTGGGAGCCGTGGGGCTGGCCGCCATACAGGCGTTCCAGGGCGGGCTCAGTGATCAACAATTCACCCTGACGATGACGGCCATCACGGTGCTCTCAGGCGGCGGTGCCGTGGTACAGGGCATCATTGACGGGATGAAGGTAGGCAAGTGACGCGCTACGCGCAGGCGACATGGCGGCCAGGGCCAGCTTCGAAGCAGGGCTACACGGGAGCGGCAACCCGGACGGGGAAGGGCGCCGTCCTACATTCCATGGAAGGCTCACTAGCCGCTGCCCTCGGGGAACTGGACAAGGTTGAACGCCGAGCATCGTGGCACTTCAGCAACCCAAAGTCCGGCCCACTGCTCCAGCATTATGAGATTGAGGCCGTCACCTGGCACGCAGGGTATGAGGCCAACCGCCTCTATGTCGGCGTCGAGCATGAGGGGATCGCGGGGCAGCCACTCACTGAGAGCCAGATCGGCAATGACGTTGGGCTCCTTCAATGGCTCTGGGAAAAGGAGCACTGGCTCAGGTTTGAGCGCCGTCTTACGCTTTGGGAGCACAACGAGTTCATGGCGACGGCCTGCCCATCGGCGCGCATCCCATGGGTCGAGATCATCCGGCGGCTGACGACCATCACCGTCGATGAGCTGGCACTTACGAAGATGTTCATCCGATTAGGCAAGCTGGGCCTGGATGGTAGGCTTCAGGAGCTCGCCGATGCGCTGAGCTTTGTAGGGGTGAGGCCGAAGTGAGTCTGCCCCGGCGCTTCTATACGGCCTGCTGGCTCACGCTGGGAGTGCTCGCCGCTGGCGTCGAGGCCTTGGCCCTCTGGGATAAGGGCCGGCGTGATACGCTCACCGAGCACATCCGGCCGCTCCTGCGTCGCCATTGGGCTATGTGGCTGGGCGGCCTAGCGCTTGCCGCTTGGGCCGTGGGCCACTTATGGTTCGGCCTACCCTGAGAGGAGGTATCGGCCATGTCCGACGGGGAAAATGACGATACGCGGCTATCATCTCCTCCTGGATGGCCGCGATGTCATCTGCCATGCGGGTGACATCGAGCGCTGGCTCCGGGAGGCCGTGCGTATCACGGGGTTGACGCCAATTGCTGAACTCATCGACGAGGCCCACGGCCAGGGAATCATCGTCATCGCGGAGTCGCACGTGTCCCTGGAGGTGCGCGGTAGCGTCGCCTTCGCCGATATCTTCAGTTGCGACGCCCTGGGCTGGTGGCATCGGCTCCGGGCCCGGCGCCTCTCAGAGCGCATCTTCGGCGGAATGTGGCAGACGCGCTATCTTCAGCGCTCAATCCGGCCGCCCGCGAGAAGCTCCGGCGTGCTACACTGAGGTTGTGGCCGAATCCTCAGATGCCGCCGACATGGTGATGGCCCCGGAGGTTCAAAGCCTCTTACGGGCGGTAGCGTACCGGGTCGGCATCCACGATGGTATCGGCCTGTTCTCCGCCGATGATGTTTTGAGCGAACTCGGCCTCATTGCGCTGCGGGCAGCCCTGGTGTTCCGGCCCGAATCGGGGCACAAGTTCACCACCTACCTCTGGCCCCGGCTGCGGGGTCGGGCCCTTGATCTCCTGCGCCTTCATACCCGCGTCACGCGCTACGGCGGCACGCGGCCAACCTACGTCCCCATAACGTGTGAGGATGCGATGGCGCTCAGTGACGGGGGCGATGGCAATGCGCCGATCTTGGCGAACCTACTGGCACGGCTGCCTGCGCGTGAGCGGGCGGCGCTCATAATGCGCGATCTGGGCGGCCTCAGCCCTGCTGACGTGTCGCTCCGTATGAATCTGCGGCGGGATGCCAGCCAGGAATTGCGGCGCCGCGCCGTGCGCCGGTTGCGCGTCGCCCTGCGGCCGTGAGCATCTGGCTCTTCTACCGGGGCAACACGGCGCGCGTCATCGTGGGTCCCCAGAGTGGCGCCGCCTACGAATGCCAGCCCCGGTCCTTCCTCCAGGTCGACGAACGCGACGCGCCCCAGCTCATCAGGATGCCCAAAGCCAAGTGCGGCTGCGGCCGCCTTTTTCAGCGCCGATCTCCCAGGGGGGCTTGACAGCGGGCGCTAGCGCTTCCCGCGGCGGCGGCCGCACAGGAGCGCCATCAGCTTGTCCGCCATCGGGCGCATGGGCAGTTCGCCCCGCTCCCATCGGGCCACGGTGTTGGAGCGGACGCCTAGCGCAGAGGCGAGCTGGACCTGTGTTAGGCCCAGCTCATGCCGGCGGGCTCGTAGTTCGAGACCGGTCATGATGCCGCCTCCGGGTACGTCTCGCCCTTGATCGCGGCGACCATCTCGCGCCATAGCTCGTCACGGGTGACAGCGTGCATAATGGCGGCTTGCTCCTTGATCGTCTGCCTGTGCTCTGAGTGTGACGGGTCAGTACACCCGGCCCCGGTGCAAACGTGGCTAGAGACGCTCCAGGTCACGCGCTCGCCAGCCCTGTGCGCCGCCCTCATGTACCGGATGATCTCCCGTTCCCTGTTGCCTTCGAGGGCATAGGTGCGCTCTACCCGGTCGATGTCTTCCGCCCCGGAGTAGCCGGTTAGCCCGTCACAATGCACATGCCCCTCGTTGTCGGCAAACATGACGGTGATCGCGCTGTAGGTGCCGGCCTTAAGCTTGTTCCAGCGGCCCGTTTTGGGGTTCAGGGTCTGGCTCACGAACCGCTGGCCCTGTGCCTGCTTCGTCTCTATCCAGTACCGGATAGAGGTTCTGAGCCTGAAGCCGTAAGGGTAATCGTCCACGGTGTAGGCCGTCTCTGCGCTTGTGTGCCCGGTTAGTTCGTGCATCTTGTTCCCCTCTTTCCCCAAAGCTATCCGTCAGTCGCCAGGCGCTCCCGCCAGTAGGCCACATCCTCATCCTGCACTAGGTCAGGCATCTCATTGTCGTCAAGCAGTTCTATGTTGACGTAGGTGCCCTCGAACGGGTTAGTAACGTCCACTATGCGGCCGCTGTCCGTCATGATGACAAAGTGGGGAAAGGGGAACCCGTCGTGGAGGTCAACGTCACAAGTGGCGATTCTGCCATAGCCGCGCTCTCGCAGGAGCGCCGCGACCGCGCCGCAAGGGCCAAAGCCCTTTTCCTCTTGCCATTCTTCATAGTGGGCCATGACCTGGGCCTTCATCGTCTGCTCTGTCTTCGTCATCTTTAATTCCCCCTTCCATGTCTATACTATACCCCACGTATAGACTTGTCAAGGGGGCTGGGGGCTTATTCCAAACTATTTTTTCAAAGAACTGGCCGGTGCTTGCGGCTCGGGGGCTTGACAGCGGCATAGCGCCCCGCTATCATGGCCCCGCTATGACGATGCGTCAGAGGGCCGTGAGCCGCTATGCAGGGACGCGACCGCGCCTCTGCGCGGAATGCGGGAGCCGACTCGTCATCACTCCCCAGGGTCTCGTCTGTCCCGGTGACTCCGCCCATTGTCTGACGTTGCCCATGCCATCGGCCTCTCTGGCGCTCGTCATGGCCCGCTGGGAACGCGGCTTGGAGGTGGACGTCCCGCCCCACTCGCCGCCCCGGCTCGCCTACTGGCTGCTGCGGCGGCACAGTTGGGGGGACCATCGGCTGTGCGCGCGGCTCGCGGAGCTGGGCGGACCAGCGCTGGACTGCGCGAGGCCGGAGGCGCAGCCCCTAGATTTGTGGTGATGGCAAAGAAGCGGCCCGTAGTCTCCTGGGTCACGCTTGGGCCTGAGCCCTTCCTGGCTACATGCCGCCGCTGCGGCGGGTATGAGCCCAAGCCGGAGCTGCCTACACCAATGGATGCAGCCCTGGCATATTTCCAGCACATCATGGAGAAGCACCGCTATTGTCGTGAGACTCCCGATGCCGACGACGCGCAAGTTTGAGGTGGGGGACTATGCCCGCCCGCGCCGCGTCCAACCCTGCTATCACTGGCTGGACATCAGCAGGCCGCTCAAGGTCATGGCCGTGATTCCTGCCACCCACGGTGGCCATTGCTACTATAGGTTCGCGGCCCGTAGGGGCCGCGCAGCGCCTGAGATCAGGAGCGACTGCCTCAGAACACGCGAACAGCGCTACAGACGGCCCAGGGGCGAACGTGACGCCCCTAAGCGATAACCTTAGCAATTAGGAGGAGGCACATCATGACACAGGATGACCGGGCGCTCATTGAGGTGGGCAACCGGCCGATGCTGGCCAACAGGCTCAATGTGGAGACCATGGAGCGCTTCATTACGATGGCCCTGACGGGCCCGGCGCGGCCGCCGCCCAACCAGGTGCGCGCCCTGGCAATCGTGGCCCTGAAGCTGGGGCTGCACCCCCTCAACAACGAGGTCATGCTCTATGAGGGGCAGGTCTATATCACGATCCACGGACGGCGCCGCCTGGCTGAGCGCAACGGCGACCTGGCGGCCATTCAGCCGGACATCGTGACCAATGAGGAGCGGCGCAAGGCCCTGGGGGCCCGGCAGAAGGGCGACATCGTGGCTGAGTGCCGCGTCTACCGCCGGAGTGATGAGCGGCCCACGATCCAGTATGCCATCCTACGGGCCCTGGAGCGCTGGCCGTCCGAAAAGGAGGCGCAGGCCCTGGGGATTACACAGGAGCAGATCCAGAAGCTGCGCAACAACGACGATCCCGACGGGCTGTTCGGCCTCATGCAGAACCCGCGGGCCAAGGTCCGGCCCGTCATCCTCTACCCGGAGCAGATGGCCATGAAGCGCGCCGAGTCGCGGGCCCTCGACTCGCTCGCCGGCGTGCCGCTACCGACCTATGACCAGGAGATGGGGATGGCCGTTAGCAATGGCGCGCTGCCCCCGCAGCTCGCCGAGGCCGAGCCGGACGTGCCGCCGGTGGCGGAAGAGCCCGCACCGTCGTATGCGGCTGAAGCCGAGCAGCAAAAACCGCCCCTTACGCTGCCCCGCACGGTCGACGAGCTCATGGCCGCCGGTAAGCGCCTCGGCTTCAAGGACCAGGGCACGGTCATTGCGGCGCTGGGGCTACGCGGGCGGCTGGAAATCGGGGATGTGCTAGCGGCCTACCACCAGTTGGAATTCATAGCGCACAAGGAGAACGCGCGTCATGAGCAGTAGGCAGTTTGTCGGCACCATCAAGACGGTCCGCCTGGCCGGCGATTATCCCGACCTGGAGGTGCAGGTCGTGTTCGCCATGCCGCTCCGAAACGCGGCTGACGTGGCCTTCCTGGCGGCCGTCAAGCAGCACGGGCAGGCCGTGATCGAGGTCAGCTCGGCCCAGGAGGAGCTGCCGCTCGACGAGGCGGGTGAGACATTTCATCTTGAAGGCACAACGGCTCCGCCGCCACGGGTCTCAGGTTAAGGGAGCTGCGAAGGCGATGGTGGAGAGGCACGCAACCTGAAGAATGGTCTGGAGGGCAAGGCTGGGTTCAGCGCGGCGAGCTGAGGCGGGGTGAGGTACGGCAGGGTAGGGTGAGGTGAGGCGGGTGGGGTAAGGCGTGGCTTGGCATGGTCG
>MGUL01000026.1:0-20228 GCA_001800005.1 Elusimicrobia bacterium RBG_16_66_12 | reverse complement strand
CTGGTCCGGCGTGGCTCGGTGCGGCAGGGTGAGGTGAGGGAATTTTCGGCCACCCTTGACACGAAGGGGCGCTCGCCTATAATGGCAGCGCCCCTTCGGGTGCCTCTGACATAAGACGCCGGCACCGCCCGCACGGCCCGGCGTCTGACAGCGAGAAACGAGGCTTTCTCGATGCGCCTCTAGCCTAGCACCGCCGCCCCCGATCTGTCTACCCCCATTAGCGAAAGGACCCGCCTGACATGGAGAAGAGGCGGCTGCCCCCCGGCGTCGTCAGCATCCAGGCCCCCCAGTATCCCCTCCCCTTGTCCGACCCCTCGCGTAGCGCGCGTAGCGCACGCGCCGTGGGCAACGGGCGCCGAAGTATTACTACCCCACCCCTCCCCGGTGATGATGATGATGATAGCAGATCAACTGATCTTGAGATTCATCATCATCATCACCGGGATCCTCACGCGAGCGCCAGTGAGAAGCGCGTCGCGCGCTGGCTCGCGGGGCACCTGGCCTTCGGCAACGCACTCCCCTTCGTGAGGCGACACGGCATCTGGCCCGTCATCAATGCCCTCCACTGGGAGGGCATCATGATGCCCGCCGAAGAGGGCGGCTGGACGCTGAACCCTCGCTTCCACACGCCGGGCGGCTTCCTCCGGTCCCGCGTCGAAAGAATGGCCGCTGAACGCTTGACACAGGCAGAGCGGCCCGCTATTATCCCTGGAGCCGAGGCCGAGGGGCCGAGGCGGGCAGCGATAGGGGGCAGATGATGGGACAGATTCGCGGCCTGGCGACCGCCGACCTACACCTGGGCATCGACAACGTGGGCGGAGTGAATGAGTACGGCCTGCCGGCGCGGGTGGATGACTACCTGGCGGCCCTAGACCAGATCGTAGACCACGCCGTCGCCGAGAAGGTCGACCTCTTCATCCTGGCGGGGGACCTGACGAAGCAGCGCAACACACCCCAGCGCATCGTGGCCGCCCTCTTCGAGCGCTTTCAGCGGCTCATAGGGGCGGGTATCACGATCCTGCTGGTGCGGGGCAACCACGATGGCGACAGCGGCGAAGGCCGCGCTAACCTGCTGGACACGGCGGGCTACCTAAGCCGCCTCATGATGCCGATCAACCGCCCGGAGGCCTTCGTGTGGGAAAACCGCGTGAATGACAAGGCCTGCCGCATTGCGGGCATCCCTTGGCCGCGCATCGGCCGCGCTGAGGGCCGGCCGCTGGATGAGCTGACGCGGGCGGCCGACGAATCGCTGCGGGTCACGATCCGCGACCTCTGCCAGGAGAGCCATATGCCTCAGATTCTCATCGGCCATCTGGCCGTAGCTGGGGCGGATCGGGCGTCTGACCAGTGGATGACCCTGGGCTACGAACCGCTGATCCGGCCTGCCGACTTCCCTGAGAGCCTGGACCTGGTGATCCTGGGGCACTACCACAAGCCGGGGCGGCTGGACCCGCCCCTGCGGCGCGCGCCCATGTTCTACTGCGGCTCACCCGTGATTATCGACTTCGGCGAAGAGGGGCAGGCGAAGCGCTTCTGGTATTTCGAACTCGACGGGAGCCGTCCGCCGGGCGAGCGATGCACGAAGCTGGAGGCGCTGCCGCTGCCGGGGCGGCCGTTCGTGACAGTTGATTTTGAGATTCCGGCCTCGGCGCAGCCAAGCGGTGACATCATTGACGGAGACGGGCTTAGAGAAGGCCGCCACATTGACGGCTGCGTCGTCCGCCTGCGCATCAAGTGCGCGACCGCCGAGCAGGCGGCGGCCCTGAACCTGAACGCCGTCGCGGCTTCTCTGCGAGAAGCGGGTGCCTGGTGGGTCGCGGGCATCACCCTGGACTCGCCGCGCCCTGAGCGGCGCTGGTCAGCGGCTGAAGGCATCACCGAGCAGTCGCCCCAGGAGTTGTTGATGCGCTATCTTAGCGACGCCGAGCCGGACGAGACGAGGCGGGGCCGGCTGTTCGAGCTGGCGATGATGGAGGCTAGCCATGATACCGATGCGCATTGAGGTAACGGACTTCCTCTCTTATGGCCGGGCGGCGCTCGACTTGGACGGCCTGGGCCTTGTGGCCCTGGCGGGTGAGAACGGGGCTGGCAAAAGCGCGCTCGCCGTTGATGCCCTCACCTGGGGCCTCTGGGGCGAGAGCCGGGCCCGGTCGGATGACGACCTGGTACGCGCCGGCGGCGACGAATGCGCCGTCACCATTGACGTTCGCACCGACCGCGGCTCCTACCGCGTGGCCCGCCGCCGGCGGCTGGTGAGGAACGGGCGGGCGGGGGCGAGTTCGCTGACGCTGGAGCGGCTGGAGGACGGGGCACCGGCCAGTCGGCTAACGGCCGAGAGCATCCGGGAGACGCAGGAGCGCCTCAACGCCATCCTGGGCCTGGACGGCCAGACCTTCATCAACACCGCCTGCCTTGTGCAGGGCCGGGCCGATGAGTTTGCCCGCGCCTCACCTAAGGATCGCAAGGCGGTGCTGGCCGAAATCCTGGGGCTGCGGGCCTGGCAGGACTGGGCGGAGCGGGCACGGGCCCGGCGCCGTCAGGCCGAGGCGGGCGCCGCCGCGGCTGATGCCTCGGCGGCGGCGCTACGGCGGACACTGGAGGGGAAGCCGGGGCTGGAGGCGGAACTGGCGAGCCTCACACCCGCCGTGGAGGGCATGGCGGAAAGGCGGCAGGCCGAGCACGCTGCCGTAGAGGAGGCGCGGACGCTGGCAGCGGCACAGGCCGCCGCGTTGGCAGAGCGTGACAGTCTGCGGCGCGAGGTGTCACGCCTGGAGACGGTCGTCTCTCGGGCGCAGCGCGACCTATCGGCCATGAGGGGGGAGCTGGGCGCTATGCCCGCCCTGCCCCGAACCGAACAACTGCTTCAGACCTGCCCCACCTGCGGGCAGCGCATCGATAGCCCAGAGGCCCGGCATCGCGCGGAGGCCCACGTGGCGAAGGAGGCCGTCCGCCGGGCCGACCTGAAGGCCCGCCTGCAAGAGCGGCACGGCGAAATGGACGAGGCGGCGCAAGAGAGCCGACAGGCCCGCGAGCAGTTGGCCTGCGCCGACGCCGAGATCGAGGCTGTGGGCGACCAGGGGGCGCGGCTGGCTCAGGCCGAGGCCGTACTGGCCCAAACGGATATTGACCTGGCCCGGTACCAGAATGGGGCCGCCTCTCTGCGGGGCCGCCTTGACCAGATGAGCAGCCTGGAGGCTGAGGCCGCCGAGTTAGAGACGCGCCAGGCCCGCCTGGCCGCTGAGGGCACCGACTGGCAGGCCGTCGAAGCGGCCCTGGGGCCCAACGGCGTCCAGGCCATGCTGATCGATGCCGCCGTCCCTGAGATCGTGGACGAGGCCAACCGCCTCCTGGCGATCCTCAGCGGGCAGACGACCATTGATCTGAGGACTCAGCGCACCGGCAAGACGACGGGGCGGGAGATTGAGACGCTTGATCTGCTGGTGGCCGACACGCTGGGGGTGCGCCCCTATGAGATGTACAGCGGGGGCGAGCGCTTCCGGGTGGACTTCGCGGCCCGAATCGCTCTCTCGCGCATCCTGGCCAGGAGGGCTCAGGCGCCATGCAGGACGCTGGTGATAGACGAGGGCTTCGGGAGCCAGGACGGCCGGGGGCGGGAGGCGCTCATGGAGGCCCTATCGGCCGTGGCACCGGACTTCGGCCTGATAATGGTGATCTCCCATGTCGACGACCTCCAGGATGCCTTGCCTTCGACCATCCGCGTCCAGAAGACCCCGGCTGGTTCCGTGGCCAGCCTGTCCTAGGTGGCGCGCACAACCGGAAGGCGGGAGCCTCGGCACGGGGCAAGGCCATGCGTCACCGGCGGGCACGCCGCCTCTGGCGGCTCGTATCCCGCTGGCTCAGGGACCAACGGCTCACCGAGGAGGTGCCTAGCATGAGAGAGAGCACATAAGATGGCTTGCGCCGCTGGTGGGCCTGCTGCTCGTATCAACCGCCAGTGGCCTAGCTCTTCGGGGAGGCTGCCCATCAACGTATGAGACCTATCATCAATCAGACCCTACGCCGCCCGCCACGGCCACAAGCACCGCGACGGCGGCTCAGGTTAGGCCGGATGCGCTACGCGCGGCCTTGGGGCCCCCGCCCCCCTTCGCGCCCGCTTCGGTCGTCACGGAGAGCAGGGGGACCGTTCCTCTGCCCGGCTCTACTCCGCCATCAGTGCCGTCGCAGTCTCCTACGGCGGCCCCCTCCCTCCGTGAAGCCTTCCTGGCCGGTTATGCCGCCGTCGGCGGCCCGCCTGAGTGGGCGGCGCACCTCACCGATGTCGTCATCCCCTGCGAGAGCGGCTGGGATACTGATCCGTTCGGCTACCACCTAGGCCTGGCCCAGTTCGCGCCTGACACCTGGGCGCGGGCGGCCCGGCCGGGGGCCGACTGGCGTGACGCTTGGGAGCAAGGCTGGGCCGTGGGCAATTGGGTAGGGCCGCTCGGCGTTGACCCCGCCGGAAGCGGGGGCTGGCTGAATTGCTGGTGAAAAATCCTGTGAAATAGGCCCGAAAGGACTTGACAGCTAGCTAACGGCCCGCTATATTGATTGTGGTGACAGCGGACGGCCGCAACGAAGCGCACAAGCCCCCCGAGCCGCTAGCTGTCACCAGCAGGCCGAGCGGTGACGGGGGCTTCGTGGCAAAGGGAGAATAAATGATTTCGGGAATGAAAGAACCAGCCTATTGCCCTAGTGAAGGAGAGATGGAGGCGGAAGAGGTCATCGGCAAGTTGCAGGCCGTCAAGGCCCAGCTCCTAGCTGCGTTGGAGGCGCTTATGGCGGCGACGAGTGTGCATAGCCGTTGGTGTCCCGCCTGCAACTGCAATATGAACGTGGAGCACAAGGAACACTACGAACCCTGTGCTTGGACCCAAGCCTGCGAGGCCATCAGGGAGGCGAAGGGATCATGACCACCGCCATCGTCATCAACGGCGAGGACTGGATGCTGGAGCGCCGTACATCCCGCGAGGACTTCGGCGGCGCGACCGGCCGTATGATGCTGAGCGCTGGCATCGTGGCCCGCCTAACGGTCCGCCGGGCCGGCGGGCGGCTCCTCTATCACGTGAACGAGTACGCGCGGGGCGCCCTAGGCGCGCCCCGGCGGGCTGAATACGGAGGCTAGCGGTGGACTTTCAGGTACGCGAAGGCGACTGCGATCTCTGTCTGTCAAAGCACGTGGACGTGGCCGTGCTGGGCGATAGCGATGGTCCCCGGGTCTGGGCCTGCGAGGAGTGCCTTGAGGAGGCGCTGGCCGCGATTCGGCCGGCGCTAGTGCCGAGCGGCGGCGGCTCACGGGCTGACAAGCCGCTCTTCGAGGAGGCGAAGTCTTGATCATGTTCCTAGCTGGTTTCGGAGCGGGCGTGGCGATCCAGGCCTGCGCCTTCTGCCTATGGGCCGCTGTCCGCGCCTGGCGTAGCGAGCGGCTATCGGCGCGGGTCGAGCGGCGCCTGCGGGGGAAGCCATGACCTATTTCCTACTTATCGCGCCTACGTGCATCGTCCTCTGGCTCATCATCGTGGGCGTGGTCGAAATCTACCGGGCGGCGCTGGGCAAATGAGCGCCCATCGCCACAACTGGGCACCCGCCGCCCCCATCGACCCTAAGAATGATCCCGGCAATGCCGCCGCCCGGATCGCCCACGCGAACCCGAAGACGGTGACCGCGGCCTGTGACTGCGGGGCCATCAAGATGGAGCTACGGACCAACGGCCGCCGCAACCTCTACGTGACGCGCCCCACGCCGCGCGGACGGCGCCTCTGGAGGGGAAGGCAGTGAACAACTTTCGGCACTGTAAGACCTGCGGTCGGCGTGAGGACGACCCGATCCAGACGAACCCTTACGCCGAGGGCTTTCACCGCTGGCGCATCGGCCCCTATCACGGCGAGCCCTTCTCCGACCGCTACGACGCGGCCCGCCCGGAAGAGGAGCACGACGGCGGGCTGGGAAGTGGTGATTGGATGGGGCCGTGGGAAGATAGGTAGAGAGGAGAAGCCAACATGAAAGACATCTCAGCAATGGCCCAGGAGATAGCCCAATTCAGGGAGGCCCTTGAGCAGTATCCGCTGCTCCAGCCTATCATCAATGATCTGGTCCGCATGGCCTTCCAGTTCGGCTACTTCACCGAGTTTCACCCCAAGGCGGTCGAATCACCGGCAGAGAGACATGCCGCGTCGGCGGCTGAGATTGCTGCGGTCTTCAGGGAAATGATGGAGATTATGAAGCAGGGGCCCCCGCCCCACCTAGAAACAGCGCAAGAGCCGCCGCCCGATCCTGATTGACACCACCCAAGCGCCCCGCTAGACTGGCGGCATGAGCACCCAAAGCCCTGCCGCCAGTCCTTCTCTCTGCCGCGAACCCGGCTGCAAGGGTCGCCCCGTCGCCCACGGCCGCTGTGCCAAGCATGACCGTCGCTGGCGGCGCCACGGGGATCCTGGTGTCACCGCCCGACGTGAGCGGGCGGAGTGGGCCGCTCGGCTGGCCGCCATGAGCCCTGATTGCCCTGAAGACCTCCTGCCCCAGGTGCGTGCCGAGCTAGCCTTGAGCCAGGCCGCCCTCGCCGCCCTCCTGGGCGTCCACCAGGTCACGACGGTGGGCCGCTGGGAGCGGGGCGAAATCGCCGTCCGCCAGCCGCGCGTGCTGTGCCTGGCCTTAGAGCGGCTGCGACGGGAGCGGCGGATGGAGCCGCCTGATACCTTGACCCAACTCCGTGCCCTGGAAGCCAGGCTTGACATCCCGGCCCTGGCATTCGTTCTTGAAACTAGTCCCCTCACGCTGCGCCGCTGGCTCTCCGGCGGGCTACGCATCTGGCACCCGCGCATCGTGGCCCTGGCCCTGGAAGAGGTGGCACACCGGCTAGGACGGGAGTCTTGGGCGGCCTAGAGCCCGATGGCGTACCGCCCTGGGCCCCACGCCGCCCCGTCATCGTCATCGGCGATATCTGCGAGGACATCATGATCCGGGCAGACGCCTCCCGCTTCTCCCGCGAGAGCCCGGTGCCCGTCTTTGACCTCCGGGGTCACGAGGCCGCTGAGGGCGGCATGGGCAACGTCATGCGGCAGCTCCGCCTCTGGGGCATCCAGGTGCGGCCCGTCGTGCTGGCCCGTCGGCCTACCATCCGCCTGGTGGCAGGCTGCCCCGAGCAACAGGTAGCGCGCCTGGACGGCCGCTGGCAGCTTCTGAGCCGTGCCGCCGTCGACGCGGAACTCTCGCGCATCCGCCGCATAGCGCCCTCCGCCGCCGTCTATGTGGACTATCGTGGGCGCTCCGGGCCGGAAGCGGCCGTGCGGCGGTTCCTGGAGGGCCTATCCTGTCCGGCCATCGCCGACGCGCGTAGATCGCTCCTAGGCTGGGATAAGTCCGCTATTCTCAAGATGTCTGAGCCGGACGCACGCACGGAGGGCGGTGAGCAAGCGCCGGGAGCGGAAAGAGGCTTTCGTTCTCACCTGGCCGATCTGCGCTATCAGGCGGGCCTGCCGACGCTGGTCTTGACCCGCAACTGCCGCGGTCACGCCGTCATTACTGAGAAGGCGGTGAGGGTGTCCCCCGCCGTCTCGCTGGCGGGCCCAATCCTCAACGTCAGCGGGGCCGGCGACGTCTTCACTGCCGTGCTGGCCGCCGTCCTAGCCTCCCGCCATGAGGCGGGGGCGGGTATCACGGCCTGCGACACCGAGCAGGCCTGCGCTACGGCCGCCCGCGCCGCCGCCATCCGGGTGCGCAAGCCGGGCTACAATGAGGCCGTGACCTGGCGGGAGATGACGGAGACCTTCCCCTGATCTCGGCCGTCTACTGCCGCAAATGCCGGGCTCGAACCCTACATGAACGGAACATCGACGGCGATCTAGACTGCATCAACTGCGGGAAGGTGAAGTACATGACGGGACCGGCAGTCGAGCAACCGAACGGGGCGGGCGCCTCTGCTGAGGCCGCCAAACTCGCGGGCGGCGTCTCGGAATGGCTACGCCAGGGCGAGGCGCTGGCTGATGCCATGGCGGCTGAGGGCGAGGCGCTGCTAGTGCGGGGCAAGGCGCTCGTGGCCGAGGCGAAGGCTCTCAGGGATATGCTGAAGCCGAAGGGCAAAGGCAAGCGGGCTATCTGGTCGCCGGAGCAACGCGTCGCCCAGGGCGCACGGTTGCGCGAAGCCATGAGGCGGAAGCATGAAGAAGCCCAAGCCCGCTGAGCCGCTGGCCATCCGCTACGTGGCCCCCGCAAGCCTGCGCCTCAATGAGCGGAACCCGCGGCTCATGCCGCCCGAAGAGATGGCGGCCCTGCGGCGGTCGCTGGAGAAGTGGGGCTTCGTCGACCCTATCATCATCCGGCGCGAGAACGGCGAGGTCATCGGCGGCCACCAGCGCATCGCCGCTGCCCTGGAGTTGGGGCTGGAGGCCGTGCCCGTGATCGAGGTTGACGTGTCCGAAATGGACGCCACGCTCCTGAACCTGGCCCTGAACCGCATCGCGGGCCGCTGGGATGAGGACAAGTTGGCGCTCGTGACGGAGGGGCTGCGGCTGGAGGGGGCTGACCTGAGCCTGACGGGCTTCACCGAGGGAGAGTTGCGGCTATTTACTGGCCCGGCCTTGGGCCCGGAACTTAATGAGTCAGTGGCGGAAGGGATGATGATTTGCGTCTGCTCAGAGTGCGGCCATGAGCACGCCAAAGTTTCCGAATAACGGCCTGACGCTGGTCAGTCTCTTCGCAGGTTGCGGCGGCTCCAGCCTCGGCTACAAGGCAGCGGGTTATGACGTGCGCCTGGCCGTCGAGTGGGATCCGAAGGCCTCCGCCTGCTACGGGCTGAACTTTCCGGGCGCGACCCTCTTTGAGGGGGATATAGCGGCGCTCACCGGAGATGAGGCGCTGAAAATGGCGTGCCTGGGGCCTGGTCAACTAGACGTACTGGACGGCTCACCGCCATGTCAAGGGTTCTCGACGGCCGGAAAGCGCAGGATGACTGATACGCGCAACCGTTTGTTTGAGGAGTACGTCCGGCTACTCAGGGACTTCCGGCCTAGGGCATTCATCATGGAGAACGTTTCGGGCTTGGTGAAGGGGAAGATGAAGCTCACCTTCGCGGAGATGACGCGGGCGCTGAAGGCGGCGGGATACCGCGTCTCCTGTCGGCTGCTGAACGCCTGGTGGTACGGCGTGCCGCAGGACAGGCAGCGGCTGGTCTGGATCGGTCTTCGTGATGATCTCGATATTGCGCCATCACATCTGACCCTGACTCATCAAAGGCCAGTGACGGTTCGGGAAGCCTTCCTCAACATTGGTGCATCAGATGCCCCTGAGCTTAGCCCCCGGTATAGGAGGTATTGGTATCAGGCGCAGCAGGGGGAAACAGTCGGGCGGCTAACCTCTGTGAAGAAGCTGTCAGAGAACAAAGTGGCCGGAACACTGGTCGGGTCAGAAGGAAATGGCGCGCCGTATCACCCGACGGAATGTCGGGCCATTAGTACAGCGGAGCGTAAACGCCTTAGCGGCTTTCCTGACCAGTTCACTTTTCCGTCTCGTGAGACGGCGACTGTCCTTATCGGTAATAGTGTCCCTCCGCCTATGGCTGAGGCGGTCGGACGGCACGTAGCCGGGCTACTGAAAGGAGCCGCGCCGGGGCTGGAGCCGAACTCAGCCCCGAACCCCGCGCCCGCCACAGCTTCGCACCGGCCGCACTGAGTCCGGTTTCAGGGTAAGATGGCCCGCCGCACCATCCTACGCCGCTCCGCCGAGGACATCGCCCGCCGCCGCCAGTACGTGCGGCGCTTCCACCTGCTGGGCTACACGCCAAAGGCAATCCAGCACGCCCTGGAGGCCCAGGCCCCTGACGCGCTGGCGGGCCAGGCCGATCCTTATGAGACCATCCTGGACGATATCTCGGCCATCACGCAGCAGGAGGTGACGGACCTTCAGCACCTCATCGGGCTGCCGGCGCTGGCCGCCTATGTGGCCGCCGAGCGCGAGATCCTGAAGGCTGCCATGGCCTCCCACGAGAATGAGAAGATGACGGCCCAGGCGCGTATCCGGGCGCTTAACGTCGCCAACGACTGCGTGCGGAACATCGCCCGCGCCGCCGGTCTGCCCGTTGATGCGCCCGCCTTTAGTCTGAACCTGAACCAGCTCATCGCTCAGGTGGTCCAGAATGCGGACGGCACCCCGGCGCTCTTCCTGCCTGAGGGCACCGCCGCACCCCGCCTGTCGGGCGGCCCCATCGTGGACCCCCTCACCTTTGCCATCAGCCCCGACTTCTGCGGCCTCTCGCTCGACAACTACCCGATGCAGGAGCTGGTGCTGCGTGAGTTCATGGCCCCCACCGGCCGCAAGCGCGTCCTCATCCTGGTCTGCGGGATGCGCTCCGGCAAGGGCGTGGTGGGCAGCATCGTGGCCTGGTATGCCGCCTATCAGCTCCTCAGCCTGGCCGACCCCCAGCGCTACTACGGTCTGACCCCCAACCAGGAGATACAGATCATCACGATGGCGACCAGCCGTGACCAGGCCCACCGCAACGTGTTCAAGCACATCACGGACCGTTTGGAGACGGGCGGCACCTGGTTCCAGGCGCTGCGGGAGCAGGCGGAGGTCGTGGCCCTGGAGGTGCGGCTCCCCAGGAATATCATCATCCGCTGCGGCCATTCCAAGGCCAGCACCCAGGTGGGCGGCACCTCCTACGCCGTCATCCTCGATGAACTGGCCCGCATGAAGGACACTGAGGGGCGCGACAACGCGACCGAGGTCTACGACAAGATGTCGGCCACCACGGCCACCTTCGGCGAGCACGGCCGGGTGGTGGTGCTGACCTCGCCCGAGTGGGAGGGTGACAAGTCGATGCAGCTCCTGGAGCAGGCCCTTGAGATCAACACTGAGGGCCGGCAGGTACGGCCGCAGATGATGGGCCTCCAGCTCCCGACATGGGAGGCCAACCGGACGCTGGCCGAGGAGATGCTCTGGGAGACCCAGGACGGCGAGGCGAACCCGGCTGCCTTCTGGCGTGACTTCGGGGCCCGCCCGCCGCTCACCCAGGAGGGCTACTACCCTGACCCCGGCCGCTGGGATAGGCAGGCGGACCCGGCGCTACGCCACCCCTATGATGACGAGGGGCGGCTGGCCGAGTGGTTCCAGCCCTGTTGTGACGGGCGCCGCTTCGTCCACGTCGACCTCGGGCTCAAGCGCGACGCCTGCGGCATGGCCATGGCCCACAAGCCCGTGCCCGGTTGCCCCTGGTTTCAGGCCCGTGACGGCGAGCCGAACCCCAGGGCAAAGGCGGTGGTACTGGAGGCGGTGCATCGCTTGGTCCCCGGCCGTCAGCGGGAAACGAAGGGCGAGATATCATTCGAGCGAGTGCGCCAATTCATCCGTGATTGGTCCGACCGCGGCTTCAACGTCAAGGGCGGCCTCGTCTCCTACGACGGCTGGCAGTCACTCGACAGCCAGCAGACGCTCAAGCGCGAGGGCTACCGGGTGCGCGAGTTCTCGCTGGACAAGAACACCGAAGGGCACGACACTCTGCAGGAGCTCCTCAATACCGACCGCCTGGCCTACTATGCCCATCCGGTCCTGGTAGCCGAGGGCAAGCGCCTCATGCTGGTGCGCGGCCGGAAGGTTGACCACCCGCCCAAGGGCAGCAAGGACACGGTAGACGCCGTGGCCGGCGCCGTCTACCACGCACTGAAGCGGGGCGGTCGCATGACCTTCGTAGGTTGACAGCGGCCTAGCGGGGCGCTATAGTCGGCGGCAGGAGGCAAGGCCCATGGACTATAGCCTGACGACGCAGAAAACATGGGATGACACGATCCGCCAACTCGCCGAGACCTTCCGCAAATGGGGCATCCAGCAGTGGTCCGTGATCCCCATGCGGCCGCCCCGACGTGCTAACTACTTCTATCAGAGCACGGAAGAGCGGCGTGTCTCAGTGCGTTATCAGCCTGACGGTGGCCCGGAGATTCTCCTGCACATGGATCGCCAGGGGCGCGCCCAAGATAACCTCCGCGTGCTCTACCTGGCCGTTGAGGCCATGCGAATGAATGATGCTCGCGGGATCACCGACCTGGTACGCGAAGCCTACCTCCAGTTGCCGGCGCCGGCGAAGACGCGCGACCCCTATGAGGTGCTGGGTGTGCGCCCGGATACGCCCCTGGCTGACATCGAGGCCATGTACCGCGTGAAAGCGAGGCGGATGCACCCGGACGCGGGCGGCTCCGATGAGGCCATGAAAGAGATCAATAAGGCGTGGGAGGATATAGAGGCGGAGCGGAACCATGCCTAAGTCGCCCCACGGCTACGACACGCCCTCATGGAACCTAGGTGCCTTGGGCAAGGTTGCCCTTGCCCCTTAACACAGACTCATTTCGCGGTCAAGGAGGCCAGCGATGCCCGCGGCTATTGCCTACGCCGATGAAACATGGGGTGTGACGGAGGGCTGCACTAAGGTCTCGCTGGGCTGCAAGAACTGTTGGACAGCGCGCTTGGCTGCACGGCTAGGCATTAATTTTTCAGTCGTCAAGCTGCGGCCTGACCGCCTAGAGCAACCCCTTCACTGGCGCAGGCCTAGGACGGTCTTCGTTTCCAGCCGCTCTGACCTGTTCCATGAGGCGGTGCCGGATGAGTTCATCGACCGCGCGTTCGGGACCATGGCGCTGACGCCGCGGCACACCTACCTGCTGCTGACGAAGAGGCCGCAGCGGATGCGAAAATATCTGTCCGAACCAAGCCGAGCACCGCGAGTCGATATAACAACCGCTGCCATCATTGAGGGGCGATCTTTAGGCAACATCGACATTGATGGATTTGCCCGCTCAGTCGCCGACGATGCGACCTATCATCCGGTGTGGCCCCTGCCCAACGTCTGGCTCGGCGTCTCCGTCGAGAACCAGGCGACTGCCGACGAGCGCATACCGTTGCTGCTGGAGACGCCAGCGGCACATCGGTGGGTAAGCGCGGAGCCGCTACTGGAGCCTGTAGAGTTGATGCCATACTTCGGTTGGCGGCGGCTTCGGACATCCCAGGGTTGGGACGGCTATATCCCCTGGGATTGTCGACATGGGCCGCCAATAAGAGCCGTAGTCATCGGGGGCGAGTCCGGCCCGCGCTTCCGCCCTTTGGACATCGCGTGGCTGGAGAGCATCGTCGACCAGTGCGACGCGGCACACGTTTCCGTGTACGTCAAGCAGGACTCGCACCGCCACCCAGGCCGCCAGGGGCGCATATCCGCCGCGCTCTGGGCTAGGAAGCAAGTACCCTGGGAGCCGAAGCCATGACCCGCTGCGGTTCCTGCCAGCCCAACGACCCGTGCGAGAAGCACTGGCAGGCGACCGTGATCGCGCTGGCGAAACTTTGCGGCTGGCGAGTCTACCATACTCTGCATTCTATCGGCAGCGAGCCTGGATTCCCTGACCTAATCCTTCTTCGGGGCGATGAGATGATTGCCTGTGAACTGAAGCGGCAGGGCCGCAAGCCCAGCGATGCACAAGAGGCGTGGCTGGCAGCCTTCGACCGCGTAGAGAATGTGAGCGCCTTCTGCTGGCAGCCGGAGCACTGGCCGCTGATAGAGGCGGCCCTGGGCAAGCCGATCATTAGAGCGGAGGCCCCATGACGACTGAAACTGACGAGCGCGCCCAGGCCGCCCCGAAGGCCAAGGGCCTACGCGAGCCCGCCTTCCTAGTCCGACAACCCACCATCTTCTGGGATTCCATCAGCCTGAATGCCGAACAGTGGCGCCGCCTCGTGGGCCAGGCTCCCGTGGTGCGTTCCTGCATCCAGACGCTGGTCATGCAGATCACGGGGCTCAACTGGTCTATCGATAGCGAGGACGAGCGGCTGGCCCAATACTTCACTGACCTGCTGAACGGGGCTGAAGACGGGGCGGGCTTTGAGGACTTGGTGGCCCGCGTGGTCGAGGACACGCTCACTATGCCCTTCGGCGGTGCCTGGGAGATCGGCTCGTATTCCGACGGCACAGTCGCCTGGCTGGCTCACCTCGATGCCGCCCTCATGAAGCCGACCTACCGGCAGGATTTCCCCTACGCCCAGATTGACCCCTGGGTGGGCGCGCTCAATATGGTGCTCTTCCGGCCGGATGAGGTGTCACGCATCAAGTGGCAGCCCCAGACGAGCATCCGGCTCTACGGCTGGACTAAGACGCCCTGTATGGATTGCCTCCCGGCGATCCAGGGCCTACTCCGCTCCGACCGCTTCTGGCAGACGATGATGACCGACAGCCCGCCAGCAGGCGTGCTTGACATCCCCGGCTTCGAGGAGACTGAGGCCCGTGACTGGCTGGAGGGCTGGAAGACGCAACTGGCGGGCATCGACTCCCTGAAAGTGCCCGTCCTCTATGGCTCGACGCGCGACAAGCAGGCGACCTTCATCTCCTTTGCCCAGAGCGCCACGGAGACGCAACTCCCCGAGCTGGTGCGGCGGTATGCCGAGCTGGTGACGGCCGCCTTCGGTATGAACATCGGCGACCTGGGCCTCTTCGGCCAGGAGTTGCGGCTGGCCGGCGCCACCAAACTCATCGAGCTCTCCAAGCGCCAGGGCCTTGCCCACCTCTTGCGGCGGATCAAGCAGCGTCTCAACTCCGACGTACTGCCGGATGCCTGTGAGTTTAAGTGGGAAGATGTCGAGCTAGAGGATACAATCCGGCGTGAGTCCGCACGCAAGCTGGGGGCGGAGCGCCTCGCTATCCTGGCCGACCCCATGGTGGGCATCATCACCGCCGATGAGGCCCGCCGTCAGGCCGTCGAGGACGGCCTACTAACCATCGAACTTGATGAGTCAGCACCCGGCTCGGCTGGCACGGCTCCTACCGGTGATAAGGCCGTGACCTCTGAGGGCAAGCCCAAGGGTGAACGTGAACGTCACCGCCCTTTCGGTCCCGCCCCGCGCCTGCGGGGCACCGAGGCCGAGCTACCGCCGCCGAGAGCCTTCCCTACTACTAGCAAGGCCGCCCGCGAGATGGGCCGCCTGGTGGGCCCGTGGCTGGCGGGCATCGCCGCTAAGGCGACGCGCGCCCGCCTCGGTACGCTTCTGGACGCCGGGCTCGCCGCCGCGAAAGCCGCGGGCGGTATGACTGGCGCCACGGCCACAGTCCGGGCCCGCACGCCGAGCCCCGCAGAGCAGGCCATAGAGGCGCTGCTGCGCAATGACGAGTGGTGGCGTGCACCGGACATCGCTGACCGCGTGGCCGCCGCCCTCGACCTGGCCTACCGCGAGGGCCTGCTGGAGGCGGCGGGTGACATACAGCGTGACCTGGCCAAGGCGGGGCTGGTGAAGGGCGCGGCCGTGGGCGTCAGCGTCACCGAGATCACGGACCCGGCCGTCCTGAAGGCCCTCACCGAGCGCGCCTACGGGATTATCCGGCACGTGGACATCGGCACGGACTTCTTCATCCGGCGCGAGATCATGACGGGCGTCCAGAAGGGCCTAGGGCCGCGCCCCATCGCACGCAATCTGTTGCTGGACGAGGTCCGGCGCGGCGTCGTCGAGACCTTCCGGGGCCGCGCTCTCAGCATCGTCAACACCGAGGTCAACTGGGCGGCCACTCAAGCCACCCTCAAGCAGCAGGCCTCAGTCCGCCTTACCAAGCGCGTCTGGCGCACCCTGCCCTCTGCCTGCGACCTGTGCAAGCGGAACGCCAAGCGTGGCCCCATCGGGCCGACGGAGCACTTCGAGAGCGTCTTCGGGCCGTGTGATGGACCCCCTTCTCACCCTGTCGTGTGTCGTTGCTGGGTAACATTCGACCGCGAAGAACTCCACGCCGTCGCCGCGGGCGGCCAGCCGCAGTACTACACCGGCGCGCCCTTGACACAGCCCTAGCGCCGCGCTATTATCCCGCCATGAGCGAGCCGCTCCCCGCCTGGAACCTGAGGACGCCGCTCTCCCATTGCGCCATCGGCGTCGTCTTCTACGGCGGGGACGGCCACCGAAGGATGCGGCGACTCACGGGCCTCTCGGACGGGGAGATAGAGACGGTGCTCCGCGAGCTGCGGGGCGAGAAGCGCCGGCGGCGTGAGCAGCGGGCGATAGCGCGGCGGCTGGCCAGGCAGACATGAGCCTGCCGGAGCCCTTCTGGCAGCGCGACGGCATCACCCTGAAGGTAGCCTGCGCCTGGTCTGGCCGGGAGTACGCGAGCCTCTATGTAACAGTCGGCAAGAGTGAGCGGGTTCACCTCTGGCCCTCCAGCGTGTTTCCAATCAATGGGGGCTGGACACTCTGTGGCCTCTGGGCCGATGCGCTGGTAGTGTTTCCTATGCGCGACAATCCTGACTTCTGCCCAAAGTCTATCTGTAAGCGCTGTCTGGCTCTGGAGGCGGCGAAGCTATGACCCTCCACACGCCCCCGCTACTGCTTGACCTCTTCGCTGGTGGTGGCGGCGCCGGGATGGGGTACTCCCGTGCCGGCTTCCGTGTGGTCGGCGTAGGCTGGCTCTGCGGCGGCATGTTCGGTCTGCCGTTCTACCGGCACCGTTACTTTGAGAGCAACTGGTTCTGGCTTCAGCCTGGACACCCGCGCCATCAGTTCACGGTGAGGAATGGCCGGACCTTGGGTGCGCGGGCAAGGGACATCGTTCACAACGGGGCACGCGCCGTTGGGGCCAACGTGGGTCACGCAGCCGGAGTCCAGCAGGCACGAGAGGCGATGGGGATTCCGTGGATGAGCCGTGAGGAAATCACGCAGGCTATCCCTCCCCTGTACACGGAGTACATAGGGCAAGCCCTCATGGCTGAGGTGCTGAGGAGGGCGGTGGCATGCTCCAGGTGACGTGCACCCGCTGCAACGGCCGCTTGTGGCCCTTCGACGCCAACGGAGGCTGCGCCACCTGTGGCATACGCCCCGATGAGAGGCGGGTGAGCCTGGCGAACCATGAGGGAGGAGCCTTCCCTGGCTGGGAGTGGCGCACAGGAACGGACGGTAAGCGGCGGGCGGTTTGGAGGAAGGCATGAGCCTGCCCGCACCCTACTACGACCGCGACGGCATCACCCTGTATCGGGGCGACTGTCGGGCCGTACTCGCCGCACTCCCCGCCGACAGCGTGAGCGCCTGCGTAACGTCTCCCCCCTACTGGGGCCTGCGCAAGTACGAGGTGGCCCCGACCATCTGGGGCGGCGACCCTGCGTGTTCACACCGCTGGGATGTCTCGTCAAAGGCGCAGCCTATCGCGTTTGCGCCTCAAGACAAAGGCCGGTCGGCCAGCATACATGAGACGGCCGAGTCCTCGGGAATCAGCGACAGTAAGCCAGACGCGCCAAGCTCCCTTGCCACGCGAGACCCTGGGAACAAAGCCGGCGTCACCAAGGTAGGAACAGAGGTCGTTGATGAAGAGGGCGCTGGCGCAGGCGAAGCCGATGCGATGGGCCTTGTCAACCCACCCGTCGCCGTCAAGGAAACCTCGAACGAAATCCCAGGTCAATCTTGCCGGCAATCGTCGAGGCCATCTGAGGCTCAACGTCTTGCGAGGATGAATGCCTACAGCGATCAGCCAATCGACCGTATCACGGGAATAGAGCTGAACCTTCGAGTGTCTGCCGGGGGCACGCCCGAAGCATTCAGCAACGAACGTCAAGAGTCCGGCATCCCGATTACTGAAACCAACGGCACCATCATCAGTGACGTAACCATCCGAGGCGAGAAGGCCGAGCAGGTAGGCACTCCGTCTGTTCCAATGATTAAAGACCGAGAGGCGGCCCCGCCGGTCGGCCATACCCCTGCAGGCGAGAGAACAGAAGCGAATGGCGGGAGGGCGTCGGATTCTCCAAGCCGGTACGTAGTAGGCTCGGCCACAGACCTCGCAGCTGAAGTCGCGTCCTCTTTGGCCCATAATTCTATGATATGCCAAAAGTGCGGAGCATTCAAAGGCCACTACGGCTGCGAGCCCAGCGTCGCCATGTACGTCGAGCACACCATCGAGGTGCTGCGCGCTATCCGGCGCATGCTGCGGCCCGACGGCGTGCTGTGGTGGGACTTGGACGACTCGCGCAGCGGAACCAATGACCGCGCTTCCTTTCGGCCTGGGGCTGGTAGAGCCGATGGCAAGGTCGATAGTCGGGGCCAACGGAACCGAGATGGCAGTCCGAGTAGTGGGCTGCCCCCCCCCAAGTCCCTCTGCCTCATCCCTCAGCGCATCGCGATTGCCGCCGCTGATGACGGCTGGACGGTGCGCTCGCAGATCGTGATCGCTGCCTGGATGCCGGAGTCGGCGAAGGATCGCCCAACCGACAGCTACCGCGTGCTCCTGATGCTGACCCGCAGCAAGAAATACTGGTACGACGGATGGGCCGTGCGGGTAACGGCGGCAAGGGACTTTCAGGATTACGAACGTCACACCGATCAAGGGCAGGAGGCGCGGGGCGGGCGCCTTGGAGTCTTCACTGATGGTTCCTACTCTAACCAAGGGTCTCCCGACGGTCTCCGCAAGCTTGGTAATTGTTGGACGGACATCCCGCCCGCGGCGCACCCTTCGTCGCCGAGCTTTCGCCATTTCGCGGTAATGCCGATTGCGGAAGCCGAGCGCGCGATCCTCGCCTCCGTCCCCGAGGCCATCTGTACGAAGTGCGGCAAGCCCAGGGTGCGGATGGTGAAGACAAAGGCGATGGTCATTGACCGGTCAGATGGTGCAGCCGCTTCAGGTATCCGAACTCTACCAAGCGGCACTATGGTGGAAGCGCCTCAGGCTGAGGCCGTCGGCTGGACCACCTGCGACTGCGGCGCGCCCTTCGAGCCAGGGGCAGTGTTGGATTGCTTCGCCGGAACGGGAACGACGGGCGTTGCTGCTCAGAAATTGGGCCGCAAGGCTATCTTGATCGAACTCTCAGACGACTACTGCCGCCAGGCCGTGACCCGCCTGACGGTGGGGGACAAGGGGATCAGGACGCTTGCGGCGGCCGAGAATGCTGGGGCCGAGCAGGGGAGGATGCTGTGAAAGTCCGCTACTACTGCACCTGCGGGGCAGCGTTCAGCGCGAATGCGACCGGGCAGCGCCGGCTCATTCTCAAAATGCTGGCGACCTTCATGTCGGCGCACCGAGAGCTGGACCACAAAGGAATGCGACGCCGGGACGGCCGCACGGCCCCGGAGGAAGGCGGATAGGGATGCGGATGGAAGGGGGCTCGACCGTGACCGACTGGCAGCCAACCTCCATTGGCCATAAGCCTCCGCCCCCGCCAGACGCCGGCGCGAGTTTCATGGGTGTCTACGGCCTTGGCAACCCGTGGGTCCTCTGGCTCCTCAGGAAGCAGGCGGAACTCCTGGCGCTCACGCCTGAGCAATTGCGCCGTGACTTGGTGCCGGTATGCCCTGACTCGCGCGGCTGGAAGCCGCACAGGATGATGCTACGGCCTGAGGGGTGGGTCTGCTACAGGCACCCCAAGTGGATGGAGGGCCGCATGATCGAGTCCCCGGTCCGTGTGCTGTTTGAGCCGCGGCTGCAGCGGGCGCCAAAGGGTGACGTGCTGACCCGAGTCAAGGAGGCGCTGGACGTGGTGTATGACGATGGTGAATGGCGCGTGAGGCCGCTAGACTTATGAGCCTCATGGCCGCCGCCCTCACCAACGCCCACGCCACCACCATCATCACGGAGTCCGACCTCTTTGAGCCGGTCCGCGCCGCCGCCCGCGAGCGTCTCCCTGAGCCCTGGTGCGACCTTCTCACCTGCGGCGTTTGCACCGGCACATGGATTGGGCTGGCCCAAGGCCTTCTTCACAGCCGCCAACCCGCCCGCGCTCTCACCTACGGGCTTGCCGTGGCCTGCCTGGGGCGGGCCGTCCGCGCTCTCCTGGCCCTGGCCGAAACCTACGCCGAACCCTCACCCTCCCCCTAGCCTTCGCCTTCCGCTCTTCAGCCGATCATTAGGGCGAGATGGAGCCGCAACTGCTCACGCGCCCCTACAGCGGCGCGTCCGACGCCAGCCTGCCTGACAACGTGAAGGCCCTACCCGATCACGCCCGTGAGATATGGGTCGCCGCGTTCAACTCCGCCTGGGACTCCTGGGACGCCGATAAGACCGACCAGCCGCGTGAGGGCTACGCCTTCGCTGTCGCCTGGGCCGCCGTCAAGCGCCTCTACAAGCAACAGGACGGCAAGTGGCTCAAGCGTTCGCTCATTGAGGGCGAGGGCTACTTCACGAAGGTTTGGCGCTCGGCCGACGGCTCACACCGCTGGCGGGCGACCGTCATGGACGACGGCGTCGACCAATACGCCACCCGCATGACCATCGAGTTCCAGGACGACGTGTGCTCCCGTGCCGAGCAGGA
>MGUL01000025.1:26814-28525 GCA_001800005.1 Elusimicrobia bacterium RBG_16_66_12 | reverse complement strand
GCCTGCAGCACGTCGCCGCCGGGGCCGGCGCCCAGCACGAGCACGCGCGGGCGCTCGAGCAGGTGATAGGGCAGCGCCGAGGTCAGCTGGTCGAGATAGGCCAGCGGCGCGAGGTCGCCGTCGAACTTCGTCAGCGCGGACGGCCCGTCGCCGTCGATGAACACCCCCAACTGCGGCGGCGGCTCCATCGCGGCGTTGAGGCTCATCCCCGGCGCATGGCGCAGCGGAACGCGGGTGTTTTCCACGACCGTGATCTGCCCCAGCGGGCCGGAGCGTTCCTCGACCACGCGCGCTCCGGCGATGTTCAGCGCCTGGCCCAAGTCCTTGTAGGGGGAGGGGCGCACTCGCAGGTCGAGCGGCGCCGCCGCCGCCAGCACGGCCAGCCCGAGGAACAGCTCCATCAGCCATCTCGGCCGCATCTCCAGCTCGACGACAGCGATCGCGGCGGCCAGCAGCGCCATCGCCGCGAGGGCGGCCAGCGCCCGGTGGGGCGGCGCGAGAAACAGCGCGCCGATGACGCCCAGGCTGCCCGCCCCGGCGCCGAGGACGTCGACGGCGTAGATGCGGGAGGCCTGTTTGCCGAAACGCGAGAAGACGAGGCCGATGCCCAGCCCGCCGCAGAAGAACGGCAGCATCATCAGCAGATAAACGGCGAGCAGTTTGGCCGGCTGGGTCTTGTCCCACGGCAGTTCGAGCGGATTGAAGGGAACCTGCTGCGCCAGCAGGAACGCGGCGGGCATCAGGAATGCCAAGGCCGCCGCGGCGCTCACGTACGCCGCGCCGAAATGGGGGGCGATTTTTTCCTTCAGCAGGGTCAGCGCCGTGCCGCTCGCCCCGTAGCCCAGCATCGCCGCGCTGATGATCATGTAGGCGAAGTGGTGCCACAACGCGACGCTGAAAAGGCGCGTCAGCAGCACCTCGTAGGCCAGCACGCATGCGGACAGCAGGCCGATCGCGATGAACGGCGGGCCGGGCATGTCTAATGCCCGCCGGTCAGCGGGACGAAGCGCACCGGCAGCATCTGGCGGCTGGTCACCGAACCGTCCTTTTGTTTTTCCACCAGCATCAGAGACTGGGTCATGAATTGCGTGCCGAGCGGGATCACCATGCGGCCGCCCGGCTTCAGCTGCTTGATCAGGGGAGGCGGCACATGGCTCGAGGCGGCCGTCACCATGATCGCGTCGAACGGCGCCGCTTCCGGCCAGCCGTAGTAGCCGTCGCCCACCCTTGTCGCCACGTTGCGGTAACCGAGCGATTTCAGCCGCCGGCTCGCTTCTTCTCCCAGCGGCTCGATGATCTCGATGGTGTAAACCGACTTGGCGATTTCCGCCAGAACCGCCGCCTGGTAGCCGGAGCCCGTGCCGATCTCAAGCGCCTTGTCGCCGGGCTTGACCTTCAGCAGCTCGGTCATCAGCGCCACGATGAAAGGCTGTGAGATCGTCTGCCCATGGCCGATCGGAAGAGGGCGGTTGTGATAGGCGGCCGCGGACAGGGCGGCGGGCACGAAGCGGTGGCGCTCCACTGTCCCCATCGCCGCGATGACCCTGGGGCTGAGCGTCGAACTTCCGCTGTAGGAGGCCGTGGCGGCGGCATCGGCCGTCACCTCCTCCAGCATTTGACGGCGCGCCGCGTCGAATTGCCCGCCCCGCGACGGGAGGGCGAAACAGGACAGGAGGAGCGCGCCCAGGGCGAGGCGGCGCCTGAGGTCCTT
>MGUL01000025.1:23664-26780 GCA_001800005.1 Elusimicrobia bacterium RBG_16_66_12 | reverse complement strand
AGCTGGGACCAGATCCAGGTCGCGTGGTGCGAGGACGGCTCCACGTAGCGCTTGTGCATCGGGCGCACGGAGTCCTCGTAGAGGCGCAGGGTCTCGTCGAGCGCCACGCGGCGCTCCGTGCAGTCGCGGCGCACGCGGCGCAGCAGGCGGATGTCGTCGGGCACGTCGATGTAGACCGAGAGGTCCAGCCTCCCGCGCAGTTTCGCGTCGTCGAGGATCAGGATGCCGTCGAGGATCAGCAGCGCCCGCGGCTCCACATGGCGCGTCTCGGCGAGCCGCGCGTGCGTCGCGTAATCGTAGACCGGCGCCGCGACGGCCTTGCCCGCGTGCAGGTCGTCGAGCTGGCGGCAGAGGAGCGGCGTCTCGAGCGCGGAGGGGCGGTCGAAGTTGAGCTTCCCGGCCGCCTCGGCGCCGCGGCGGCCGTTGTGCTTGTAGTACCAGTCGTGGCAGACGGTGGCTGTGCGCCCCGGGAAGGCCGCCGCGACGAAGCGCGCGAGCCAGGATTTCCCCGATCCGCTGCCGCCGGCGATGCCCAAGACCACGCGCGGAATCTCGACCTTCGGTTTTCCCGTCACCGGAGGGATTATAGCGAGATTCACCGCGGCGCGATATGCGGTAGAATGACGGCATGAAGGCGCGCGCCGGCGTCAAGATCCTCCGGGTCCTCGGCCAGAAGATGCTCGTCCCGTATCACCGTCCGGCGGGGCGCGACGGCAAGCGCTTCGCGACCGTGCTGTTCCTGCACGGCTTCCCCGGCGCGGAGAAGAGCGTGGACGTCCAGCGCGAGTTGATGGCGCGCGGCATCGCCTCGGTCGCCCCTCATTTCCTCGGGGCCTGGGGGAGCGGGGGCGACTACCGCTTCACGACGCTGGTGCCCCAGGCGCGGGCGGTCCTGCGCGCGGCGCGCCGCTTCGATTTCGTGGACGGCCGCCGCGTCGCGGTCTACGGTTTCAGCATGGGCGGCTGGGCCGCGCTGAACCTGGCGGCGCGGGAGCCGGGCCTGAAGGCCGTCGTCGCGGTGGCGCCCGCCGGCGGCCCCGAGATGGTCGGGCCCGGCGCGCGCGCCGCGCTGGCGCGCCTTTCCGCGCCGCTGAACGCGCCGAAGCCCGGCGCGCTGCTCGCCGACTTCCGACGCGCGGTCACTCTCCGCGACCCCGCCCGCGCGGTGGCGCGCTTCAAGACGCCGCTCCTGCTCGTCCACGGGGACGAAGACCAGACCGTGCCGCTCGCGGTTTCGCGGCGCCTGCGGGCCCTGGCCGCCGGGCCCGTCAGGCTGGTCGTCGAGCGCGGCGGCGCGCACGACCTGCTCGATCGCCGCCGCGGCCTCGCGCGCCGGGTCGCGATCTGGCTCGCGGCCCGAGTATAATGGGACGATGAGAATCGATATCCCGACGCTCGCCCTCCTGCTCTTGACTGCGCCGGCGTTCGCCGCCGAGGCCGGTTTCCGCTCCGAGCTCGACGACCTGAGCTCCGAGCTGGCGGCCGCGCTGTCCGCCCCGGTCGGAGGGCTTCCGGACGCGATGACCCCCGAGCAGGCGCGGGCCCTGGTGAAGAAGAAGCTCGCGGGTTCCGGCGTGCCCGAGTCCTACGTCGACTCCGTCTTCGACGACCCCCGCACCGCGGTCATCGACGGCATCTCCGACCGCTTCGGCCGTCCGGCCGAGAGCCTGCCCTACGAGCAGTACCGCAAGTTCTTCCTGACCGAGGCCAACATCGCCAACGGCGCCAAGTTCGGGAGAGATCACCGCGGCCTCTTGAGCCAGGTGGGCGCCCGCGCCGGGGTGGACGGGACGCTGCTCACGGCGCTCTGCGGCATCGAGACGCGCTACGGCGCCAGCGTCGGGACGTTCCCGGTCTTCTCGGCGCTCTACACCATCATGCTCAAGGTCTCGAAGCGCGCCGACTGGGCCGCGCGCGAGGAGGCCGAGGTCCTGAAGATGGGCTGGAAGCACACGCTCGACCTGCATGCGATCGTCGGCTCCTACGCCGGGGCGTTCGGCTTCGTCCAGTTCATGCCCTCCAGCTTCAACGCCTACGCCGTCGACTTCGACGGGGACGGCCGCACGCGCTGGGACGAGTGGCCCGACGCCCTGGGAAGCGCCGCCAACTACCTGATCCGCCACGGCTACGACTCCTCCGCCGCCTTCGAGCCGGGCTCGGCCATCGGCCGCTCCATCTACGCCTACAACCACTCGGACAACTACGTCCGGGCGATGCTCGAGCTGCGCGCCGAGATCCTGAAGCGCCTGCCTTAGCGCGCGCCCGCCCCGAGGGGGCGGAAGGACTTGAGGAAGCGGACGAAGTCGTCGCGGTAGTCCAGGTAGTCGGCCCGCGCGGTCACCAGGCGGATCACGAAATAGGCTTCCCCGCCCTGCGGGAGCACCGCGACGTAGTGGTGCAGCTGCAGCGGCGCCGAGGGGCCCTCGTCGGCGGGCAGGCGGCGCGTCTCGGTCACCTCGAAGATGCGGGCCAGGCCCGCGGGCACGCGCAGAGGGCGCACCGGGGTCGCCTCGCGCGAGGTCGCCGGGTCCGCGGCGCGCATCGCGTCCACGCCGCGCTTGACCGGCAGGAAGCTGGGGGAGTCCCGGTCGATGATCCGCACGGAGAGCGCGGCCCGGAGCAGTCCGGAGGGGTCCTCGGGGCCGAACACGCGCACCACGGCGCCGACGGCGCCTTCCTCCTCGACGGGATGCCAGCCCGAGCTTGGAAGCTCGGCGGTGAATGTCTTCGCGGTGGGTGCAAACGGCAGCCAGGCCGATTTGGGCTTCTCGGGCGCGGCCTCTCCGGGGATGGCGGCCGCGCGGGCCGCGTTCTCGGCGGAGAGCAGCCAATCCTCGGCGCGGGCCGCGGCCGGGGCGAGCAGGACCAGGACGGCGAGGCTGATCCTAATTCTCATGATCTTCTCCTTTCGCCTTCTTCTCGCGCCAAGAGCGCTCCGCGCGCAGGGCTTCGTCGGCGATCAGGGAGGCTTTGCGCAGAGCCTCGTCGCGGCCCGCGTCCCGGGCCGAGCAGGCGGGCGGCGCGGCGAGCAGGCGCTTGCGCGCGGCCGCCTCCTCGTCGGCCGCGGCCTGGGCGGCGGCCTTGGCTTGCGAGGAGGTCGCGAGTTCCGCGTCCAG
>MGUL01000025.1:21392-23648 GCA_001800005.1 Elusimicrobia bacterium RBG_16_66_12 | reverse complement strand
GCGCGCCCACGCGCCGGGCCCGGCGGCCGGCGGCCTCGGCCAGGGCGTCCTCGAGGGCCGTTCGCACGCAGGAGGCGCGGGCGCGGGACTCGAAGGCCCGCGCGCCGTCGGGCGCGCCGCGCCGCGGGTCCACGACCTGCAGCCGCGAGCCGGCCCAGGAACTCAGGGCCGCGTCGTCGGACTCCTCCGGCCTCTCCAGCCACTCGCGCAGTTCCGCGCGGCGGTCGGGGTCGAGGAAGCCGTCGTGGCCGAGATCGTCCTTCATGCGGGCCGAGAACAGCAGGCGCGCCGTGCGCGCCCAGCGCTTGGCCGCGTAGGCCGAGGCGTCGAGCTTCTCGCGGCGCAGGCCCAGCAGGAGCAGCTGCTCCAGAAGCTCTCCCGCCTGTTCTTGGGCGGAGTAGGAGCCGCGGCGGCTGGCGTCGGCGAAGACCTTGGCCGCGCCCCAGGGGCCGTTCTCGACGTTCGCCGGGACCGCGTCCTTGCGCAGGGCGTCGATGGAGGGAACCGGGACGCCCAGTTCGGCGTAGACCGAGGGCGACTCGGGCAGGAGCAGCGCTTGCCGGCGGCCGAAGAGTCCGCTCTTGCGTTCCACGTAGACCGCCCCGGGGCTGAGGGCCGCCACGGGCGGGGCGTCGGGCTTGGCCGCGTCGACGACCAACCCCGCGCGCAGTCCGGCGCCCGTGCGCGTCCCGTCCAGCACGATCTGGGGCATGGCGGAGAGAACGGTGCGGCGCAGCAGCGGGAGGCAGTATCCCGGGGCCTTCTGGCCGAGGAGCTTGAGAAGGGCCTTGCCTTCGCCGGTGTAGGGGCCCTCGTCGACGAACTTGTCGTATTGCTCGGCCGAGACGGCCGGGAGGCTCGGTTTCGCGAGCTCCGGAGGCGGAGGGGGCGGCGGCGGAGCGGCGACGGGGGCTTCGGCCGTCGCGCTGGTCGCGGCGACGGCCGCGGCCGCGGCGGTGGAGACGGTCGGGGGCGTCCAGGGCTTGAAGAACCCGATACCCGGATCGACGGGCGCGGGAGCCGCAGGCGCGGGAACCGGCGGCGCGGGGGCCGCAGGCGCGGGCGCTGACGGCGGGGGCTCGGCCGTGGGGGACTCGGGCTCGGGGTCCTTCATGGACGGCAGGGCGGAGGTCTTGTCGAATCGAAGGGGGACCTTATCCAGGGCTTCGAGTTCCTGGACGCTGAAGTAGGAGCGGAAGTCGCGGCGCGTGCCCACGCCGAAGACGCTCCAGCCTCGGCGCACGATGGTCCGCACGCTCTCTCGTTCCGCGTCCGTGAGCTGTTTTTCGCCTTCGCTGCGGTTGAGGATCAGGTTCAGCTCGAGCAGGGCTTTCAGGCGCCGGGCGCCGGCCAGGTGGGAGAGGAGGTGGGGCATCTCGGCGTGCGGGACGGCGGACTCGGAGATCTTGTCCCAGACCTTGCCGTCCTCCCGGAATTCGTAGCCGTTGCCGGTGAGGAGGTCTCGGGAGAGTTCGTCGAGGGGCGCGGCCTTGGCGTCGTAGGCCGCCGCGGGCGCGGCGCAGGCGGGCGCGCTCAGGGCCAGGACGGCGGCAAACGCCAGGACAGCTCGAGAGATCATTCTCAGAGGGAGTGTGCGGCGGGTTGATTATACAATTATTGCCCGGAAGAGCCCGGAAAAGGCATCATCGCCCGATGTCCGACCCCGCCCGCCTGGTATTACCCGGCTTCACCGTGGGAAAACAGGACCCTCGCGAGGCCGAGGACCTGGTCCGTCTCGGCGTCGGAGGCTTCTGCCTCTATCGCGGCGCGTCCTCCTCGGCCGCGGCGCTGACCGCGCGCCTGCGCCGTCTCGCGGGCCGCCCCCTGCTCTTCTGCGCGGATTATGAGGAAGGCCCCTGGGCCCATGTGCGCGGCTCAACGGCCCTGCCCACGAACCTGGGCATCGGGGCCTCCGGTTCGGCGAAGGCCTCTTACGAGAAAGGCCTGATCACCGCGCGCGAGGCCCGCGCGCTGGGCGTCGATTGGGTGCTGGCGCCGGTCTTGGACCTGGCCTGCGAGCCCGCCAACCCCATCGTCAACCTGCGCGCCTTCTCCGACCGCGCGGATGAGGCCGCGCGCCTGGCCCGAGCCTTCCTGGCCGGCCTGCGCGCGGGCGGAGCGCTGGGCTGCCTGAAGCACTTCCCCGGGCACGGGTCCACGCGCGAGGATTCCCACCTGGAACTGCCGCGGGTCACGGCGTCCCGCGCGACGCTGGCGCGGCGCGAAATCGTCCCCTTCAAGGCTCTGGCGCGGGGC
>MGUL01000025.1:20588-21338 GCA_001800005.1 Elusimicrobia bacterium RBG_16_66_12 | reverse complement strand
TCCCGTTCACGCTCTCGTCCGTCGGGCCGCGTCTGCTGCGCTCCTGGGGATTGCGCGGCCTGGTGGCGACCGACGCCCTCGACATGAAGGCCGTCGCCGGCCGCTTCGGCGAAAATGAGGCGGCCCTTCTGGCCCTGCGCGGCGGAGCCGACGTCCTGTTGGTTCCTCAAGACGCCCGCGCGCTCATCGCCGGATTGCGCGCCGCGGCGGCGGAAGACCCCGCTCTGGCCCGCCGCGTCGGAGAGTCTTGCCGCCGTCTCGACCAAGCGATCTCGCGAGTGCGCGGCCGCCGTCCGTCCGTCCGCGTCGTCGGGAGTCCGGCCCACCGCCGTCGTGCCGCCGTTCTCTTCGATGAATGCCTCGCTTGGTCGTGTTCCCCTCCCGTTCGTCCGTTGACCCGAGCGGCCTATTTCGAGCCGCAGGGTTCGCGTCCGCCCGAGGGCCGCGCGTTCGTCTCGGCCCTACGCCGTTGCGGCGTGAAGGTGCGTCTGGGGCGGCGTGTGTCGGCCGGCGAGACGTTGGTGGTCGGGGTGTTCGTCGGTCCCCGCGCCTATCGCGGGCGCATCCGCCTCGAGCCCTCTCAACGCGCCCGTCTGCTGTCGGCCCTGCGCGGCGCGCCCGACGCCGTCGTCGTCTCGTTCGGCAGTCCCTTCGAGTTGGCGGGCCTGCCGGCTCATGCCGCGGGGCTGTGCGCCTTCTCCCGCGCCGCCGCGGCGCAGGACGCGGCCGCGCGGGCCTTGGCCGGACGCC
>MGUL01000025.1:18778-20561 GCA_001800005.1 Elusimicrobia bacterium RBG_16_66_12 | reverse complement strand
TCTAACGACGCGCGCAGGGTCGGGTCATTTATAACCGAGATTGCGCTTAGCCACGGGCACGTTCGCAAGCCATTTCGCCCGTAGCGACTTGAACGCGAATCGCGCAGAAGCCTCTTTGACGGGGTAGCTCATCCTGCCGCCGTCCGTGTAACCATCGCCGCCTTCGGCAGCGGAAAGGTTCCCGTACGCGTCGATATAAAGGTTGTGGAGCTTCTCCCCGGACTCATCGGTCACATACTTGTAAGTGAATTGGAAGAACCCCTTCTTATTCTTGAGTTCATCTTCCGTCAGCGTGACTTTCGTTTTGCTGCGTTCATCGACCTCTAAAACCATCTTATATCTCATGAGTACGCCCGTGGTCTTATCCTCCTCGACGAAGGCCGGGGCGCTTCCGTTCAGGGTTTTGGCCCAAGCGATGAACTCGGTCCAAGCCTTGCGCTCGTTCTCCTCAAAGGGGACGGAAACGGAGCTGGCATCTTTCATGGAGCGGACGAGTTCTGAGGCCTCAGTGCTGAAGCCAGAATTGGGAGCGTCATGTAGGGTCCGGCGCTCCTCAGCGGATACGGCTAGGTCGACGCGGCGTGCCGGGGATTTGTAGTATACGGTCGAAGCGATGGCCGCCAGGAC
This sequence comes from Elusimicrobia bacterium RBG_16_66_12, assembly GCA_001800005.1. Lineage (GTDB taxonomy): Bacteria > Elusimicrobiota > Elusimicrobia > UBA1565 > UBA9628 > GWA2-66-18. The sequence goes on along the minus strand of MGUL01000025.1, from coordinate 19,934 downwards.
GGCTATCACAGCGTACTTCGAGGGTTTGTTCATCGGGATCCACCTCACTATGGCTTGGTGTCGGGTACCAGCAGTATAATGCCCTTTCCCGATGTATTCAAGGGGATGGACCTCCGGCGTCCGTCAGAGCCGGATGAGGCGTGCTTCTAGGAGGGGTATTGGGAGAATTCATCGGCACTTGGTTTCCGGGCGGCTCGGGTCTGACCCTGGCGGATTTCTCCGTCCTTCTCGGAGTCCTCGCGGCCATGTTCGCCATCGGCTGGTGGGGCGGCCGCGGGGTCAAGGACACGAAGGACTACTTCCTCGGCGGCCGCCGCATCCCGTGGGTCGTGGCCATGCTCTCCTTCGTGGCCACCGAGATCAGCGCGATGACCATCATCGGCGTGCCGGCGACGACCTTCCGCGAGAACTGGACCTATGCGCAGTTCTTCATCGGCTCGGCATCGGCGCGCGTGCTGATCGCCTTCCTGTTCATCCCCGCCTTCTACAAATACAACAGCACGACGATCTACGAGTTCCTCCGCGACCGCTTCGGCCATCGCACGCAGTACACGGCGACGGGGTTCTTCTTCGTCACGCGCCTGCTCGCCTCGGGCGTGCGCCTGATGGCCGCCTGCCTGGCGGTCAGCGTGCTGCTCGGCTGGCACCTGGTGCCGACCATCATGCTCTTCACCGTCGTCAGCATGATCTACATCAGCTACGGCGGCATCGAGTCCGTGGTCTGGACCAACGTGCTCCAGGCGCTCTGCTTCCTCGGCGCCGGCCTGCTGACCATCTTATTCCTGCTGCAGCGCGTGGAGGGGGGGCTGCCCGCGGCGCTGACCCTGGCGTCACAGGCGGGCAAGCTCCAGATCATCAATTGGGGGCCCTCTCCTTCCGAGCCGGGGTTCCTGATGAAGTTCTTCACGGACCCCAACGTGATCTTCGTCGCGGTCCTCAACGGCTTCTTCGGCTCGACTGCGGCCTTCGGCACGGACCACGAGATGATGCAGAAGCTGCTGACGGTGGAGACGCGCCGCGAGAGCCAGAAGACGATCCTGCTCTCGATCGTCGGGTCGCTCTTGACCCTGCTCGTCTTCATGGGCGTGGGCACGCTCCTCTTCGTCTTCTACAAGCAGAACCCGGGCATGGCGCTGCCCGAGAAGCTCGACAAGAT
>MGUL01000025.1:11725-18719 GCA_001800005.1 Elusimicrobia bacterium RBG_16_66_12 | reverse complement strand
ATCGACTCGCCGTTGGCGTCGCTCACCGCGGTCTTCGTCACCGACCTCTACAAGCCGCTGGTCCGCCGCCAGGCGACGCAGGCGCATTATCTGAAGGTCTCGCGCGTCTGCGTCGCGCTCTTCTCCGTGGCGCTGGCCGTCATCGCCTACGTCTTCAGCCATTTCGACAAGATGCTGTGGCTGGCCTTCAAGATCGGCGGGGTCACCTACGGCTCGCTGCTGGGCGTGTTCCTGCTGGGGCTGCTGACGAAGCGCAAGGCCGACCGCGCCGCCGCGGCGGCCATGGCGATCATGGCCGCGGTCAACGCCTCGCTGCTGGTGCTGTCGGAGAAGGGGATCCTCCCGCTGGGCTGGAGCTGGCTCGTGATCGTGGGCACGCTCGGCACCTTCGCCCTCTCCTGGGTCCTGGGACCTCTGCTGGACTCATCGGTGCCGAAGGGCCCAGGCGAGTTCCCGCGGAACGATTTATACTCTGGCTCATGACCAATCCCCCGAACCCCCTCTCTCGCATGACCTCGGCGCTGTTGGCCCTCTCCATGGTCCTCGCCTCCTCCCCCGCGCCGCAGGCGTGGGGCGCCGTCGCCAAGGTCGCGGCCGGCCCCGGCTGCGGTCCGATGAGTCTTAACATCGGATTCCTTAATGCGGCCCCCAGCCTGGGCCATCCAGCGCTGACGGGTCTGAAGTCCGGATCGGTCGTCTTGCCGCTTTCCTCTCCTGCTTCCGCCTCGTACGCGGTCCCTCCGGCCGCCGCGCCGGTCGCCGGGACGGATGGAAGCGGAGTCGTCCAGACGATCCAGCGGGCGGCCGGGGAGATATCGGCCATCGCGTCCGGCGATGGGAAAGCCGATTTCACAAGCGGCGTGTCGGCGGTCGCGCGGCAGCTGTTCGACGGCGGCGGCGAGAAAGGGGCCTCTTCGCAGGGCCCCTCCGACGCGCAAGGCGCCGGGGCGGCCGGCGGGGCCGACGACGGCGGGCGCGACGCGTACCCCACGAAGAACGTCGCCATCCTGCCCGCCCCCGAAGTCCTCTTCCCGCATGCCCAGCCCGGCTTTTCCGTCCGCATCCCCAAGAACACCCCCTTCGAGGACGCGGTCAAAAGGGCTTCCCGGGGCGACGGCTACGTCCTGCTGGCGACGGCGGGCGAGAAGGGAGACTTCTTCCCTGTCGCGACCTTGGCCCGCATCACGAAGATCGAAGACAAGGGGAAGTACATCCAAGTCAGCATGAGTTTCCTCAGCGAAGCCCGGATCCTTGATCACGAGGCTGATCCGGCCACCGACATGGCGACGGCGTCGGTCGAGTACCCGGCCACTCCCGTCGGCGACGTCGCGAGCACGAAAAAATCGCTGGAAACCGCCATCGCGCTGACGAAAGGCGGCCGTTCCGCCGAGGTCAACAAGGCCCTCCAGGACGCCCTGACGGAGCAGCGCCTCGACAAGGCGGCCTATCTGCTGGCGTCGCTGGTGCCGAGCATCGACAAGGACCATCGATTCATCAACCAGGACGTCAGGCGGCAGATCCTCGCGGCCCCGTCGGTCGAGGCCAAGCTGGCGCTCGTCGTCCAGGCGCTCTCGGCCGGGACGGTCAAGGACGACGGGACCATGGAGGAGGAAAACGAACTCGACGCCCTCAAGAAGCGCATCGACGACTCCGACATGTCCCCGGAGGCCAAGAAAGCGGCGCTCACCGAGTTCAATAAGGTCAAGCGCGCCGGCGAGAAGGGCGGAGCCGACACCGAGGTCTCCCGCAACTACATCGACATCTTGCTGTCCCTGCCCTGGTCGAAGCGCTCCGAGGACCGCTTCGACCTGGCGGAGGCCGCCAAGATCCTGAACCGCGATCATTCCTGGATGGAGAGGGTCAAGAATCGCATCCTCGAATACCTCGCCGTGCGCAAGCGGACCAATTCCCTCAAGGGGTCGATCCTCTGCTTCGTGGGGCCCCCGGGCGTGGGCAAGACGTCGATCGCGCAGGCGATCGCCGAGGCCATGGGCCGCCGGTTCGTCCAAATCGCCCTCGGCGGCGTCACCGACGTCGCCGAGATCCGCGGCCATCGCCGCGCCTATGTCGGCGCCGCGATGGGCACGGTCATGCAGAAGATGCGGGAGGCCGGCACGGTCAACCCGGTCATGCTCCTCGACGAGATCGAAAAGCTGGACAAGGGCTCGCAGGGCGACCCGAGGGCGGCGCTGCTCGAGCTGCTCGACCCGGCCCAGAACCACAAGTTCCGCGACAACTATCTGGATGTGTCCTACGACATGTCCCAGGTGCTCTTCATCACCACGGCCAATGATCTGTCCGCGATCCCCGAGCCGCTGCGCAACCGCATGGAGATCATCGAGTTCTCCAGCTACATCAACGAGGAGAAGATCGCCATCGCCAAGAACCACATCCCCCGCATCCTGGGGGAGCACGGCCTGAGCGCGAAGGACGCTTCCTTCACCGACGGGGCCCTGCGCCGGATCATCGAGGATTACACCTCGGACGCCGGGGCCCGGACGCTGCTCCAGAAGCTCCGGGAGGTCGCGCGCAAAGTCGTCGTCGCGCTGGAACGCGACCTGGCGCCCAGCCCGGGCGAGATCGCCGAGGCTCAAATCAAAGGCTACCTGGGAGATCCCGAGACCGTCGTCAACCGGCCGGACCCCAACGGCGTCGGGATGGCCACCGCGCTTGCCGTTTCCGGATACGGCGGAGGCGCTTTCAACGTCGAGGTTTTGGCCAACGTCGGCAACGGCGAGATCGTCATCCTGAACAAAATGAAGGCGATGATGCAGGATTCGGCGAAAATCACCCTCGAACATCTGAAATCCATCGCGCAGACGCTGAAACTCGAGCGCGACGCGTTCGCGAACAAGAAAATCATCGTCAACTTCCCGTCCGCCGAGAACATCGACGGCCCTTCGGCCGGCATCACCATGGCCACGGCCATCGCCAGCCGGCTCACCGGGCGCGCGGTCAAGCAAGGCGTGGCCATGACCGGCGAGATCACCCTGAACGGGAAAGTCAAGCCGATCGGCGGGCTGCGCGAAAAGATCCTGGCGGCCCACCGGCTGGGCTACACGACCGTCCTCTATCCCGCCGCCAACCAAAAGGACATCAAGGACATCCCGGAGCCGGTGCGCGAGGGCATGAGCCTCATCCCGGTCGAGACGCTCGAGCAGGTGCTGAAAGAAGCGCTGGAGCCGGCCGCTCAGTAGAGCAGGACGCCGCGGCGGGCGATCTCGAAATCGCGCGGCCCCTTGTCGAAGAGCCCGAGGAAGGCCTCGTCTCCGGCGCCCGACTCCCAGAGACGGCGGAACTCGTCCGTGCCGACCATGCGCTTGGCCTCGTCCCAGCGCCAGGCGAAGTTGTCGGGGTGCAGTTCGCGCAGGGCCAGCGCGATGTGCCGGAACACGGCCAGCGGCCTCATCGCGTCGCGGTCGGTGACCGTGATGCGCACGCCGCGGCAGGCCTGCCCCTCGAAGACGCTCTTGGCCGGCGTGCGGTCGTCCCCCTCGAAGCGCACGCCGTCGAGCCGGCCCTCCAGCCGCTCGACCAGCTCCGAAGCCTTCAGCCAGGGCGCTCCGATCCACCGGAACGGGCGCGGCGTGCCGCGCCCGACCGAGAGGTTCGAGGCCTCGAAGATGCCGATGCCCGGGTAGAGCGAGGCGGCGTCCACGTCCGGCATGTTCGGCGAGGGCGGCACCCAGGGCAGGCCGGTCTGGTCCTGCCAGAGCTCGCGCGTCCAGCCTTGGAGCTTCACCACGGTCAGCTTCGGGTGTCCGACCGTCCGGTTGTGCCAGAGCGCCATCTCGCCCGCCGTCAGGCCGTGGCGCACGGGCACCTGGAAGTAGGCGGTGGGCGTGACGAAGCGCAGCGTGGGGTCTTCCAGGATGGGCCCCTCGACGACGTCGCCGCGGATGGGGTTCGGACGGTCGAGGACCATGAACTCGATGCCGGCCTTCCCGGCTTCCTCCAGCGCCATGGCCATCGTCGCCAGGTAGGTGTAGAAGCGCGCGCCGATGTCCTGGATGTCGAAGACCAGCACGTCCAATCCCGCGAGCTGCTCGGGCTTGGGGCGCATGCCTTCGATGCCTCCCGAGTAGAGGCTGTGGAGCGGCAGTTCTCGCCCGGCCGCTCGGATGCGGTCGGAGGAGATGCGCTCGTTCTCGCTGCTGGAGGCGAAACCGTGCTCCGGGGAGAAAACGCTGACGAGGGCCACGCCGGGCGCCGCGGCGAGCATATCCACGACGGACCGTCCTTTCCGGTCCACGCCCGTCCTGTTGGTGATCACGCCCGCCTTCTTGCCCTTCAGGGGCGCGAAGGCCTCGGCCTCGAGCACATCGAGCCCGGTGAGGACCTCCGCGCGCGGCGGGCGCGGGGCCGGGGCCGCGCAGGCGGCCAGCAGGGCGAGCGCTCCCAGCGGGAGGGTCTTCCTCATCGCTGACGGTCGATCAGCACGCGCACGCCGCGCGAGCCCGAGCGGATGGCGGCCGGGGCCCGCCCGGAGAAGTCTCCGGGGCGCGCCGCGCCGACGGCGCCGTGGGTGTTCATCTCGACGTGCAGGGCCAGCTCCTCTTGGCGGCGCAGGGCCGGCACCAGCAGGTCGTGATGGTCCATCTCGAAGGCGGCCGGGAACTCGGGGTTGACGATGCGGTGCACGGCGACCGGCACGCCGCCCTCGTTGACGGCCACGAGGAAGAGGGTCACGTTGGTCTTCGGGGCCCGCTCGCTCAGGGCCGGGGAGAGATGGATCGTGCCGGTGACGCGGAACTCGCCGGTCAGCAGTTCGCAGCCCGAAAGCAGGACCGCGGCCAGCCCCAGGGCGAGCGCCCGTCTCATGCGGCGGGCGAGGGGGGAGCCGGGAGCGGGTCGGGCCGGCCGGCGGCCCGGATGCCGAGCGTGAGATAGGTCACGCTCAGGGCCAGCGACAGCGCCCCGGAGAAGGGGATCGTTACGGGCGAGAGGGCGTCCGCCGTGCGCAGCAGCACCGCGGCGCTCTGCGCGTGGAGGGCCAGCTGGAAGAGGGCGCCGTAGCCCAGTTCGGCCCCGGTCAGCGACGCCACCAGCATGCCGGCCAAGCCGTAGATCGCCGCGAAGAAGCAGAGGGAGACGCAGAAGACGACGAAGAAGAAGAGGATCACCAGCGGATAGAAGACCCAGTTGAAGACGCGCTCCATCTCGGCGTAGCTCGACGCGTCGACGGTGATGGCCTTGCTCGAGACGGACTTGGCCAGGTCGAAGACCTCGAGGCGGCTGTCGCGCTGCATGTACAGGGCGTTGCCCGTGAGGTAGGCGAGGACCTTGGCTTCCTTCATCTGATCCGGGGTCACGGGATCGGTCCGGCCGGTGTCGATCATCACCGCGACTTCCTTGGCGCGGGGGTGCTCCACGCGGGTGGGCGTGAGCGCGGCGCTGGTGACCTTGCCCGCGGAGAAGGTGATGGCGGGCATCGCGGTCTTCAGCCAGTCGAAGGTCTGGTCGAAGAGGGGCGTGAGCCGGACCTTGATGGCCACGGACAGGGCCGCGACGAAGATCAGGGCCAGGAAGGCGGTGTAGGCCGCGGTCCGCGAGGGCTTCTCACCGGCGAAGCGGCGGTAGGCGGACGGGGAGGCGAGCGAGGCGATCAGGTCGGTGAACACGCTGAGAGTCTACTAAGGAGAGAGGGGGCGAGGAAAGCGCTCAGTCGCCGGGCATCGGGCCCTTCCAGGGGGGCTCGGGCCGGCCCTGCTTGAGGTTGACCCAGCGCGCCGCGGCGAAGAGCCAGCTCGACAATCGGTTGAGATAGGCGACCACGCCCTCGGGCACGGCCTGCCGCGCGGCCAGCCCCACGGCCTCGCGCTCGGCGCGTCGGCTGACGGCGCGGGCCAGGTGCAGGGCCGAGCCGGCCTGAGAGCCTCCGGGGAGGATGAAGGTCTTCAGCGCGGGCAGCCCCGCGTCCCAGGCGTCGATCTCCGACTCCAGGCGCTTCGTCGCGTCCGCGGGGAGCTCCGCCGGCTTGTCGCCGGGGGCGGCGAGGACCGCCCCCAGGGCGAAGCACTCGGCCTGGACTCGGGCCAGGGCCTCGTCGACGGCTTTGAGCGACGCGTCGGCCGCGAGCGCCGCGCGGGCGGCGCCGAGGGCGCTGTTGAGCTCGTCCAGGGTCCCGCAGGCCGAGACCAGCGGATGATCCTTCGGCACGCGCGTTCCGCCGAAGAGCCCGGTCTCCCCCCGGTCGCCCCCGCGCGTGTAGGACTTCATCTCAGAACTTGACCCCGAGTCCCGCGTCGAAGCCGGACATGCCGTGTCTCAGGGTGTAGGCTCCGCGCAGGGCGAAGAAGGGGAAAGGCGTCAGCTCCGCGCCCGCCGAGAAGCGCGAGCCGCGCGCGGTCGCGGACAGGCCCGCCACCCCCGCGGTCGTCGCGGCGCCGACCTTCAGCGTGGTGATGTCGAAGCCGGCCACGAAGAAGGGCTTGATGATGGGCAGGTTCCAGGTCGCGGCGGCGTCGAAGCCCCCGTGGGCGGCGGAGAAGGACTTGTGGTTGACGCGGTCGCCGAAGGCGGCCACGGAGACGTTGGGCAGGAAGGTGTCCACCAGGTCCGTGCGGTAGAGGCCGTAGCGCAGTCCCGCGCCGAAGACGCTCGCGTCGTAGATCTTCATGCCGTGGGCGATGACGTCCACCTTGAAGGGCAGGCCGACGCCGACTTCCAGCATGGGCAGGCCGAAGGCCTTCACGCCCGCGTCGCGCAGGATCAGGTCGTTCTTGTCCGGGCTGAACTGCACCGCGCCGATAGCGCCCGCCCAGAAGCCTGGAAATCCGATGGCCCGGCCGGTGTGGGCCGAAGCGGAGCCGAGCAGTCCCCCCAGGTCCAGCGCGAGGGGCTTGAGGAGGTTCTCCCGCGCCCGCGTCTCGAAATCGGAGAGCGGGGTCGCGGAGGCGGAGGTCACGGCGAGCATCACGATGGCGAGCAGTTTTCTCATATGGGGCGATTCTAGCGAATTGCGAGGGCTTTCGATGACCGGGCGTGCCGGCCG
>MGUL01000025.1:6665-11561 GCA_001800005.1 Elusimicrobia bacterium RBG_16_66_12 | reverse complement strand
GCACGGCCACGCCGGCGGCCTCGAAGCCGAAGGCGAGATAAGCCGTCGCCTCGCAGGTCCCGCCGGTCAGTCTCAGCCGCTGGACGCGGGTCCCTCTTTTTTTCAGGCGCGCGGCGGCCGAGTCGAGCAGAGCGAGGAGGTTGGGGTCGAAGGCGGAGGTCTTGTCGCCGAGCCGGATGGTGGGGCCCTTGCCCGGCTCGGAGCCGGAGAGTTCGCGCGAGGACTCGATGGAGATATAGGAGTCGTCGAGGGACAGGACGCCGGAGCGGATCATGTCCAAGGCGCCGACGAATCCGACTTCTTCAGCTCGGTTGAGGAGGACGGTCAGGTTCGTCTTCGCTCTTGCCGCGACGAGCCTTCTCATGGCTTCAAGCGAGACGGCGCAACCCAAGAGGTCGTCGATCGAGCGGGAGGACAGCCAGCCGTCCTTTACTTCATAGGGGGTCAGAGCCAATATGGCGAAGACCGGTTTGGAGCCGGGCTTCGGCGAAACGGTCCAGGTGATGTTCCATGGATCCCCGGGCTTGGGCCGGGGTCCGAGCACCCCGAGGGCGAGGGGCCGGTTGTCCTTGGGGTCGGCCGGAAAGGCCGCGACCTCGGCCCCGGGCAGGAGATGGGGGGGTAATCCTCCTTGGAGGACGGCCGCGGCGCCTTTCGGCGTGACCCTCTCCAGCCGGAGGGCGGGATGGTCGAGATGGGCGGCCAAGGCGAGGGCGGGGCCCTTGCCGGCGCCTCGATAGGAGACGATGAAGCCGCCGCGGACTTCTCGGACGGCGACGCGGCGGCCGAGGTTCCGCGCGATCCAGGCGAGGGCCTTGCGGGAGACGGCCTTCTCGTGGAAGGGCGCGGTGGGCACGGTGGTGAGGTGACGCAAGAGGGGGAGTGTTCCTGGTTTCACCCGGGCATTATAGGTTTCTATGCGCCCCGCGCGTCGGATCAGGGCTTCTGGCGCAGCACTCGCTTGTAGCGTTCGACGGTGACTTGGTCTCCGCGGGGGTCGTCTGCGAAAAGCTCGCCCACGGCCGGCGTGGCGGCCTCGCCGTGGAAGGTGAGGTTGTTGACGAGGAGCTTGCCCTCCTCGGTGAAGAGGTAGCCCACATGGCGCCCGTCGCGCGTCGGGTCGGTGATCTGGTGGTAGAGCGCGGGCTGTCCGCCGAGGGCCTGGTAGAGCCGAAGCGCCTTTTCCGTGTTCCAGGTGTAGGTGGGCGTCACGCGGCCCCAGTCGACGAAGACGATGCCGTACTCCCGTGTCTTGACGACAGCGACCGCGTGTCCCGACTGCTTGCCTTTGGAGTCGGAGACGTTCATCGTGACGCCCGCGGCCTCGATGGGGACCCCGTTGAGCCGGCCCAACTCGATGGCCGCCGCCGCCGCGAACTGCGCGGCGCCCAGGCACACGAGCGTGGGGTCGTCCGTTCCGCTCAGGTAGCTCTGACGCGCGCGCTGGTAGATGTCGCCGACATTCTGCAGGTTGTCCGGATGGCCCTCGTTCTCGTTGTAGTTGTACTGGCTGAAAAGACCGGTGAACTCCGCCGCGGCGGCCAGCACTCCGAGAGAGCCGTTCGGCTTGTACGCCTTGTAGAAGTCGGCCAGAGTCGGCGAGGCCGCGATGAGCGCGCGGATCTCGTTCTGCGTGGCGGAGGCGGAGGCCTGAGCCTGAAGGTCCCTCTGTTTTTGGGCCTCGAACTCCTGGGCGTAGCGCGAGGCCGCGCTTTTGGCGCTTTGGACCGCTTGATGGGCGTCGGGCGTCCAGGTCAACTCCGCCGTCACGCGCGTGGTGTGTTCCGGCCCGGGCGCCATCGCGTATCGCTCCGAGGAAGAGCGCGCGGTCACGCCCCAGCTCAGGCTGTCGGCGGCCCGCGCCTTGAAGCTCACGGCCACGGCCCTCGAGTCGGGGAAGAAGGGATCTTTGCTCTCGCGGAACTCCGTGGCCAGCATCGCCGCCATCCCGCCTTTCTCGATGCCGAGATAGGGGCGCAGCGAGGAGTCCGCTCGCCGCGTCTGGGCCTCGACGCCGGCCAGATAACGCTTTGCGTCCGTCTGGTAGGCGTACTCCAGGCCGGCCTTCCCCGAGGGCGCCGCCTCGAAATCGAACTCGTTGCGGTAGAACTTCCGCCGGGCCAGCTCGAAGGCGGCGTCGGCGGACAGCGACACCTCGTGGGGGCCGTCGCGTTTGAGCCAGGCCATGCCGGCGTTGGCTTCGGTCATCGAGGCTCCCCCGTGCTTGCTTGAGCCGCCCACGGGCATGAAGGCGAACTGATCGAGGGCGGCGAAGACGGCCCCCTTCCAGCCGCCCGCCTCGAAGGTCCTGCCCTTGTCGACGTAGGCGCTGACCACCGCCTGGTTCTGGGATATCTCGCGGTCGTGGTTCCAGTTGGCCGACGACCCCAAGAGACCCTGGGGGTCGTCGTAGAGTCTCTGGGAGTTCAGGTTGACCGCTCCCGCGGTCAGTATCACGGCCTCCTCAATGGGCCCGTTGCTGTAGGTCCTCTTCACGCCGCCCATCACGTAGGGCGAACGCTTGAGGATCGGATAGGGGTACGGGAAGGACTCGGTCAGCGCGAGCGCTCCGATCTTCAGCACCTGCTCGGAGGCCATGGATCCATCGCTCCAGGCGCGGCGCCAGGCGTACTCGCCCTTGTCGTCGGAGACGGTGAGGGAGTGCTGCGGGGCGGGGGGTTCGTTGATGAGCGCGCCGGAAGCCGGGACGGCGGGAAAGAGGAGCGTCCAGAGGGACATCATCAGCGAGCCTGAGGTCATAGGCGCCCCGGAGGCGAGGCGGACTTGTCCGCGTCGAAGTCGCTTTCCAGCAGATCCTTCTCGGTCTTCGGGTCGATGTTGAGGTTCAGCCCCTCGCCTTTCGCGCCGCGTGCCGCGTTCTGCAGCAGCTTCATCGTCTCGGGCGTCAGCTTCCCGCCGTCCTTGGAGACCGCGTCGAGCAAGGTCTGCATCTCGGGGCTGAGCGAGCCCTGCGCGTTTCCCAGGGTCTGCTTGATGTCGTCCACCATGGCCGGGGTGATCCCGTCGCGCCCGTCGCCCGCGGCCGCGTGCATGCGGTCCTGAAGATCCTGGATGCTCCTGGCGGACTTCGCGTCCGTCCTCGAGAGGTCCTTGTCCGTCGCTCCGCCGAGCCTGCCCGGATGGGCCCCGGCCGGCATGGCCTCCCCGTCCTGGAGCGCCGAGACGGCGCCCTTCTTCGAGCCGAAGTCGGGCTCGTCTTGCAGCACCCCATGACGCGCCCCGCCGTCGAGGACCTCTCTCGACCCCGCCAGAAGGCGCCGTGCTTCGGAGCGCTGGTGCTCGTCGAGTTTGTCGAAATCCTCGGCGGCCGGAAGCGCCCCTTTCGCATCCTTCCTGGCGCGGAACTCCTCCCAGGACCGCTCCTGGCAGTCTTTCAGTTCCGCCAGGCTCTGCGTGCCGCCGACGGTCCCGGAGGAGGTCCGGAGGCAGTCGGGCAAACGATGCGCGGAGGCGGGCGCGGCGCTCAGGAGGGCGAGCAGGGCGAGGGCAGGGGGCATCCCGGAAGTATGACCCCGAAAGGCCGGAAGTTCAAGCGGCGAGGCGGCGGGAGAGGAAGTCCTCGGCGGCGGCGTAGAACTTCAGGCGGTTCTCGGGCTTGGCGAAGCCGTGGCCCTCGTCGGGGAAGAGCAGGTACTCCACCGGTTTGCCCTTGGCCCGCAGCGCGTTGACGATCTGCTCGGCCTCGGCAACCTTCACGCGCGGGTCGTTGGCCCCCTGCGCGATGAGGAGGGGGATCTCGATGCGGTCGGCGGAGAAGAGCGGCGAGCGCGACTTCAGGAAGTCCGGCTCCTTGTTCACGTCGCCCACGCGGAGGTCGAAGACGCGCTTCATCGGCTCCCAATAGGGCGGGATGGACTGGATCAGAGTGATGAGGTTCGAGGGGCCCACGACGTCGACCGCGCAGCGGTAGACCCCCGGCGTGAAGGCCGCGCCGGCCAGCGCCGCGTAGCCGCCGTAGGAGCCTCCGTAGATGGCGACGCGCTTGGGGTCCGCCGCTCCCGAGGCGACCGCCCACTTCACTGCGTCGGTCAGGTCGTCCTGCATCTTCGCGCCCCACTCCCGGTCGCCCGCGTGGAGGAAGCGCTTGCCGAAGCCAGTCGAGCCGCGGTAGTTGACCTGCAGGCAGGCGAAGCCGAGGCCGGCCAGCCACTGCGCCTCTGGATGGAAGCCCCAGCGGTCCCGCACCCAGGGCCCGCCGTGGACCAGCACGACCAGGGGGAGCCTGCGGGCCGGCTTGCCGGCGGGAGTCGTCAGATAGGCGCGCAGGCGCAGGCCGTCGCGCGCGGCGAAGGAGACCGGCGTCATCGGCGCCAGGTCATAGCCGTCCAGCTTCGGGCGCGTCGCGAACAGGAACTTCGACTTGCGCGCGCAGCGGTCCCAGCGCCAGAAGGACGGGGAGCGGTCGGGGCGGTTGACGAGGAGGTACCAGACGGTGTCCGCGTCGTTGCGGCTGACGATGGCGACGTCGCCGTCCAGGCTCTCGAAGGCCTTGAAGTCGGACTCGAGCTTCGGGTCGAGGACCTGCCAGCGCATGCGGTCGGCCTCGAAGGAGACGGCCTCCGCATGGTGGTCGCTGGGATGGATGAGAACGCCGGCCAGGTCGGAGTCGGGGTCCTCGGCCAAGGTCTTCACGGACTTGCCGTCGAGGGACATCTCCAGCAGCGCGGTGGTGTCGCGGTCCACGCTCGACTCGACATAGATGTTCTTTCGGTCCGGCGCGAAGCCGTGCGCGCCGATCTGGTCGTCGGGCCCGCAGGACAGGAAGTCCCGCCAGCCCTCGCCCTGCTTGAGGCGCAGGATGGAGCCCCCGTCCGGACGCATGGCCTTGGCCGCGCCGACCTTGAAATCCAGATCGGGCAGCCAGCCGATCACGTC
>MGUL01000025.1:0-6655 GCA_001800005.1 Elusimicrobia bacterium RBG_16_66_12 | reverse complement strand
CGGGCGCGAGCCGTCCTTGAGGCTGACGCGGTAGACGTCGTGCGCGCGCGGGTCGCGGTCGTTGAGCGCCACCAGGATCTCATCCGGGAAGCGCGGCTCCGTGCCCACGACCTGGGCCTGGACGCCGGGGACCGGGGTCAGGTCCTTGGTCTTCCCCGAAGCCAGATCGGTCTGGTAGAGGTGCCAGTTCTCGTCCCCGTCCTTGTCCTGCACGTAGAGGAGAGAGCGCTGGTCCTCGGCCCAGAAGAACTGCCGGATGCCGCGGCCGCGGTCCTTGGTCAGCGGTTCGGCCTCGCCGCCTTCGGGGCCCGACCATATGTTCAAGACGCCCTCGTCCGGGGCCAGGTAAGCCCAGCGGCGGCCGTCGGGAGAGACCTTCGGGGAGGCCTTCTCGGGGTTGCCGAAAAGCAGTTCGCGGGGAATCCTTTGGCTCATTTGCGTCGAGGGGCGCGCGCGTGGTAGAATACGGCGAGTTTGCTTTCCGGGGTTCGGGTGGCGCGTTCGTCTAGCGGCCTAGGACGCTGCCCTCTCAAGGCAGAGATCACGGGTTCAAATCCCGTACGCGCCACCAGACCCCCGGGAAACACCAACCCGGCGACGAAAGGATTCCAGGGACCCGGCGACCCGCGTCCGCCGGGCCCCTGGACGGAAGATCAGCTGAGGTGCTTGCTGACCAGCTTCGTCATCTCGAACATGTTGACGGTGGCCTTGCCGCCGAAAACCGCCTTCAGCGCCGCGTCCGCGTTGATGTTGCGCTTGTTCTTCTTGTCCTGCAGGTTGTTCTTCTTGATGTAGGCCCAGAGCTTCTTGACGACCTCGGTGCGCGGCAAGGGCTTGCTGCCGACGACCTCCGCGAGCTTCTCGCTCGGGGGGAGGGGCTTCATGAACGCCGCATTCGCCTTCTTCGCCATGTGGTTGTACTCTCCTGTGGACGTATAAGCCGGACCTGACCGTCTCCGGCGATAATCGCATTCAACATGATTTCCCCTCGGAAATCAAGGATTCTCCGACGGGGAGCTCGGCCGGCGCTCCGCGCGGGTCCAGTCCACATGCTTGAAGCGGCGGTGGACCCACAGCCATTGGGAGGGCTCGGCGCGGATCCAGCCCTCGACGACGCCGGCCAGGCGCTGGTTGTCGGCCTTGTCGTCGGCGCCCAGCTCGATCTCGGGATCGATGATGATGCGGACGATCCCGTCGGCGCGGCGGACCTGGCGGACCGGGAGGATGGCCGCGCCCGTGCGCCGGGCCAGGGGGGCTATGGCGGCGAGGGTGTCCACCTCGACGCCGAAGAAACGGGTCGGCGCGCCCATCGGGGGCGGCATGTACTGGTCCATCACGAAGACCACGCCGCCGCCGTCGCGCAGCGCCTTCATCACGGCCGGCATTGTGCGGGGCTGGTAGGCGCACCTCACGTCCGTCGAGAGCCGGACCCTCTCCATCCAGTCGTGCAGCCAGGCGGGCTTCAGGCGGCGGGTGACGATGGTGACCGGCATGCCGCGGATGGCCCCGGAGGAGGCGGCCAGCTCCCAGTTGGCGAGATGGGCCGAGCAGAAGAGAGCGCCTTTGCCGCGCAGTTTCGCGCGCTCCCAGCGCTCGAAGCCCTCGACTTTCGCGATGCGGGAGGCATAGTCGCGGTAGTGGCCGTCCAAGGGCGTGAACATGTGCGCGAGCTCGAGGGCGAGGATGCCGTAATGCTCGTAGTTCTCGCGCAGGAGCCGGTCGAGCTTCGCGTTCGGGAGCTCCGGCAGGCAGTTCCTCATGTTCTCAAGGGCGATGCCGCGCCGCTTCGGGTCGGCGAGCAGGAAGAGCCGGCCCAGCGCGCGTCCCAGCGCCAGCTCCCAGGAGCGCGGCAGGGCCGCGACGAGGAGGCCGAGGCCGTGGAGGGGGATGCGCAGCAGGATCGCCAGGACGGGGTTCATCGGGGGCCGACGGGGATTCTACAAAATGAGGTATCCTACCTGCATGAGAAAGCTCCTCGTTCTCCCCCTGGTCGCCGCGGCGCTGAGCGGCTGCGGCCTCCTTTACACGGACATCAAGGTCCCGCGCGGCTACCGGACCGCCTCTCCCGCCGAGGTGAAGGCCGCCCCGGACGACCCCATGGCGACGGGCAAGGCCTGCAACCGTTCCCTGCTCTTCCTGGTGGCTTGGGGCGACGGCTCCTACGCGGCGGCGGTCAGGGACGCTCTGGGGACCCGCGACGGCATCATGTACGACGTGCGCGCGGACATGAAGGTGGACGCGTACCTCGTCGGCCTCTACACCAGGGTCTGCACCGTGGTCGCGGGCCGCGTCGCCAAGCCTTGAAGACCCTTCTCTCCGTCATCCTGCTCATCGCCTTGGCGCCTTTCGCCGCGGCGGCGGGCGAAGAGGACGGAGACGAAGCGATGCCGGGCCTGATCCCGGCGAGCGGGATACTGATCTTCTACAAGTCGGAGGGGCCGCTCTCCTTCGTGACGATGACCCCGAAGGACGTGCCCGCGGACGCGCGCCGGTTGGGAACGGTGAAAGGAGTTTCCTGCCAGCACGGCCTCTCGATCCCCCTCGCGGCCAACATCCGAGCGACCAACGCGACGGGCGGCTACGGCGACGGGAGCTTCAGGCAGGCTCTCGCGCAGATGCAAAAAAAACATCCGGAGATGGCCGGCATCTACGACGTGCGCACCGACCTCCGGATACTCTCCTTCCTCGGCCTGTACCGCAGGCTCTGCACCGAGGTCACCGCCCGGGCTTTCGCCCGGCCCTAGCCCCCTCCATGCGCACCAAGACCCTCAAGAAGAACAAGGTCCACGTCGTCACTTTGGGCTGTTCCAAGAACCTCTACGACTCCGAGGTCCTGATGGGCCAGCTCCAGGCGAACCGTTTCGAGGTCGAGCACGAGACCGATCCGGACGACGCCTCCATCGTGATCATCAACACCTGCGGCTTCATCGACGCGGCCAAGCAGGAATCGATCGACACGATTCTTCGCTACGCGCACGCCAAGAAGAAGGGCCTGGTCCGCAAGCTCATCGTCATCGGCTGCCTCTCCGAGCGCTATAAGGGAGAGCTGTCCGAGAAGATCCCCGAGGTCGACGCGTATTTCGGGACGATGGACCTCCCTCGCCTGCTCAAGGCCCTGAACGCGGATTACAAGAAGGAGCTCGTGGGCGAGCGGCTCCTGACGACCCCGCGGCACTACGCCTATTTCAAGATATCGGAAGGCTGCGACCGCCCCTGCTCCTTCTGCGCGATCCCGCTGATGCGCGGCAAGCACGTTTCGACCCCCATCGACGTCCTCGTCGACGAGGCGAAGCGCCTGGCCGCCGCCGGCACTCGCGAGCTGCTGCTCATCGCGCAGGACTCCACCTATTACGGCCTGGACCTCTACGGCAAGCGGCGTCTGGCCGACCTGCTGCGGGCTTTGTCCGACGTGAAGGGCATCGGCTGGATCCGTCTGCACTATGCCTTCCCGACGGGCTTCCCGCTCGACGCGCTGGACGTGATGCGCGAGCGTCCCAACATCTGCAAATACCTGGACATGCCGCTGCAGCACGTCTCGGACCGTATGCTGGCCTCCATGCGTCGCGGCACGACCAGGGCCAAGACCGAGGAGCTGGTCGCGACGGTCCGCGAGAAGGTCCCCGGCATCGCGCTGCGCACGACCCTCATCGCGGGCTATCCCGGCGAGACCAAGGACGACCACGCCGAGATGCTGGAGTGGGTCGAAAAGACGCGCTTCGACCGCCTGGGCGTCTTCGCGTACTCCCACGAGGAGAACACCCACGCCTTCGCGCTGAAGGACGACGTCCCGGCCAAGGAGAAGAAGCGGCGCGCCGAGGCCGTGATGGCCCTCCAACAGGGGATCTCCCTTGAGATCAATGCGGCCAAGGTCGGCCGGACCGTCACGATCCTGGTGGACCGCAAGGAGGGCGGGCTCTTCGTCGGCCGCACCGAGCAGGACTCTCCCGAGGTGGACAACGAGGTCCTCGTGCCCGCCGCGAAGTCGGCCCTGCGCATCGGCGAGTTCGCCCGCGTGAAGATCACGGCCGCGTCCGAATACGACCTGACCGCCGTTCCCTATGAATAAAACGACCGACTCGGGAGCCTTGGCGCGCGTCCGGCGCCGCTTCGCGGAGGCGGTGCGCGCCGGGGCCCGAGTGCAGGCGGCCGTTCTTCTGACCGCGGTCTATTTCCTGGTCCTCGGGCCCGCGGCTTTGCTGACGCGCCTGCTCGGCGTCGACCTGCTCTGCCGCCGCCGCGCGGCCAAGACCGGCTGGACCGAGCGAGCGCCGCGCGACCCCCGGGAGCTGTTGAGGAGCCAGGGGTGAGGATTCTCGGCCTCAGCTTCGACTACCACGACGCGGCCGCCGCCCTCATCGTCGACGGGGTCCCCGTCGCCGCCGCGCAGGAGGAGCGCTTCACCCGGGTCAAGCACGACCGCCGTCTGCCCGAGAACGCCGCGCGCTGGTGCCTGGAGCGCGCGGGGCTCTCCGCCGGGGACCTAGACGCGGCGGTCTTCTACGAGAAGCCTTTCCGCAAGTTCTCGCGGATCCTGGCCGGCTGTCTGGGGACCTTCCCCTCCTCGGCGGGGCTGTTCCGGCGCGCGACCGCGGCCTGGGTCGACGAGAGGCTTTGGGTCGGGCCGCGCATCGAGAGGGCGTTCGGCCTGACTCAGGACAAGGTCCTGTTCTGCGAGCACCACCTCTCGCACGCGGCCGCGGCCTTCTACTGCGCGCCCTTCGACGAGGCCGCCGTGCTCACGATCGACGGCGTGGGCGAGTGGGCGACGGCGGCCGTGGGCCGGGGGCGGCGGGGGCAAGACGGCGGCTGGGACCTGAGCCTGGACGCGGAAATGCGCTATCCCCACTCCCTGGGCCTGCTCTACTCCGCCTTCACGGCCTATCTCGGCTTCGAGGTCAACGAGGGGGAATACAAGGTGATGGGCCTGGCCCCCTACGGGCGGCCGCGCTTCGCCGATCAGATCCGCGCGATGGTCCGTCCCTTCGAGGACGGCTCCTTCCGCCTCGACCTCGACTGGTTCGTCTTCCAATCCGACCCCACGCGGGCCTTCGCGCGACGCTTCGAGGAGGCCTTCGGTCCCGCGCGCGCGCCCGAGGCGGGCGACCCGGCCGCGGACCCGCGCCTGTGCGACGTGGCCGCCAGCATCCAGCTCGTCTGCGAGGAGATGGTGCTGGCGCTCGCGCGCGAGGCGCACCGCCGCACGGGTTCGCGGCATCTCTGCCTTTCCGGCGGCGTAGCGCTCAACGCCGTGGCCAACGCGCGCGTCCTGCGCGAGACGCCGTTCGAGCGGGTCTGGATCCAGCCCGCGGCGGGCGACGCGGGCAGCGCTCTGGGCGCGGCGCTGTACGCCGCGCACGCCCTGGGCCGGCCGAAGCGCTATGAGATGAAGCGCGTCGACCTGGGGCCGGAGCATTCCCCCGCGGCGGCGGTCGAGGCTTTCCGCCGGGCCGGCCTCGCCCATGAGGAGATCGGCGACGAGTCGAAGCTGTGCGGGCGCGTGGCCGGGATGCTGGCGGAGGGGAAGGTCGTCGGCTGGCACCAGGGACGTTCGGAGTGGGGGCCCCGCGCCTTGGGTCACCGGTCCATCCTAGCCGACCCGCGGCCGGCGGCGATGAAGGACACCGTCAACGAAAAAATAAAGTTCCGGGAACTTTTTCGTCCCTTCGCGCCTTCGGCGCTCGGGAGACTGGCCGGCGAGTGGTTCGACCTGGGCGGCAGCCCGGCTCCGGACCCCTACCGCTTCATGCTGGCCACCGCGCCGGTGCGCGCGGACCGGCGCGGGCGCCTGGGGGCCGTGACCCATGTGGACGGCTCCGCGCGCGTGCAGACCGTATTCCCCGATCAGGACCCTCTCTATCACCGGCTCATCGAGAGCTTCGGCGCCGCCACGGGCGTGCCCGTGGTCCTCAATACTTCGTTCAATCTCAAGGGAGAGCCCATCGTCGAGACCCCGGAGGACGCCGTCGCGACCTTCCTGGCCAGCGGCATGGACGCCCTCGTCGTGGGGACGTTCCTGGTCCCGAATCGAAACGCCGCAGCCGCGCCAAGGAGGAAAGTATGGGCCGTGTCCGCGAAGCAGTCCGACGCCTGGGCGTGGTAGGCGAGCTTCTCGCGTTTTTGTGGCGCGAGCGGTTGTGGTGGATGATCCCCATCCTGCTGGCCGTGCTGGCGGTGGGCGCCCTGGTGCTCTTCTCCTCCAGCCCCGTCGTCGCCCCGTTCGTCTACACCCTCTTCTAGGAGCGGTCGTCCGGGGCGGCGAAGGGCTTCTTGACGAGCCTGCCGCCTTCCTGGGAGAGGGACTCGACTTTGGTCTTGGCTTCTTCCAGGCGATGGGACAGGTCGCGGGCCAGCGCGACGCCCTTCTCGAAGAGGGCCAGCGAGTCCTCGAGGCTCTTGTCGCCGGACTCCAGCTCCCGCACCAGCTCCTCGAGCTTCTCGAGGGTCTCCTCGAAGCCCTCCGTCTTCTCGGCCTTGGCTTTCGTCATCCGATCACCTCGCAATCGATCTCTCCCTCGTGCAGGCGCACGTTCACCCGGTCCGACTTCCCCACCTGGGACGCCCTCGTGAGGACCACACCGCCGCTGGTCGCGATCGCGTAGCCGCGCCCCAGCACCTTCAGCGGACTGATCGCGTCGAGCTTGCCCGCGCAGACGTC
>MGUL01000024.1:1914-11094 GCA_001800005.1 Elusimicrobia bacterium RBG_16_66_12 | reverse complement strand
GCCGAGTGGATGGTCCACTGGACGCGACTGCACGAGCGGCAGGGCCGCGCGTACGTCACCATCAACGGAGGTGAACCTTTCGCCTATCCCCAGTTCGTGACCCTGCTCACCGAGGTCTCGCGGCTGCATTGGCCGATCAACGTGACGACCAACGGCTCCCTGCACCTCGACGACTATCTGCGCCGCGTCGACCATCAGAAGGTCTCGCTGTCTTTGAGCTTCCATCCGCAGTATCACACCGTCAAGGAGTTCTTGGCGACCGTGCGCAAGGTGCGCGAGGGCGGCGTCCAGCTCGGCTGCCTCAACTTCGTGGCCTGGCCGCCCATGCTCCCCGAGTTGCCCGCGGCCCTGGAGGCCTTCGCCGGCGCGGGCGAGAGTCTGAAGGTCATCCCTTTCATCGGCGAATGGCGCGGCGCGCGCTATCCCGACGCGTACTCGGTCGAGGAGAAAGCCGCGCTGGGCATGGCCGCAGCGCAGGAGGGCGGCGTCGACTGGTTGGCCGGCAAGCGCCATAAGGGGATGCTCTGCCGCGCCGGTCACCGCGCGGCGCTGCTGCTCCCCGACGGGAAGGTCACGCGCTGCGGCCAGATCGGCGACCCCGGCATATTCGGCGACTTCCTCGCCGACGACTTCCGACTGCTCGACGCGCCGGCTCCCTGCAGCGTCGAGTTCTGCCCCTGCGACGAGTGGAAGGTCATCCCGGACGAGAAGGTCCCCGAGCGCGCCGGGCCTTGGCTGCCATGAGCTTCCTGCGACGCGCCGCGAGGGGCGTGCTGACGGCGCTCGCCGTCTCTCTCCTGGTCCTCGGCGCCGCCGAGCTCTGTCTGCATGCGTTGCGCGGAGCCCCGCGGCCCTGGGAGCTGCCCGTTAATTTTGAGTACGCCTATCTCGACGCGAGACGGCCCTTCTTCCGTGCGATGCGCGGCGAGAAGGGCGAAACGGTCCTCGTCACCGCTCGCCGCGGAGCCCACGAGGAGCGCTTCGTGATGCCCAAGCCGGCCGGGACCGCGCGCGTCTTCGTGATCGGAGGCTCCGTCGCGCTCCCTTACAGCGGAGGAGGCCTTCTCGACGAGGCCTTCGCGCGGCTGCTCCCGGGCGCGAAGGTCGAGGCGATCGGCTGCGGCATGGGCGGCTACGATAGCGCGCGCGAGCTCATCGTCCTGCGAGAGGTCCTGCGCTACCAGCCCGACCTCATCGTGGTGATGTCGGGCAACAACGAGTATTTCGGCGCGCCCATCGCCCATCCGAGGCTCTTCCAGCTGGCCTACCGGGCGTCGAGTCTGGCCGTCTTCCAGGCCCTCGTCGGCAACCCGCGCCTCGAGCTGGGTCCGACCCCGGCGCAGCGCGACCAGGCCTTCGAGCGGAACCTCCGCGAGATGGCCCGCCTGGCCTCCGACGCGGGCGTCCAGATCGCCTTCTGCGTCCTGCCCGCCAATCTCAGCGCATCGGTCCCGATCTCGACGGTTTCGCTGCCGTGGGACCATCGCGGTTTCTTCCAGGCTTGGATCGCATGGGAGGAGGGCGCTGCGTCTCTGGCGGCCGGTCTCTTCAAGGCCCGCGTCGAAGCAGTCCCCGGGGACGCTCACGCCCACTACTGGCTGGCGCGGGCCTTGGGTCATCTCGCCCATGAGGACGAGTCCGTCCTCCATTACGCGCTCGCGGCCGATCTCGACCGGCCAGTAGAGCGGACCAACCCGGCGCGCGCGCGGATCGTCCGCCGCGCGGCGCGCGAGAGCGGCGCGGTCCTGGTCGACCTCGCCGCCGTGTTCGATGAGCGTTCCTTCCGCGGCTCGTATATGGGGCGCCTGATGCGCGATGCCTGCCACTGGCGGCACATCTTCGACCGCTCGGTCGCGGAACTCGTCGTGACGGGGGTGGCCCGTGACGCGCGTACGCGCGCGCCGTTCGCGCGGCCCTCGCTCGCCGCTTATGTGGCCTTGGGCGGGGGGGGGACGGATGAGCGGGAGTGGCGAGACCTCCTGTATTCCGGGCTGGTCAAGGCCTGTGGCGCGCGCGCCGACCTCATCTACGAGGAATCCGTGAACCTCCTCCAGCATGCGCGCATCGAGGATCCCGCTCGGTTCGCGAGCGCGATATCGTCACCCGGCGCCCTGGCCTCGGCTCTCTCCATGGACTATCCGCAGGACGCCTGCACCCGGCGGCAGGAGCCTCTCTGGTCGCACATCGCGGAGTCGCTGCGCCGCGACGGTCGGTTGCGCGAGGCGGAGCGGGCCGCCAAGACGGCTGTGAGCATGTCCGCGGATTCCTATCGCGCCCAGCTCGTCGCCGCGCTCGCGGCCGGCCGCGCCGGCCGGCCCGCCGAGGCCGCGGACCGACTGGAGGCCCTGTCGCGCCGTCCGGACGGGAGCACCTCGCGGCTCTGGGCGAAGTACTGGCGCGCGAAGGCTCTCTCCGCGCGCAAGCCGAGGGCCGCGCGATGACGACGCCCGCGCTGCTGATCCAATGCCCTCTGTGGGGCTTCGTGCCGCCGATCTCGCTTGCGCAGCTGACGGCCTCCATGACGCGCGCCGGCCTGCCGGCGCGGGCCGTGGACCTCAACATCGGCCTGTTCCACCGCCGCGGGGCCGGGCACCGCCACACCTGGGCCTGGGAGAACAACACGATCTGGCTCGACGACGCGGTGGTCGCCGACGTCCTGGGGGCGCACGACGACTACATCGTCTCGTCCTGCGTCGATCCCCTGCCCGAAGACGCTCCGTCGCTGGCCGGCTTCTCCGTCAACGAGTGCTCGATGCGCTCGAGCCTCCACGTTGCCCGCCGCGTCAAGGCCCTGCGGCCGAAGGCCTTCGTGCTCTTCGGCGGACAGGCCTTCGCGGAGCCGGAACGCATCGAACGCTGCCTGCGCTCCGGCGTCGTCGACGCCGTCGCCCTCGGCGACGGCGAGGAGACCGTGGTCGACGTCGCGCGCTCTCTCTCTCAGGGACGCGCGCCCGAGTCCTGCCCGGGACTGCGCGTCCTGCGCGGCGGCGCCGTGGTCTCGACCGGGGAGCGCGAGCCGGTCGACCTCGATGCCCTGCCGTTCTTGGACTACGCCGCGCTCGACCTGGCGGCCTACGACGTGCCCGACAACCTCTATCAGCGCTCCCTGATGATCATGGCCAGCCGCGGCTGCATCCGCCGCTGCGAGTTCTGCGGCAACCGCGCCCCGTGGGAGGGTTACCGCTTCATGAGCGGGCGCCGGATCTACGATGAGATCCGTCATCAGCTGGCGGCGCATCCCGGCCGATTCTCGGAGCTTAAGTTCTACGACATCGTCGTCAACGGCGACATGCGCCGCATCCGCGAGCTCTGCGAGTTGATCATCGCCGATCCAAGCGTGAAGCTGTCCTGGGAAGAGGTCAACTGCGTCGTGCGGCCCGAGATGGATTTGAAGACCCTGCGCCTGATGCGCGCGGCGGGCTGCCGCCGCATCACCTACGGCATCGAATCGGGCTCCGACCGCGTGCTGCGCCTGATGCGCAAGGGGCAGACCGCGGCGATGGCCGAGCGCGTGCTGCGCGACACCCATCAGGCCGGCCTGGTCGCGACCGCGAACTTCATGTTCGGCTATCCCGGCGAGACCGAGGCGGATTTCGAGGAGACCCTGGAGTTCGCCCGGCGCGTGCACCCTTTCGTCGACATGTTCTATCCGAGCCGGACCTTCGTGACGATGGAGCCGCTGAGCCCGATGGCCCGCCGGCGCGAGGAGCTCGGCGTCGACGACGGCCACGACGTCTACTGGTCGACGCGCGACGGCACGAACACCTATCCGGTCCGCTTGGCGCGCTACGAGCGCTTCTCCCGGCTCCTGAAGGAACTGGGCGCCAACGAGAGCCCGGGAGTCAATTCCTCGCTGGAGCTGTGGCGCTGGTCGTCGCTCGCGCAGTACCACGAGCAGCGCGGCGACGCGCGCCAGGCGCGGCTCTGCTACGAGGAATGCCTGAAGCTCGATCCCGACGGGGCTCTCGTGCGCGCGCGCCTGGCGCGCCTGAAGGAGGCGGCCTCGTGAGCGGTCTCGTCATCGAGCGGCTGCTGAGCGACCCCGGGTACTGGCGGAAGTGGGGCACGGTCTCGGACGAGGACGGCAGATTCCTCGAGATGCTCATCGGGATGATTGGCGCGAAGAGCGTCCTGGAAGTCGGGACCGGAACGGGCTTCGCGGCGCTCTACATGGGCAGCGGACTCCTCAAGACCGGAGGGAAGCTGACGACCCTCGAGATCGATCCGGAGCGTTTGCGCCGCGCGCGGGCGAATCTGGAGGAGGCCGGGCTCGGGCGGACCGTCGATCTGCTGGAGAAGGACGCGTGGGAGGCCCTTCCCCGCCTTCGGGGAACGTTCGACATGGTCTTCCTGGACGCCGTCAAGATCGACGCCGTCCATTACCTCGACATGGCGCTGCCGCGGGTCAGGCGGGGCGGGGTCATCCTGGCGCATGACGTGAATTGGGGATATGGAAACACCGAGAACCACAAGATGCGCGATTATCTCGACGCGCTGAAGACCCATCCATGCCTTGAGACGATATTACTGTCGGATATGAGTTCCAAACTCCAAGGGATCTCGGGGGCGGGCATGGCCCTGAGCCGCAAGACCTGCACGCACGGTGAATGCCCCGCTCGCCCGGGACGCCTGCTGACGCGGACGCCGGCGCATCTCGGGAGCGTCTCTCCGGACCCGGTCGAGCACACGGTCCTGGAGAAGTACGTCGACGACTACGGTAACCCTGGTTACTGCCTTCTGGTCGGACGCTCCCTCACGAAGCCGGAGGTCGTCGGGCTGTGCGAGCATTATCTCCTCCATCACGAGCAGAACTCGACTCTGCTGGTCCATCTCTACGCCTCGCTGGAAGCCTTCAACTACCGCAACGACTTAAGCTCGCCGCACGAGAGGTACTTCAAGCATCTCATCGCGCAGTGCTATCGGCACCCGCGGTTCGCTCATGACGAGATCCGGTACTTTCCCGACGCGCAGGTCCTCCTCTACGGGAAGGCCGCCGCATGAACGTCCCCCTCGACCCGCGTCCAGGACTGGATTTCATTTGGCTCGTCCACGACCTGTGCAACTACAAGTGCCCCTACTGCGTCGTTTCCGGAGAGCGCCGCGAGATCCGGCCGTGGCTGGTCAACGAGCACCCCGTCGCGGAATGGATCGCGGCCTGGGACCGCGTCGCCGACCTCCACGGACCGGCCTGGATCCGTCTGACCGGGGGGGAGCCGACGCGCCTGCCCGGGTTCTGGGACCTCATCGGGGCGATGACGCGCCGTCACTGCGTCTCTTTCGACACCAACATGTCGTGGGGTCTCGACGCGGTCCGCCGCTTCATGGAACTCGTGCCCAACGACCGCACCACCGTCGACGTCAGTCTCCACCCGACCGAAGGCGACATGGACGAGGTCCTGGCCAAGTGCGTGACGCTCAAGGAGCGCGGCTACAAGCTGATCGCCCGCCTCGTCGGCTACCCGCCCCTGCTGTCGCAGGCGCCGGGGCTGCGGGAGCGTTTCGAGGCGGCGGGACTGCGCTTCATCGTCAACCCCTACCAGGGCGAGTTTGAGGGCCGCGAGTTCCCTCGCGACTACGCCGCCGCCGAGCGGCATCTGGTCGAAGGCGACAGCGCCACGCTCGACCCGGCGCTGGCCGAGGACCGCGAGCAAGTCGAGATCGCCGCCCACATCCTGCGCATGCACGAGGAGTCGCCGCGCGGACGCCTGTGCCGCAGCGGCCACATGTACGCTCGCGTGATGCACGACGGCTCGGTCTACCGCTGCCAGCCTTACGAGTGCCGCGGCTGGGAGAAGCTCGGCAGCTTGTTCGACGCGGACTTCTCGCTGCGCCCGGCGCCCACACCCTGCCGTTCGGAGCGCTGCGAGTTCGAGTACAAGTATCTGGTCGAAGCGGAGGCGGCGCGATGACGCGCGAGTGGTGGCTCGACGAACACGTTCCGACCTTCACCTGGGATCTTTGGTACGGCTGCAACTACCGCTGTTCCTACTGCTGGTGGGAGATGGAGGACCTCTGGGAGGAGCTTGCGAAGACCCACCGCATTCTGCCCCCCGAGGATTGGGCCGCGGCCTGGGGCCGCGTGCGCGAGCGTCACGGCGAAGCGCGCATAGACGTGCTGGGCGGGGAGCCGCTCGCTTACCCGCGCGCCGGAGAGCTCTTCGAAGCCCTCTCGAAGCAGCATCGCCTGGTCATCACCACGAATCTCTCGCTCGAGCCGGAGAAGTTGGAGGATCTGGCCCGGCGCCTGTCGCCCGAGCGCGCGCACTTCAGCGCGAGCTTCCATCCCGAATTCACGAGCTTCGACGAGTTCATGAAGAAGCTCGTCCTCCTGCGCGGGCTGGGCTTCAGCCCCGCGGTGCTCTTCGTGACCTGGCCCCCGTTCCTTCCGCGCCTGGCGCAGTTCCGCGACGCCTTCCAGGAGGCGGGATTCCCGTTCAGCACGATGGTGTTCCAGGGCGAGCACGACGGATGGCGCTATCCCGACGCCTACACCCCGCGGGAGCGCGCTCTCATCGAGGGCGAGATTGGCGGCGAACCGGCGCGCAAGGAGGCGGAACGCGAATATCGTCTCGACGCGCGCTCGACGCTGGGCTTGCTCTGCCACGCGGGCCATGTCTACGCCAACGTCAAGGCGGACGGCCGGGTCTTCCGCTGCGGCCAGGACGCCTTCGGCCAGAAACCCCTGGGCAACCTCTTCGACGCCGACTTCCGACTGCACGACGCGCCGCAGCCGTGCCCCTACGAGCGCTGCAGCTGCCTGGAGTTCAAATACCTCGACGAACTGCGCGCCCCGGAGGTCCCACGATGATCCCAGCCGAGCGGACTCAGACGAAGGCGACCGCTTTGGCGCGTCCGGCGGGCGAGGGCGGCCTGCTCATCGAGCGCGGCGGCCTGGTCGTCTACATCGACCCGCGCGGTCACGCGGAAGGGCTGCCGAAGGCCGACGTCGTCTGCCTGAGCGCGGTCGATCCGCGCCGGGTCCCCGAGGAGGGCGTGCGCGCGGTCGCGGCGCCGACGACGATCGTGGCGGGCCTGCCGCCGTGCGTGTCGCGCTTCCGTCTTAATCAATTGCCCCTCCTGCACGGGCAGTCGCGCCAGGCCCTGGGCCTGGAGCTCTTTCTATTGGGCGACGACGGGACGACCGTGAGCTGGCGGCTGCGCTGGCCCGACCTCGACGTCCTTTATCCGTGAATGCTAGGATAACGGCGTGAAGAAGGTTCTCGACGAGGAGAAGAGGCGGTACCGGCATGCCGCGCATGTCTCATGGCGCCGCGTCGACGCGGAGGCCGTGATCCTCAACGTCGACACCAGCGAGTATTACTCGCTCGACGAGGTGGCCGCCGAGATCTGGGAGCGCCTGGGCCGCGGCAAGACCCTCTCCGCGACCGTCGCCGAGGTCGCCGCCCTGTACGGGGAGCGCCCGGAGCGCGTCGAGAAGGACGCGCGCGCGCTGGTGAAGGACCTGCTGTCCGAGCGTCTGCTCTCGCTGGGCTAGCAGCCGTCCTCAGGGCGGCAGAAGCTTGCGGATCGACTCGATGAGCGTCGCGTAGCGTATCGGCTTGTGGATGAAGCCGACGACGTTCGCGTCCTGGCGCAGAAGGGCCTCGTTGGTGGGCTCCCAATAGGCGCTCACGATGATGATCGGTATCCTGACGCCGAGCTCCGTGAGCTTGCCGCAGAACTGCATCCCGTTCATCCGCGGCATCATCAAGTCCAGCGCGATGAAGTCGGGGCGGAACTGCTCCAGAATCGCGAGGGCGGAGAGCCCGTCCGGGGCGCTTGCGACGTCGAAGCCGCCCATGCTCAGCGTGAGGTTGAATATCTCGAGCAGTCCCTCGTCGTCATCGACGACCAGGGCGCGCTTCTTGGCGGGCGCCCGCCCGGCGTCCGAGATCGGTCCGGTCATCTCGTGCCGGCGGCCGCTAGGCCTGCTGGGCGGGGCCCGCGGCGGGGGCCGGCGGCCTGCCCTGTTTGATCACGGCCATGGCCGTCGAGATCATCGACGCCACGTCGGCCACGCTCGCGGGGAGGATCAGCGTGTTCGTCTCCTGGGCGAGCTTGCCGAACTGGATCACGTACTGCTCGGCCACGCGCAGCTGCACGGCCTCGAAGCCGCCCGGGTCCTTGATGGCCTCGGCGACCTTGCGGATGCCCGCGGAGGTGGCGATGGCGACCGCGGTGATCGCCTCGGCCTGGCCCTGGGCCTCGTTGATCTGCCTCTGCCGGCTCGCCTCGGACTCCTTGATGACCTGCTGCTTGTGGCCCTCGGCGGAGTTGATGGCCGCGTCGCGCTCGCCTTCCGAGGTCAGGATCACCGCGCGCTTCTCGCGCTCGGCGCGCATCTGCTTTTCCATCGCCGCCAGCACGTCGTGCGGCGGGGCGATGTTCTTGATTTCGTAGCGCAGGACCTTGACGCCCCAGGACTCGGTGGCTTTGTCGAGCTCGTTGACCACCTGGATGTTGATGTGGGTGCGCTCCTCAAAGGTCTTGTCGAGGTCGATCTTGCCGATCTCGCTGCGCAAGGTGGTCTGGGCGAGTTGGGCGACGGCGAAGTAGGCGTCGGAGACGCCGTAGACCATGCGCTCGGGGTTGACGGCCTTCAGGTAGAGGATGCCGTCCACGTGCACCTGCACGTTGTCGCGGGTGATGCAGACCTGTTCGGGGATGTCGAAGGCCTGCTCCTTGAGGCTCACCTTCTGGCGCACGACGTCGATGAAAGGGACCAATATGTGGAAACCGGCGTCCAAGGTTCCCGAGAAGCGCCCCAGGCGCTCGACGATGTAGGCGCTCTGCTGGGGGACGACGATGGCGGTCTTGGAGATGATGACGACGACGAGGACCGCGAAGATTCCGAGGACGACGATTGCTTCCATGCTGGTTCTCCTATTCGGGCTTGACGAGGATGGTCAGGCCCTCGGCCGACTCGATGAGGCAGCGCTGGCCCTTCTTGATGGGCCGCTCGCTCGCGTTCTTGGCCGCCCAGGGAGTGCCGCGGTACTCGGCGCGCCCGTGCGCGCCGGGCGCGATGTCGTCGTGAGCGACGGCGACTCCGCCCGCGATGTCTCCGAGGCTCTTCTGCAGGTCCGCGCCGGTGTGGAACTTCGCGATCATGCGTTTCCTTAACAGAACAAGGGAGGTCGCCGAAACCACCGCGAATATCCCCAACTGCGCCGGCAGGTT
>MGUL01000024.1:0-1874 GCA_001800005.1 Elusimicrobia bacterium RBG_16_66_12 | reverse complement strand
CCCAGGCCGAAGAAGAAGACGAAGAAGCCCCCCGGGGTGAGCAGCTCCAAGCCGAGGAGCAGAAGGCCCGCCGCCGCCCAAATCCACCACGCCATGGGAGGAGGGTAGCAAATCGTCGGCGCGTTCACCCGAGTTTTTCGGATGAGTCGAGGAGTTCCGCGAGGACGGCCGCGCTGCGCGCCGGGTCGGGCCCCAGGCGCATCTCGTAGGTCCGGCAGCCCGACCAGAGCCGCGCCGCCGCCACCGCGCGCCGCGCCGCCACCGCTGCCAGCCCGGCCCAACCCGACGCGCCGCGAGGCCAGAGGAACTCGGCCAACTGGGGCAGCCCCAAGCCGATCACCATCCCGGTGAAGAGCGGCGGCAGCGTCGCGAAGGGAGCCCGGCGCAGCTCGCAGCGCCGCCCGCCCGGGCGGCCCGCCACCAGCACGCTCGGTACGACGGCCCCCGCGACGGCGTCCGGGAAATGGTCCAGGTCCACCAGCTTCTTGAGCCCATGCTCCCTCCGCGCCATGGAACGCACTCGGGTCGCGGTGATATCCGAGAGGTCCGCGTCGGGGCGCAGGCCCAGGCGCAGCGCGAAAGGGTGCAGCCGGCCGTCGGGTCCCAGGACGGGAGTGTCCTCGGAGAGGAGGCGCGCCGATCCCCGGCGCAGGAGCTCGAGCGCGATGCTCGACTTGCCTCCTCCCGAGTCCAGCATCAGCAGAGCGGCCTTGCCGCCGCGCTCCACGCCGAGGGCGTGGAGGCGATGGAAGCCGCGCATGTCGAGCCTCCAGCCCGCGCGCGAGCAGACCGCCAGGTAGCCCAGCTCGCGCAACAACTCCGGTTCCGTGCTGGTCACGCTCAACCGTTCGCGCGAAGCCTCGAAGACCGCCAGGGCGCGGCCCTCGTAATCCACGCGCCGGACTCCGTCTTTCTCGGCCCAGCGGAACCCGCGCCCGGCGCGGCAGATCGCTCCCGCGAGGGGATCCGCCGGGGGAGAGGCCAAAGTCAGCGTCACCGCGACCTCGGGTTCGGCTTCTCCGGTCGATCTGAAGGCCGCGAAATCCCGCGAGAGTTCGTCCAAGACACCGGGATCGTCGCAGGCCACGTCGGCCTTGACCCCGAGGATATCCAGATTCAGAGGCATCGCGCCAATTCCCGCATCTGCCGCCCCAGGAAGCGCAGGTCTCCTGGCCGGTCGTCAAGCGCCGCGGCGTCCAGCACGCGCCGCTCGATCCAAGCAGCGTCCTCCGGATGTCTCTGCGCATGCCGGCGCGCCAGCGGCTCCAGGGGGAAGGCGGGGGCGAACCGCCCTTCGTCCAGCCAGGCGCGCAAAGCCAGAGTCCGGCCGTAGAGGCCGGCCCACAGGTCCAGCGGGCTCGCGGCGTCGGGGCCGGCCATGCGGCCGCGCCAGTGGAGCAGCAGCAGGGAGGCGCTCTCGCGCAGCAGGCTCTCGGCCAGGGCCTGAGGCGGCGGCGGCGGCAGTCCATCCGTTCCCACGATCGCCACGACGTGACGGCTCAGCAGCGGGCCGCGCCCCGAAGCCGCCGCCGGGACGGCCGCGCGCCAGGCCAGGGCCTTGAGGGGGTCCTCGCCGTAGGCCGACCAGGCGAGCAGGCGCAGTGATGCCTCGGTCAAAGGGAGGACCGCGCCCGCGTAGGCGGGGTCCCGGCGCTTGAAGCCCCTCAGCGCGCCCCAGAACCCCGCGCCGTCCCCGCCGTCGGCCAGTCGCGGGAAGACGAGCCAGGCGCCCGAGGTGGAGTCGAAGACCGCCGTCTTCGGGAGGCCCACCGCCGCGCCCAGGCGCGCGACCGCGCCCTCCGCTTCCCGCGCGGCGAGGGGAGCGGGGATGCCCGCCGCGGCGGCCGCGGTTCCCGCTTCGGGCAGAAGCGCGG
>MGUL01000023.1:7227-11585 GCA_001800005.1 Elusimicrobia bacterium RBG_16_66_12 | reverse complement strand
CGCGTGAACGGAATCAGACTGGAGAACCACCGCCAGAACACACTGTTGCCGCCCATTTCGTAGTCGCCACCAGCTTCCCGTGCCCTGAAGGCGGCCTCGAGATTGACCGAAATCTCGCCGGCAGCCACATCGACCGCCCGCGGATTGCTTATCAGGCTGCGTGCCACACCGATCCGGCCCGCCTGGTCGAACCAGCGCGTCACGTCATCGAACTTGCTCAGGAGCTCACGCGCCGAGCGACGGACACCCCCCTCGTACCAATGCCCGAAGCGGAGATCATCTAGGTTCCGCTGGATGGATTGGCTGTCGAGGCTGATGAAATGAAACACCTGTCCGCCGAGCATGCGCCAGCGATCCTTGATCTCGGCCATGTTGCGGCCGATCGTACCGCCGATGAATCGAGGCATGAAGAAGCCTTGCGCCATTTCCTCTTGCACTTGCCGTGTCAGATGGGCCACGACAAAGTCGGGCGCGTGGACGACACCGCCATGCAGGAGCCGAACAGGTAAAAGGGCGAACTTGTACAGCATAGCCTGCCCGTAGCCCAGGCTTTCGACCCACGGGTGGACCATGGAGCGATCCATCTGTCGAAGCGCCAAAAGCAACGGCTGATCGTAGACCCGCCAGACCTCTGGCACGCCCTTGCGGAAGATCACAATATGGTCAGCCGGAAGATCCGCAAGATTCGGCTGGAAGATCTGAACCAGAGTGCTCCAGTCGACGTTGTTGAACACGGCCGGATTGCCCCCGGCTTGAATGAACGCCTTTTCAATGACCGCCCGGAACGCGCCGATCTGCGCGGTGGTCACCTTCACCGGAGTCGGCGCCTTGTCCATATAGGTGCCGAGGTTCTTGCCGCGCGCGAGGTCGCTCTCGAGTGCATCGGCCAGCTTGGCGCGGACGAGGTTCCGTTCAGCGGCCCCGATGATCGCGTAGACCTGCCTCGCGCGCTCGACCAAAGTCGGCAGGACGATACGCTGACTCTTGCCCCGAATCCTGCGGATCGGACGGCCAGAGAAATACGCATCCGGCGCGTGCATGACCCGCGGGTCCATCAGGCGACCGAGCGGCGTGTAGATCTCGTTGGCGTCACTGATGGCTTGAATCTGCTTCGCTGTGTAGTGTCCCGTATCGGCAAGATACTGCAAGACACCTTTGTTGAATTCCTGGAGCTCGTCCAGGACCGTCGTGAAGTGCGGATAGGTGGTTTCAAGTTGCTGCCGCGCGGATACCAGATCTGCTGGCGTCACGTCGAAGAGCGAACGCAGATTCTCCGCGGCGCTCGTGTGCTCCGGGATCGGGCTCTGAGCCAGGTACTCCATGCGCCGGATGACTTCGTAGATCGTGAACTCTTCCTGGTGCTCAGCTACCGGCGTCACGATCTCGTGGAGGCCCTTCGTCCCCGGCATCACACGCAGGGTGTTCGCATCGACCCGCCCTTCCTGTATGAAGGCCCCTCCAACGGCCGCGATCCTCGCGCCGAGCGTGGTGTACCGCTTCCAGGCGTCGTCTGTTGCCGGGAGCAGCCTACCGCTCGGATCGAGCAGTTGGCTGATTTCGCGCAGCGGCACATCGCGCCGCCAGTAGGCCGCCACCATGTTTCGGAAGGCTGCGTTGAGTTTCTCCCGAGGTGTTTCGGGTGGCTCTGCGGCCCTGCGGCGTGTCCCCTCGAACGCGATGCCGGCGCCTATCCGCTCGATCGGGCTCTTCGCCCTGAGCGCCAAGATCTCATCCCGGAACTGATGGACCGCCGCCTCGAGGGCTGGTACGGTCGAGAGCCGAGCCTCGAACCACGGGTAGAAGGTGGGAGCGATCTGCCGCGCCAGCGCCGGGTCCGTCATGTAGAGACGTGAGAACTCAGCGAAGCCTTCAGATCGTGGCGGTCCTGACACACCCCAGACCTGCGTGGCCGCCTTGAGCTCCGCGGTGAACGGCATCAACTCCCGATCGGTGACCCCGAGCCCTTGCCGGTGCAGCGCATGACCGAACTCGTGCGCCGCGACGTCAACATTAGTGCCTTGGCGAAGGTGAACGTTCCCGCTGATCTTGTGCCGGAATCCCAGGACGCCTTTGCCGCGCACACCGCCCGTGACAACCAAGGCGCCGGCACGAGCCATCCGCACGGCCTTCCCGAGCGACTGAATCAGTTGATCCTTGCGAACATCGCCCGTAGGCCCAGCCTGCCGGCCACGGAAGAGGCCACCGAGCAACCCGCGGCGCGGCGGCGCTGCCGTTGGCGTTGGGGCCACGGCACGAGCGGCCGCTGGAGGCTGCACTGGACCCCCGACGGCCATGCCTTCGGTCGTCGGCTCGAGCGCTTCCTCGCCCGGCAGAACCATCAACTCCTCTGGCGCCATCTCCTCATCCGTGGTGAAGTCCCCCTCCGTGAAGCCCTGGACGGAGACATCGAGTTTCGGGACATCGCCGGCCACGATGGCGCCCAGCATCTTCATCTTCGCCGCCGCGATCCCGGCATTCCAGACGTCGATGGGTTCGTCGGCAAAGAGGAAGGTGATCCGCGGGTAGCTCCGTGTCGTCTTCCGCCAGATCCGGCCGACAGCCTGAATCGTCTCCACGGCGGAGAAGGGCGACGTCACGATGACCATGTCCCGCGGGGCGTTCCCGATTCGGTCGTCGAGATTGATGCCAGTCCCGCCCGATTCGATCGTCGCCAGCAGCACACGCGCCTTGCCAGACTGAAAATCCTCCATCGCCACAGCACCAGACGTCAGCGAATTGCCATGCAACTCCGCGATGTCTCGAATCCCGATCTTCTCGAGGGCCTCCCGCAAGCTCTTGACGGTGCCTTCGCTGCCCTCGTAGATGATGTCTTTGGCTTCACCGATGACGTCGCCATAGCGGTTCCGGATCTTCTGCTTGATCGACACTTCCGAGAAGTTGATCCGCTGGATGAACACCACCGAACGTCGGCCGTCGTCGAGGGATGCCTTGACCGCAGCGACCGCCTGCCCGATCTTGTACGGTTCCAGTTGGCGCCGCTTCGCCAAGTACATCTGCGCCTTCCGGAGGCCATTCAGCTTCTCGCCGAAGTTCCGGTGATACCCGGCCTCTATCTGCTGCTGCACGAGGCGGCCTTCTTCGTTGATGGGAATGGTCACGAACTGCACCTGCACACCATCCATCGCGATCTCACGCTTGATGAACGCGTTGGCTTCCGTCAGGTCGCCAAACTCCTTGTCCATGCGCTCGAGGACCTGGCCCGTCGTCAGGTTCGGGTTGACCTCCCAGATCATGACGGACCCGCCGCCGAAGATCTTCTGGGAGCGCTGGATCAGGCCCAGGCGCTTGTAGATCTCGTCCACGCTATGCCGTCCAAAGAGCCCCGCCTCGACCATGTAATGCACGTGCTGCGCCATGTCAGCCGGCGTGGCCGAGAAAAAGACCGAGGCCGCGGCCTGGTGAATGATCCGCACGCCCGTCTTCGAGGTTGCCGTGCGCCGGTTTTTCAGGCGATGGCTTTCATCGAAGATGGCGATGAGATTCGCCGGCGGCGCGACCTTGTGGAAGCGACTGTACGGCGTGATGTAGATGCGCCCGCGCTCGAGGGGCCCGACAACCCAGGGCTCGACAGGCACGCCCATGGTCTTCGAGTCATCCAGGTAGGATCCCGAGATGACCCATTGGTCCTTGATCTTCCGCATCTTGATCGTTTCCGCCGGCACCACGATCAGGACCGGATGCCCGCGATCGGCCATGATGGACCCGATCGCGAGCGCCTGGCGCGTCTTTCCCACTCCGGTCATATCGGCGTTCATGAAGGTATTGCGCTGGCCGATCGACAGGATGGCTTTAGCAACCCCCTGTTTCTGGTCGTCGTCTAGGTGTTGAGCAAGGCGTTGAGGTAGTCCGCTGGTATCCGCAGGGGTTGTCCGGTCTGCCCGCGCGGTGATGATTCGGCGAGTTCGCTCATCGCCAAGGCGCTCAACTCCTCCGACCCCGGCACCTCCCGGAGCTGGTTCCGGGGCAACGGCTCCACCGTCGCCTCGTCCGGGGGCTCCTGGTCCTGGCGGGGCTTCGACGGACGGAGCGGCTGGCGGCGGCGCTGGGGCTTGAACAGGTCGCGAAGCGGCTTGGGCACGAGCGGCCTCCATGCGCGCCTGAATCCCCGCGAACGCCGGCTCGAGATACTCCTCGATGTCGGGCCCGAGATCTCGGCGCATCTGCGCGGACCACGCCTCGAGGTCCCGCACACCGCCCTCGTAGACGGATCCGCCGTATTCGATCAGGTCGTCAAGCAACGCATCTTCCTCGGCCTCGCCAAGCGCCATCTGCTCGATCGGCTTGTTGAGGCGCGCCTGGATCCGCGCCTTCGCGGCTGCGGCCGCGGCGTCGTCGAA
>MGUL01000023.1:0-7183 GCA_001800005.1 Elusimicrobia bacterium RBG_16_66_12 | reverse complement strand
ACGGCCGCACCGCCCCCTGCCTCGCCGGCGGGAACAGGCGCTTCAACTGCGGCGCCAGGTCCGGGCTCAACGGCTGGGGCGACGGGAGGCTCGGCGACTGGCGCCCGGCGTCGACGCTGGACTGTCGGGGCGCCGGCAACGCCAATATGCGGTTCACCGCTGATCTGTTTGGCCGGATAAAGGGAGCCCTGTTCAGGCGCATCGCGTTCCGCCTTTCTGACGGCTGCTTCCCAGAAGTTGTCGCGCGTGAGGTCTTGGGGCGGCAGACCGCCGAGTTCACCTTGGGCGGGATCGACTATGGCTGCATCTACCCGTTCGTAGTAGTCCACAAGCGTCTGCGTAATCCGCTTCGCGCTCTTGGCCTGTGCGTCGAAAAGAGCGAGAATGCTTTTCGCGGTGGGCGTGATGCTCTCGTCTGGAATGAGCGCGCCCTGGACGCCCATCGTCCCACCCTTGTAGCCGGTCTTCTTTCCCAGATAATTATTGAGTGCTTCAGGATCCGCACTACCGCGGAGTTCGGAGAGCTTCACGGCTGCGGCGGCAATGTCCTGACTGAGCATGAGCTGGGGAGCGATCGTGCTGATCCGACCCTCGACGGCGATCACGCGCGGCGTCACGTTCTGCATGGCGGTGATGACGTTGGCGACATTGCTCTCGAGGTTCTCGGCCAGGAGCGCGATGAGCTTCGGGCCACCAGGGTAGGCTTTCGCGAAGAGCGCGTTCCTGATCCGGGCGAGGCCATCCTGGTTGAGGCTGCCCTCAGCCGTGAGATACCGCCCACGCTCGGGGGCGGGAATCACCTCAGCGATGAAGGATCGGATGAAGTCGCGGTTCTGGGCGGTGTTGATCTGCCCGGTGTCGCTCGGCTGGAAGAGCGCCATCGTCTTCGACGTCAGGTTGCCGGCGTCCATCCCGGCGAGCTCCTGCGCGCTCATCATGGAGACCGACGAGACGTTGGCTTCCTGGGCGAGCACCTCGAGGTCGAGGGTCGGATCGGTAATCATGCGCACCAGGACGGGATTGCGGACTTTCAGAAAGTCGGCCTTCGGGATCCCGAACTTCTCGCGGTTCGCGGTGAGCCACTCGACGTAGTCGGCCCGCTGCGCGTCATACCGTGACTCCGGACCATAGACCTTCCGGAGCGCTTCCGTCCGTCGGTTGCCGGAGATGACGTTGCCCTCGGCGTCGACCATCGGCGCGCCTTGGCTGGCGAGTCGATTCTCCCCGAGTTGTTCCGGGTCCAATCCGGCGGCAATCGTCAGCTCTTGCGCCTCGTACTGCGCGCGCGTCCCGACTCCCCGCGGCTGGTACTCCGGCGGGAACCCAGGGTCCTTAGATGTCCGGAGATCTTCCGCCTCAACGGCAAGCCACCGGAACGGCACCTTGGTTCCCGCAGCGGTTACGGCCTCGCCCGTGGATCCAAAGGCGTCGGCTGAGATCCTTCTCGGCGCAGGTGGCTGTTCAGGCTCCGCGGGCGCTGCTGTGACCTTAGGCGTCACAGGTGCCGGGGCCTTGCCTTTCGCCTCCACGCGCGCGAGCGCGCGCGCAACAGCCGCTTCCGCCTTGGTCTCGAACTTGATGACTTGGCTGTGGCCGAAAGATTCCCGAAGTCGCTTGATCGACTCGCCACGGTCGTTCACATCGCCTTCCCTGGCGGAAGGGAAGCGAACGATCACGCCGTCATGCCCTTGGCCCTTGATGAACGCCTGGAGGCGCTCCGTCGCCTCTCTGACATCGCCGGGAACCTTGTCGACCGAGGAGAGCTGCATCGCGTCTGCCGCCTGAAGCAGATCACGCCACTGTCTCGTGGAGTCGATCACCAGCGGCTTGTGCAGCCCAACCTCTTCCTTGGCGATCTCGTCGCCATAGAACCGGGCGTCCTCTTCGGTCATGGCGTAGTATTTCGCCTTCCCCATGATCGGGACAGCCGTACCGGCCTTGACCTTTTCGGGCCCGTAGACTTTCTCGAGCGGCGCACCCGACCCGCGGTAAAGAACTTGCTTGAACACCGGCTCCGGCTTTGCTACCTTTGGCCCGATCTCGCCCTCTTGAGCGGCGGGGCCAGGGGCTTCCGGGGCTGTCCGGACGGGCACGGCTGCGGGAGCCTCTGGTGTCTCTGGCACACGCGGCGCGGGGGCCTCCGGGCCTGTCTCCCCGACAGCGGCAGCGGCTCTGGGGGCCTCCGCGGGGACCGGCGCCTCGGTCGGCACCCCCAAGATCCGGTTGACCTCGGCCTCGATCTGGGCAGGCGTCGCATCTGGCCCAAGATTGGCTTCCGCCTGACGCACTGCGTCGCCGGGTTCCACTGGCATTGGCAGTCCGGGTGTCCGCCCACCAGCCTCCCCTGGCCCCGCAGGGACGACTTCGGCCGTAGGCGGTGCCTCGACCTCGGCAGGCGCCTCAGATGGCGCACCTGGGCCAGCCGCGACCGGAGACGGGGCGATTTCGGGGGCGCCGGCGGCTGTCGGGGTCTCCTCGGGCCAGTCTAACGTCACCCCCCCCGGTGCGACACCTGCTGGCGGAGCAGCCTCAGGAGATGGGACGTTGGCAAGGACAAACCTCGCTGCGCCCACCTCGGCGCCCAGCGTGGCGTCGGCCTCAGAGTAAGCCCGACTCTTCAGCGCGGTCTTGCCGTTCTGGACCAGCCAGGACCACTCCTCGTCTGTCACCTTCGCCTTGGCATCCGGAACCAGGTTCTTGTAGTCCTCCCGGTTGGCGGCCCGCTCCTCCCGCTGCTCTGATACGCTTCGCACCCCACCGATGCCGCCACCGATGATCGCGCCGACAGCTCCGGACTGGAGGTATCGCTGTAGGCGCTCCCTGGTAAACACGGGATCCGCGAAGATGGAGTCTGGATCCTCCTGCCGACTCTGGATGACCTCTTGGGTGAACTCCTGCGTCCCTTCCATCAGGGCACTCATCAGCGTCCGCTTCGGAATGCCCCGGCCCTCGCCGTAGATGCCCAGTTTGTTCGTGACGGCCAGGAGAGCCATGTTCTGCCAGAAAACCCGGTTCGCTCTACGGGCCGCCTCCGCCTCAGAATGACCGGCCTGTTTCAACTCGTCGTAGGAACTGCCGGCTTCCACGGCAGCCTCGAGGACGGTGTGCACGCCGGTGCCGGCCCAGAGAGCCAGGGTGGGCGAAGCTTTCCCGATCCCCTGAATGATCTTGGCTGTCGCCATGCCCGGCACGAAGAAGGTCGCCATGGATCCGATCCCGGAGGCCAGCGCGTCCACGAAGTTGGGGTCGTCCGGTGAGAGTTGGTCGATGATCTCGTTGATCCGCGGAAGGACCGTCTCCTTGGCGAGCTTCCCGATGGGGGTGTCCAAGCCCACGAGGCTCTCCAGCAGTGGCTCGACCGCAACCAGTCCCTTTGCCGTGCCCCACACGCCCTGAGCAAATCCCATGGCCGATCGCTCGAGCACCTTGCGCGCGGTTTCTTCGGGTGTGTCAAAGACCGTGTAGCTCAATTCAGGACGTCTGGGATCCCGCTTGCCTTTCTTGGTTGCAGCGACATCTCCAGTGGCCCCCGCTACTTTCCGTGCTCCCTCGAGGATCGCCTCTGGCCCCTGGAGCTCAGCCGGGCGCTCGACAACGTCGGTCGAGATGGTCACGCCGCCCTTCTTCTCCTTCGGCCCCATCGCTTTCAGATCCGCTTCCATCGTAGGCGGCGGGGTCAATGTGCCCTTGACACCCTCGACCACGCGCTCGCCCAGGGCGGGCTTGGTCGGATCCGGCGGCAGGATCACATCGGCTGTGGCCTTGAACGGAGTGGCGATGGCTCTGCCAATATCCCCTGCGGTCATCTTCGCGGCTTCGTACAGCGTCCACGCCCCCGACTCGTACTCGGGCGTGACGGGTTCCGTCGGCCAATCCAGCGTCAGGGCACCTCCTTTCTGACTGGCCGAGGGCCTGTCAGCGGGCGCATCCTCTGGAAAGTCGAGCTCGAACGCCATCAGTTACTTCTTGGTCTCAAAGCGTTTCGTCTCCGAGGCGAGAAGCTGATCGTACTCGGCCTTGGAGATCTTCCTGTTCTTGAGGCTCAGGTCGAGCGCGGCCTTTGAATACTCTAGGCTCTTGGACTTCTGCCGGAGTTGGGTCGTAAAGGGTCCGATCGCCTCCGCGCGGACCTTGTTCGGATCAAGTTGGTCTGACTTCTTCTCGCCTTCCCTGTCGCGCGCGAGCACCAGGTTCTCCTGATACTCTCGTCGCTCCCGAATTGCGGTCGTCCGATCCGCCTCAAGCTGAGCGCGGTCCTCATCACCCAGGTATGGGTCCTTGAGTCGGGTCTCGATTTGGCCGAGGCGCTTGGTCGCATCCGCAAGCAACTTCTCCTGATCCTTGGCGGGCCGGAGCGCCCTCGCCTCGCGGCCCTTCTCCTTTTCCGCCTCAAGCAAGCGCTGCTGAGCGCCGGTCTCCTTGACCACGGCGAGCTTCGAGGGTAGTTCCGCTCTCGCCTCAGCACCCTTTTCCGCACCCTTCGCCAGCGCCCCGTATTCCGCCTTGACCTCGGGCGGAGCGAGTTTGTTCAGCTCGGCGTGGAAGTTTGGATCGGTCTCAGCCAGCACCTTCGACCACCGCTGCGCGGGCGTGAGATCTGGCATCCCGGCGACCATGTCAACATACTTCTTCCAGCCTTCCGCAACAGCGCGAGGATACTTCGCATCCACGGCCTTGTTCATCTGCTCCTGGGCCAGCTTGAAGAACGGCTGATTGGGTTGGGCGATGCCCATGGGGCTCTCTTTGAGCATCTTCTCGACGATCCGGCCCCAGACCATCGGATCCTTCGGATTATCAGCCGATGCCTTGAGGCCATCCAGGTAGGTGCTGAACAGGGCGCGCAACTGCTCAGCGTCCTTCCCCGTCTGAAGCATCTTCTGGTGGACCCCCAGCCATTCTGCGGTCTTGTCTGCTTTGCCCCCTGCAATCGTGATGTCGCCGAGCTCGAAATGCGCATCAAGCGGATCCTTGAACTCGCCGGCTCGGGCTTTCCGAAAGAACTCGGCTGCCTTCTGGCGCTGCACTTGATCTCGGCTCATCTGTTGTGCGGCCGCCTCAATCGTCTGCTGCTGGGCTTTGTTCGCCTGCTGCTGGGCCGTGAGTTGACCCGGCATGAGTTGCTCCGCCATGCCGAGACGCCGCTCTTCCCGAGCTCCCTGCTGGCCTTGCAGCGCAAGGTTCTGCTCGCGTTGCCGTACACCAGCCATCTCGGTGTACGCCTTCATCCCGCTGTCAACGGCCTCTGTCGGATCGGCCTTCGCCACCGGCGTGTTGAATCCCGCGAGGAGTCCTTTGACTGGCATGGCTATGATGGCCTCTGGATGTACTCGTATCCGGTGCTCGCTTTCGGACTGTAGACCTCGCCGCCGCCGCCCATCCCGCCCATCAAGCCACCGCCACCGCCCGATGCGCCCATGCCCCCCATGCCCATGCTGGTCAGGGATTTCCCAACTCCCTGAATGTAATTCGGCCAGACTTGCCGCCTCGCCTGCCTTCCGCGATACTCGGCCAGCGCCACTTCGGTGTCGGGGAACTGCATCCGATTTGCCATGTCCATCGACCCCATCGCCATCTGGGACATCGAGCGCGGGTAGCCCGCGGCCAGCCCGGTCTGGAACTGCTCTTTCTGGAACTCGTTGGCGATGCGTCCCTGGGCCAGCGCTTCGGCCGCGGCCATCTCGTCCCTGCGAATCGCCGACTCCGAGATGATCCGACTTTCCGCTTCTCGACTCAGCGCCGTGCCCCCAGCCGTCGAGAGCGCGTAATCAGGACCGAGGGTGCGCGCGAGATACTCTTTCTGCTCCTGAGCGCGCGCGTTGAGCGCCCGTGTCGCACCAGGGTCGATATCGGCTTCGCCGCGGAGTCCCTTCAGGACCTTCTCGTTCGCCATGTCCTTGATGGTCGCGGCTTGCAGGTCGCTCCTGGTTGGCGGGCGCTTCCTGAGCCCGGTAATCTCGCCATTGGCTCCTCGGGTCGCCTCCAGCCCCATCTGCTCGAGCAGGTAAGGCTGCAAGAGCTTCTGCATCTGATAGGCTTCGTACTGTTGCTGGAAGGCGAGATCCTGGCGCTGTCTCTGTAGGGCCATTTCGGCCCGGATCTTGACCGGCACCTTGCCGCTCGGCGCTTCGGCCGCCGCCCAGGCTTGCCCACCCCAGTTGATGAGCATTCCGGCGGCTGCGAGATAGCCATAGTGCCGCTCGCCCGAGTAGCCGCCGACTGGCCCGGCGATCCGATGTCCGCGTACTCTCTCCATGGGCCTCACTCCTTCCATTCAATCCGCCAGCCGGCAACCGACAAGGAGACGGTCCCGGAACTGAACCCGTAGTAGATCGTCGTGGGCACCGCGTTCAACAAGGGCACCCAAGCCGTGCCCGTCGGCCCCATCACCGTGCCGTTGCTGGTCATCGCCAAACCAAGCACGAAGGCATTGGCGCAGGTCACCGTCCCGGTGAATGACATCCACGACAGGACCAAGCAGTTATTCGCGCCAGTCTCTAACTGCCCAACCAGGGACGCTTCCACAGCCGCCGTCGCAGGCACATAGCCTGTCAGACTGACTGCGGTCGCCGTGCTTGCCGCCCCGGCATGCAAGACCTGGATGGGCACACCGTACATATAGGTGTTGCCCCGTTGTGCCCCTTCCACGAGGAGAGCTGATCCATCCGTCCGAAATGCCCCCAGCACTCGTTTCTTGGTGTAGTTGCTCGGCAGCGTCGGACTCGTCTCTGACGTCGAGAGCAAAGCCGCCGGCGTGGCGGTCGAGGGTTTGAAAATGGCCCAGACGTAGTAGAGCGTGTTGTTCGCCATCGTGCCGGTATCGAGGGCATCCGCGCCCGTCGTGGTCGTGTCGATGGTGCGGTTATAGGTGGTCGTGATGTAGCCTTCGATGCTCAGCCGGTCTGCTGTGACGTCAAGTTTCGTGGTGGGCGTCGCGGCATTGCGAATGATCTTGAGATTGACGGTGATGGCACTACCGTATGACGACGAACCCCCCGTCAGCGTGCTCACATTGCCGGCGGAATCCTTGTAGGCAAGAATCGTCACGCCCGCGCCGTCGTCCTTGGCGTAGAGCGCGAGTTCGTTGTTGGTGGCGGGTGTCGCCGGATCGACGATCTCGGTGTACTTGGTGAAGGTCGCGCCCCAATGCTTCGAGGCATCTTTCGCCAACGAGTTGTCGGCCGTC
>MGUL01000022.1:7644-10787 GCA_001800005.1 Elusimicrobia bacterium RBG_16_66_12 | reverse complement strand
GACTCAGATGCTCGCTGGCTCGACCGTGGCGCGAGCTCTCTTCGAGAGAGCGGCTACCGAGTCGTCACGGCCAGCGACGGCCTCTCCGGTCTGCGCCAGCTCTTCCAGCATCAGCCCGACGCCGCCGTTGTGGACGTGTCTCCGTCCAACACGGACGGCTGGGACGCTGTGCAGCGGATCCGCGAGGTGTCCAACATTCCAGTAATCGTGGTGTCGGCCCGGGCCGATCAGATGTCTCTGAAGAAGGGGCTCGACCTGGGGGTGCACGGCTACGTCGTGAAGCCCTTCGAAGGGAGTGAGCTCGTGGAGCGGCTGGCAGCCGCTCTGCGCCGCACATACGATGGCAACGGAAGTAAAGGGACGCTGTACGAGCACGACGGCCTGAGTATCGACTGGCGGAGCCATGAGGTGCGCGTGGAGGGCGAGCCAGTCCACTTAACTGCCACCGAGTTCAAGCTCTTGTCACTGCTCGTGGCGAGGCCCGGATGGGTCTTGACGCATGAACAGATCCTTTCGCACATCTGGGGGTCCAACCACATGCGCGACAAGGGCAACGTGAAGCTCTGCGCGTGGAACCTTCGCCAGAAGATCGAGGCGGACCCGAAGTGTCCCCGCAGGATCCTCGCTAAGCGCGGAATCGGCTATGTCTTCGCGGGCTAGGCAGTGCTCGTCGGGGGGCTAGTGTCGACCGTTGTCGCAGCTTGAGGCCGACGGGTCAGCTCTGATCTTCTTGCCCACCCCCTTCTGCTGCTCTTCGACAACGTCTCGGCCCGCCATGGCCACCAAGCGCCAGCGCAAGAAGATCGCCCGCCAACTGGGCGCCTGGGCACCACTCTCACAGGCAAGTCCAAGGGGGGGATCCACACCGCTGCCATCGTGGAGGCCGAAGATCGGCCCTCCGGTAGAGCCGTCCGTCGCCTAGGTCGGTTCTCGAGACGAAAGCAGCGATCGAGGCCCCTCGGAACTGCAGACGCGCTGTCCCATTTCGCGCGATACGTCCCGTATCTGGCGATGGTAGGTGCGTATGGGGTTCTGGTCTGTCGGTGAGCGGAACCCGAGTGGGGGCGGTCTATGGAGCGAAGCCGTCTGGCCGCCGGCCATCGCGACGCAGTAGTCGCGATTCGCAGAGGGCGGGCGAGCCGGCAGCTCAGCGGTAGAGCTCCGGACTTTTAGTCCGGGAGTCGTGGGTTCGAATCCCACCCGGCCCTCCACGATGAAGGCGCCGCGTGACTGAACCGGCCGGGTCCTTAGGGGAGCCGGTGGGCGACACTCAACGGCAGGGTGTTCTTGCTCCCTTTCCCGTGGAGAATCTCTCGGCAATACCACTCGATTGTGTTCATCACGCCCTGCTCAAGATCAACGCTTGGCCTCCATCCTAGCTCCCTTTGCGCCTTTTCGCTTGAAATGATCTTGTCTGCGCGACTAGGTTGGTTGGCGCGGCTCGGGTCCCTTTGATATATGATGGGGATGCCCCCAAGCAAGCGCGAGACCAATTCCGCCAGCTCTCCAACGGAAACCGTCTGGAGGCCCTCGAGCTCGTAGACTTGGTTCTCAGCGATTTCCTGAAGGGCAAGGACGTGTGCGCGTGCTAGATCGCCCACATAGACCAGTCTTCTGAGATCGGTACCGTCACCGAAGA
Source organism: Elusimicrobia bacterium RBG_16_66_12 (assembly GCA_001800005.1). Classification (GTDB taxonomy): domain Bacteria; phylum Elusimicrobiota; class Elusimicrobia; order UBA1565; family UBA9628; genus GWA2-66-18. The sequence goes on along the minus strand of MGUL01000022.1, from coordinate 9,148 downwards.
TCGTTATCGGCCCTCCGGAAGCCGCCTGATCCAGGAAGCTTCTGAGCGCCAGCCCGGGCCACATCCCGGGCCCGTACGCTGTGCCGTAGCGAAGAATAGTGAAGCGGAGGCCGTAAAGCGCGTTGAAATCGTGAAGCAGCCATTCTGCCGCCAACTTTGTGGTGGTATAGATGTGGCCGGTGCCATTCGGGACAACTGGCTTCGACTCGTCGACTGCGCTCGTGAGGCTCAGTGCGCCGGTCACCCACCAGCTGCTTCCGAGGATTACGCGGTTTACCTGGACCCGGCGGGCAGCCTCCAGCACACTGGCGGTTCCCCCGATGTTGGTCTGGATGACAGCGACCGGATCCGCTAGGGCCGCGCGTGCGTCGGCAACAGCCGCCAGGTGGAATACATAGTGAGGCCTGAATTGTTCGAAGCGTTCGGTCAGACGCGCCGTCTGGAGCATATCTATAGCCTGCTGTCGTGGCCCCTTGGCGTCGATTGTCAGAACCTTGCAGCCGCTGGCCTTTAGGTGATCGACCACATGGCTGCCGATGAAGCCGCGCCCGCCGGTCACGGCGCACCGAATTCCCCCACCTCCGTTTTCGCTTACGATTGACATGACCCTACCAACGAAGTCACTGGCTCGACTCACTGTGCTGGAAGCGGGCGCCGGAGCGCTCTTGTCCCCAGCCTAAACGCGGTCGCCATGACCGGAGCCGGCGCAGGCTGACCGCGGCGCTGGCCAGAGGCGCCGACCGCCAGGCCAGCCAGAGCAGCGCAAGAGCAACGCCGCACCAAGCCACGGTCAGAAGCCAAGTGACTGGCTCGTAGCTGGTGTATAGGGGGAACGGAAAGCCCGCCTTGGCGAAGCCCCCCCAATCCATCTCGAACGGGTTCACGGCCAGCGTGACCTCCCGGGCTGCGGTTGCCTGCCGGAGGGCGATGGTCACAGCCAGCCCGTACGAGGCCAGCAGACCCGTTAAGACGTACAGCGCCGGACGTCCTCGCCACTCAGCCAGGGCGACGGCCATGAGGACAGCCACCAGTGGCAGTACGGTTACGAGCTGCCGGCCCGGGAACCACCAGCCTCGCATCGTGATGGTAAGGAAGGCGGCCATGGCCAGCTGGGCGGCGAACGCCCCCAGCAGCGGGATGCCCACGCCAGGCCGGCGCCGCAGGGCGAAGTACGCCCCCGCGAGGGCGATCAGCAGGGCCGGCGCCCAGCGGAGCAGGCCGAAGTCCCGGTCGGTCCAGAGGCCTATCAGCCGGTAGGCCCTGTCGGTGAAGTCGAAATGCTTGTCGACGATGGTGGCGGTGCCATCGCCGGAGTAGATGGCGTTTACCGTGTAGGGGGTAAGGTCGCCGTACGTACTGAGGTGGAACCAGACATAGGCGCCGCCTCCCAGGGCCAGCGCGGCGGTCAGCAGCCCCTTGCCCGGCCCCGTCGCCCGCATCAGGGAGATGCCCGCCAGCACAGCCGCCACGGGCGCGTACTTGACGCCCAGCCACAGCAGGCCTA
>MGUL01000022.1:7520-7606 GCA_001800005.1 Elusimicrobia bacterium RBG_16_66_12 | reverse complement strand
GGTCGGTCGCTGCGCAGCAGGACAATGAGACCCGCCAACACCAACACGGCTGCTGGCATCTCGGGATAGATCTGGGTCGAGTAGAT
>MGUL01000022.1:7342-7501 GCA_001800005.1 Elusimicrobia bacterium RBG_16_66_12 | reverse complement strand
CCGAAGATGGCCGCGGCGGCCAGCGGCTCCCAGTAGCGCCGGGTGACCTGCGCCGCCAGAAGGAACGTCAGGCCTATGGTCAGCCCACCGAGGACGCCGAGAAAGGCCTTGACGCCCTCCAGTCCAGCCAGAGCATATGCTGGCAGCACCAGCACCGAC
>MGUL01000022.1:1035-7139 GCA_001800005.1 Elusimicrobia bacterium RBG_16_66_12 | reverse complement strand
TTGCCCGCAGGCCGGCCGAAGCCTGAAAGAAGAGGCCGAAGGCGACCCAGAGGGCCAGCGCGGTGAGAAGGAGCCGGTGCCGCACCAGCAGGTCAATCACTGAGCACCTCTCGCACGACGGCCGGCACGACCTTCCACAAGTACTGGTGATAGCGGATGAAGGACTTGCCCTGCGTCCGTCGGCGATAGCTCACGGGCACCTGGGCGAGCCGCATCCCCTTGCGCAGGAGGTCCAGCGTCAGGACCTGCGCATAGTTGTAGTCGTGCACGATCTCGGCCACTTCCAGGGCACGACGGCTGAACGCCCGGAATCCCGTCTGGCCGTCGGAGATGAGCCTGCCGGCCAGCAGAGACAGGCCCGCGCTTAGGGCCGCATTGCCGACGCGCCTCGTGAGACTCATGCCTTCCACTGTCCCCCTGAACCGCGATCCCAGCACGTAGTCGGCCTCGCCGGCCAGGATAGGCGCCAGGACGCGAGGGATCTCCCTCGCGTCGTACTCTCCGTCGGCGTCCAGATAGACCGCCGCGCGCGCCCCCAGGTCACGCGCTCGATGCAGGCCCGAGCGAAGGCCGGCCCCCAGGCCGCGGTTCCGCTCGTGGACTATGACCTCGGCCTTCATCGACCGGGCCGCCTCCGCCGTTCTGTCTGTTGACCCGTCGTCCACGACCACGACCCGCAGAGGAGCGCCCAGCTCTTCCGATGACGGGATCGCCGCCAGCACCGCCGGCAGCGCCCCGTCCTCATTGTGGGCCGGCACGACCACCACCACCGGCGCCTCTTCTGGCTCGCGCCGCTGCCCCGGCGGGAGGAGAACACGACCGACCGACTGTTGGGGCGGCGGCAGGCCCAGGAAATGAGCGATGGTGGGCGCCACATCCACGATGCTGCGCGGCTCCTCGAATCGACGGCCGCGGTCGACCCCGGCGCCCCAGAAGATGCAGGGCACGTTCAGTTCGCCGGGGCCGAGGTGGCCGTGGCCGCCTATGCCGCGACCCTGGCCGTGGTCGGCCGTGATCAGCAGCGTCGTGTCTTGCAGCATGCCCTGCTCGTCCAGCCAGTCGAGTAACTGGCCGATGAGAGCGTCCGTTGCTTCGATACTGTCCAGGTAATCACGGTTGTAGCTACCCCTGGCATGTCCTGTCTGATCGACCCTGATGAACTGAAGCACCAGAAAGTCCGGAGCGTCGTGTCGCAGCACACGCTGGGCCGTCCGCAGCAGGGCGCCATCGACTTCCTCGTTCTTCATCACGGCGCTGACCGTCTTCACGTCTTCCTCGCCAAAGGCGTCCACCAGGTGAGCGATGCCGACGAGGCGGCCCAACCGGCCATGCCGGCGCAGCAACGAGAAGACGCTGTCGCACTTGACGCCCAGGCTGGGCACGAAGTTGCTGCGCATGCCGTGCACCTTCGGCGGCGCCCCCGTGAGCATGGAGCTGAAGCAGGTGACGGTGCGCGCCGGGTACACCGTGCGCATGTCCACGAATTCTGTGCCCTCGGCCCGCAAGCGGTCGATGTTCGGCGTCCGCGCCTCCTCCAGACGGTCCGCCCGACAGCCGTCGATGATGATCGCAATGAACCGCTGACACACGGCTCGCCCGTTCGCCTCGAGCACGTTCGTTGGGGAGGTTGGGAGGGCCGGCCGCCAGGTGAAGAACCACTGGTGAACCAGCAGGGACGCCAGCCCCAGGGCGAGCCCGAGGCCAAGGACGGCGGCGACTCGCTCCGCGGATACCTCGTCCGCCGTGGCCACGAACTGGAGGAGGTTGATGAGCAGCAGCCCCTTCGGGACCTGCTCCAAGAAGTTGCCGCTGGTGGAGTCCGGGTTCTCCAGCACCAGCCGCCAGAAGCGAGTGAAGTTGGTGAGCGGTGTCCCGATGCGCAGGTGATAGTACAGCGATCCCCACAGGAAGACGGTGAAGAAGACGTAAGCCCCCAGGAGAGCGGCCGAGGCCGTCAGATCGACGAAGCGGAAGGCCACAAGGGAGGCGGCCAGGAAGACCCAGAGGAATGCCCGCAACCGCAGGGGGAAGCCGAACCGGTAGAACGTCAGGAAGAGGGGCGTCGTCAGGGCTAGAGCCACGAGGGCCCGGAGCCAGAAGGCGCCTTCGGCCCAGTGGGGAACGTTGACCGCCAGGAAGACGCTGAGAACGAACACGGGCGTGAACGTCTTCCCTTCGTTCAGGACGTTCCACAGCCGGGCGGCGACGATCTCCAGCCGCGATGCCGCTCGCAGGTTGCCGAGCGTGCCCCGGAACGAGGTGAAGCCGGCGCTGCGGAGGAGCGCCGCTCCCTCGCGCGCCAGGAAGGGCAGCCCCACGGCGTACGAGTACAAGAACTTGAGGGCGTGAGTGGACGTGGCCAGAAGGAGGCCTGTGTCCGCGTCCACGCCGTAGGTGGCCAACGCCCCCGTCATGGTCGCCTCATAGACGCCGAGCCCGCCGGGCGTCACCTGCACAGCCTGAAAGGCCAGGGTAAAGGCCGTCACCGCCATCGCAGCCGCTATGGACAGATCGACCCCCAGGGCGCGTGCCGCCACCAAGAGCACCACCGACTCCAGCAGCCAGCTGACGGTCGTGAGCAGAAACGCGCGCACCAGGGGCCCGCCTTGAGCCTGGCGCAGGGCTGAGCGACACTGTCGGGCAAACGCGACGCCCTTTGCGGGGAGCCTTGCCACCAGCCGCTCGCTCCAGGGGCTGGCGATGAGAAACAGGGCTGCCGCGCCGCCGGCCACGGGCACCGGCGGGATGAGCAAAGCGGCGCCGCCGGGGGCGCGCCCAGCGGCGATGAAGCCGCCGGCGGCGGCGATGGCCAGCAGGCTGGCGAAGTCCAATATGCGCGCCAGGGCCGTGCTGACAACGGCGGGGCCCATCGTCGTCTCGCGCCGAGTGAGCAGATAGACGCGCGCCGCGTCGCCGACCTTCGCTGGCAGCAGGTGGTTCAAGGAGAGAGACGCCATGAGGATGGAGAAGAGGTCGAAGGTGCGGCCCTTCGTGGTGAGCAACTCCTGCCAGGCCATGGCCCGCAGCCAGAAGGCGAGTGTGTAGAAGGCCAGAAACGGAAGCAGCAACTCCGGACGGATGAGGACATCGACCACCGTGCCGAGCAGGTCGGACGTATCGACAAGACGGGCCGTCGCCAGAATGACGAGGCCCGTCGTCGCTGTCAGGCCGAGTAGGATGAGCCGTCGCGAGGGGCGTCCCGCGAGGGCATCGGTGGACCTGCCGTCTAGCGAGAGAGCTGCAGTTTCGCGCATCGAACCGTCGCCGCCGGATTGGCGGGGCGCCTGCGCCCTCAGCCGGCCTTCTGATAGGTCGCCAGCAGGGTGGATATTTCCTGCGCCGCCTCCCGCGCCTTGAGCAGGTTACCGTTCTTGCTGTGGCCCAGGAACGCCTCCAGCTCATCGGCCAGTTCCGTGTCCGGCTGCTCGCCCAGTTTGGCCCTCAGGTCGGGCTGGATGATGCGGTAGTAGGCGAGCCCCTCAGCGGCCTCCTCAGCGGCCACCGCCGATCTTCCGCCCTCCAGGGCGACCAGGGCCTCGATCGTTTCCTCCGAGACCTTGCCGGCGAAATTGCTGAGCAGTTCGTCCAGCACTGTCTCCCTCGCGGAGGGCAGCAGCTTGGACGGGTCCGCGGCCGCCTCCGTCACGATGGAGGACAGGTCGGAGATCCCATCGCCCTCCTCGGGCTCAAGCAGCACCGCCAACCACTGGGAGGCCCCGGGCCCATCGCCCGAGGTCAGCGCGGCCTCTACGTTGAGGTAGGCGACGTTGAGGAGCGAGATGCCGATCCTCTGCTGACTGAGGCCCACCGTGCTTTGCTTTGCGGTCCGAGCCGCCTTCTCCGCATCGCTGAAGGCGCCGCCTATGAGAGAATCGATATCCGAATCCAGCTTTCGGGCGCTCTCCCGGAACATCTTGTCGTACGCGGAGCGGGCGTTCGCCAGGTGCTGGAGCGCCGCATTGACGTTCGCCCCCGTCGCCTCGCGGGCCGAGGCCAACTGCTCCACGGCCACGGTGTAGGCCTCCAGAGGATTGGCCACGTCCACTTCGCCGGCCAGGGACTGGACCGCGCTGACGCTAACGCCGGGCTGCGCCGGCTGCGCAGCCGCCCCCGAGGCCGACGCGCCGCCCGCGGCTGACTCGCTGTCGCTCCGGAAGTCATCCTCGGGCTGGCAGGCGGCAAGGATCATGACCCCTGCGAAGAGAGGCACTAGCAGGGACCATCCCAGCGGCTTCCGACTAAACATCGCCAGCCTCCTTACACCATCCTGCCGATCCGCGCGTCGGTCTCGATCGCTGCACCAAAGGCTCGCCTACTGGGCGGCCGCGTAGCTGGCCGGCGTAAGCATGTCGGTGACCTGCAGACCCATCTCGTTCGTCACGGCCCGCTCGTTCAGGGCGGCCAGAGCTGCATCCCTTTCCTCGACCGTGATGGGCCCGTCGGCGCCGCGCTGGTAGAACGCCGAGATGATCTCGTCCGCCTCGGGGTCCGCTACCGCAACAATGGGCTGGATGGTGCGATAGAAGGAAAGACCCTCCACCAGGGCCACCGCGGTCGCACTGGTGTCACCCTTGGCGGCGGCGGCGTAGGCGTTGTTGAAGTAGCGGGCGGTGGCGATGTAGAAGATGGCGTTGAGGCGCGACATCACCCGCTTCTCCGCCTCATCCAGCGCGGCGGCATCGCCCTCTTCGATGGCCTCGAGGCCGTCGGCCAGGGCCTGGCGCAGGGGCTCATTGATCAGGCCCTCTTTCTTGTAGTCAGCTTCCCGCTTCAACGCGGTGGCGGCCAGGGCGTAGGGCCTGGCTCCACCCTCGTCGGCGGCGCCTACATAGAAGGCCCACGCCTCGTCCCATGCGTGCGGCGCGCCGTCGGCGGGGTCTACCTCGCCCGCGGCCAGGTCCGCCTTGGCGCTGCCCATCTCGTCGAGCACCCAGTAGTAAAGGATGCGGAGGATGCCCTTGTTGACGGCCTGCTCGCGCTGCCCGTCGGTCCAGCCGGCGGCGATGCCCGTGCCATTGAGGACTGCGGATATCTCGTCGTCCAGGAACGTGGGCGAGCCGTAGAGGGCCGCGGCGTCGGCGAGTTGCTCAGCGCGCCCGGGGTCTGTGGCGAAACCCTTGAGCGTGCGGAACGTGCCATCCGACCTCTGGGAGTTTTTGCCCTCGCTGTAAATCTGGCCGATGGCTGTGTAGTCAACCGGGCTCGCCTTTAGGAGAGCGGCGATGTCGCGAACGTCCAGTGCCAGGGCCAGATGTGCATCCACGTCGCTGACCGGCGTATAGATCTCGTCCGAGGTGCTCGTGCTCACTGCCGGCTCCGCACCCGTGACCGAGCCGCTGACCGACCCCGGCTCGGCAGCCGAACCGGTCGCCGTCGGCGTCGCCGTCGCGGCGGGCGTAGCGGTCTCGGCGGTGCCCGTTTCGGTCTCGGTCTCCTCGTCGTCGCTGCAGGCAACCAGGACGAGGGCCCCGATGAGAAGCGTGGCCGTCAACACAAGCCACTTCAGTCCCTTAATAGTCAACACTTTCCCCTCCTATCAGTGCTTGGGCTAACGAGCGCCCCCATTCCGAGGGCGCAGCGAATCCTGAGGCTAAAACTCAATCCTCTGGGCTATGGGCGGCCAGGTGAGCAGTAGGCCGGCGGCTATCAAGACGCCGGCGATGGCCGTCAGCCAGAGGAAGGGGACATTTCTCTTCCAAAGGGGCGGCGTGAGCAGGGCCCAGGTGGAAATCCAGATCACTCCCGCCATGGTGCTCAGGCCCGACACGGAGCCTACCTGCTCTCGGAACACGAGCCACTCCGCTAGGTCTCCCCAGGAGTGGGACCAGACGAACATCACACCCAGCGAGAAGACCGCCATGGCTGCCCCCAGGATGGCCGCGGCCGCCGGGCCGTTGGGCTTGAGCTCCACCGCTTCGGGCATTAGTTCGGTGGCCCGGGTCTCGGCGGAGGCGGCAGCGTCAGTTTGTGCCTCGACGGGCGAGAAAGCCGCGTGAGCCCTGTGGGCCATATCCTTGCGTTCGGCTGTATCAGACACGGTTAGCCCCTTCTCACTGAACCTGCGCTGCCTTGGTGACCAGAACACCGAAGGCTCCCACCAGGCT
>MGUL01000022.1:0-971 GCA_001800005.1 Elusimicrobia bacterium RBG_16_66_12 | reverse complement strand
AGGCGGGAGCCGTAGTAGGTCACCACGAAGGCCACAGACGTGGTCAGAATGGGGACGATCCAACCCCAGTTCTCCTTCAGCTCCATGCCCAGCTTGTGGAAGAGGTCCGTGTCCGGATCGCTGAGCAACAGGTAGCTGGGGTAGCCCGAGAGGTCGGCGACACCCGCCGGCGGCCCCACCCTGTACCAGGGGAAGATAACGTACGTGCCGATGATCGCCGTGACCCAGGCGATGAGGGCCATTCCCCACATTCCCGCGTAGAGGATCTGGAGGCGACGCCGCGCCTGGGCGGCTGTGACCACGCCGGGCACCAGGCCCCAAAGCCCCATCAGGCCGCCGCTGAAGGCCAGGATGAACCCCGCCCCCAGGAATCCGTGGAGCGTCGTCCATATCTCTCGGTTACTCATGTCCATGGCTCTGCCCTCACGACACTCTCGGTAGGTGCCCCGCACTTTCGACAGACGAAACTGCGCATATTGACAAGTTTGCCAGCCCAACGCATCCCGCTAGAACCGCACAAAGGCTAGTGCCAAGGCGGGAAAACGGCGGTGGGGACTCTATCCTTTTGGCTAGTCGCCTAGGGGCGATCGGTGGCACGTGTTGCGCTGGAAGGCCTGGACTCCCTTGGCATCAACGTCGAGTCGTTGCGATGGATGCCGGGGAGACCCTCAAGTTCAGACGTTCCAGCTCTGTCTAAGCAGGGCCGTCACGAGGACGCCGAACAGCAGCTAGAGACTTAGGGCAAGACCATTAGCTCAGGCCGATATATGTGTTGCGGCTGGACGCGAAGGAGTCATAGTACTCCGTGCCTGACGCATATCTGGTCAGACCGGAGGATGGCCCAAGCCGAACCGACTCCAGCCTGCGGGCACTAGTGTTGAGTCCACTCAGCATCTGCCTCAGCGCCCCGTCGATGTACAGACTGTACGAGGCGCTGGCCGCCGACTGCCAGGCGATCTCGATGGCATGGG
>MGUL01000021.1:21231-24777 GCA_001800005.1 Elusimicrobia bacterium RBG_16_66_12 | reverse complement strand
ATCGTCCGAGCCGTGCGCGTCCACCTCGCGCGCGGAGGCAAGATTTACGCGCTGGCGCGAGATGAGGCCGAGGCCGCGCGCGCCGGCGTCGGCGACGCGGAGCGGCTGCTCAAGCCGGTGGACTTCATGGCCGTGGCGCGCATGGTTCGAGGCGGCGCCTCGCAGGGCGTCAAACGGTGAGCGAGCCGCCTCCCCCGCCGCCCCCTCAGGAGACCGCCGCCGCGCGCGCGGCGCGGATGGGCTCGATCCTGATCGACGCGGGGGTTCTCGACCAGTCGGGACTGTCTCGGACTCTCGAGCGCTGCACCCAGACGGGCGAGGACCTCCCCGCCGCGCTGGCCACCACCGGACTGCTCGGCGACGAGGACTTCCTGAAGGTCGTCAGCCTCAAGCTGGGCCTGCCGTATTTCACCAGCCTCGAATCGGTGATGGACGCCACGTCCAAGGATCTCATGTCGGAGGAGGATTGCCGGCGCCTGGGGGTGGTCCCGCTGGTCAAGGCCGACGACGCGGTCACGCTGGCGATGCTCGACCCGCTCGACGAGGAGTGCCTGGCCCAGGTCCGCGCCAAGCTGGGGGGGGTTCAGATCCTGCCCCTGTTGACCACGCGCGCCGCCCTCGACAAGGCCATCGACAACCTCTTCAACAAGGGCGGAGAGCTCTCCGCCGAGATCCCGACGGGAGATTTCGTCCTGGCGCTGTCGAACCGGCCCGACGGGATGGTCGACGACCAGGGCGCGATCGCCGCCGTCGAGGCCATCATGCGGGAGGGCTACGCGCGCAAGGCCAGCGACATCCATATCGAGTCGGCCAAGGACAAGGTGCGCGTTCGCTATCGCATCGACGGCGTCCTCCTCGACGCCCACGCCCTCCCTAAAGAGTCGGAGTCGGCGCTCGTGGCGCGCATCAAAATCCTCTCCAAGCTCGACATCACCGAGACCCGCGTCCCGCAGGACGGGCGCTTCCGCCAGGAGCTCGGCGCGGGACTCGCCGTGGACGTGCGCGTCTCCACTTTGCCCTCCATCTACGGCGAAAAGGTCACGATGCGTCTGCTCAGCAGCGGCAAGCTCCAGCGCGTCGATGAGTTGGGCATGACCGAGGAGCAGACGCGGCTCTTCCGACTCGCCATCCACCAGCCCAACGGCCTCGTGCTGGTCACGGGCCCCACGGGCAGCGGCAAGACGAGCACCCTCTACAGCGCCCTGTCCGAGCTCAACACGCCGCGGGTGAACATCATCACCTTGGAGGACCCGGTCGAGTACCGCATCGACCGCATGACCCAGGTCGAGGCCAACCCCAAAACCGGACTGACCTTCGCCATCGGCCTGCGGGCCATCCTGCGCCAGGACCCCAACATCGTGCTCGTCGGCGAGATCCGCGACGCCGAGACGGCGGAGATCGCCGTCCAGGCCGCGGTGACCGGCCATCTCGTGATGAGTACGCTGCACACCAATGACTCGGTGGCCGCGGTGCATCGCCTGCTCAACATGGGCGTGCAGCCCTTCATGCTGGCGGCCTCCCTGCGCATGGTCATCGCCCAGCGCCTGCTGAGGCGCCTGTGCGAGGACTGCCGTCGCCCGGCCGAGCCGACGGACGAAGAGCGCGCGATGCTCGGCGCGACCATCGAGGGCAAGCGTTTCTATGGGGCCGTCGGCTGCGAGAACTGCTTCAAGACCGGCTACTCCGGGCGCGCCCCCGTCTTCGAGCTGTTCGCCGTCGGCTCGGCCGCGCGCGAGGGGATGATGAAGGGCGCCTCGATCGACGATCTGCGCGCCGCCGCGCGCGCCGACAAGATGGTCACCCTCCAGGAGTCGGCGCTCGCGATGGCCGAGGCCGGAACGACGAGCCTGGCGGAGACCCTGCGCGTGACTCATGGAGGGGGCTAATTCCACGCTTTAAGTTCCGCACGATGGACAAGCGCGGCCAGGCCTGCGAGGGCTCCGCGACGGCCTCGAACCTGGCGGCCTTGACCGAGATGCTGCGCCAGCAGAACCAGTTCCTGCTCTCCGCCACGGTCGTTTCCGAGAACAAGGAGCCGGCGGCGATCCAGGCCGAGCAGGCCCCCCGGCAGACGCGCGTCGGCCGCCGGCACCCCGTCAGCGACGGCGACGTGGCGATCGTCAACAACCAGCTCTCCTTGATGATCCGCTCGGCGATCCCGATCCTGGACGCGCTGAGCACCGTCACCACCCAGCAGTCGAATCCCGTCCTGCGCGAGGCCCTTCAGAGCGTGACCGACGCGGTGAGGGGCGGAAGCAGCCTGACCGCCGCCTTCGGGCGCCACCCCGAGATATTCGACAACGTCTACATGAGCCTGCTCGAGGCGGGGGAGGCCAGCGGGACCCTCCCCAAGATGCTCGAGCGCATCGGGAGCTACCTCGAGTTCAAGGTGGGGGTGCGCACCCGCATCCGCTCGGCGATGATCTATCCGTCGGTCGTGATGGGGACGGCCTTTCTGGTCGTGCTGGGCCTGATCATCTTCATCCTGCCGACCTTCGCCGAGGTCTTCGAGCAGTTCGACGCGCCCCTTCCGCCCATGACGAAGATGCTGCTCTGGCTCTCGGGGACCCTGCGCGCCCATTGGCTTCTCTGGGTAGGGGGCGTCGGCGCCGCGATATTCGGAGCGAGGGCTTGGCTGCGGGCGGAGAGCAACCGCCTCGTCCTCCACACGCTGATGTTGACGTTCCCCATCGTGGGCAGCGTGACGCGCTGCATCGTCCTCGCCCGCGTGATGCGTATACTCGGCGAGCTCTTGGGCGCGAACGTGCCGATTCTCAAGAGCCTGGAGCTGAGCGAGGCGACGGCCGGCAACGTGGTCATCGCGCAGGTGATCCGCCGCATGCGCGACGAGGTCGAGGCCGGCAAACAGCTGTGGCCGAGCCTGGCCGCGAGCGACTATATCCCGGAGATGGTCGCGCACGTCGTGGCGGGCGCGGAGAAGAGCGGGCGCCTGCCGGAGGCCCTCGCCTTCGTCGCCGATTACTATCAGCGCGAGGTGGACGTGGCCCTGCATAATTTCTTCGCGGCCCTGGAGCCGGTCTTCGTCGTCTTCCTGGGCATCGCCATCGGAGGCATCGCCATCTCGATGCTTATCCCCATCTTCCAGCTCGGCGGTGTGGTACAATGAACCGCTCAAACCGGAGAACCCATGAAGATACTTGTGATCGATGATTCGACCACAATCAGGATGGTCCTTTCGGCCGCCCTCAAGGAGCTGGGCCACGAGGTGGTGCAGGCCGTCAACGGCAAGGTCGGGCTGGAGACGGCCAAGTCGCAGGACGGCCTCTGCGCCGTGTTCGTGGACTGGAACATGCCCGAGATGAGCGGCTATGAGTTCGTCGTGGCCGCCCGGGCCGACGAGAAGCTCAAGACGGTCCCCATCGCGATGCTGACCAGCGAGACGGATGCGGCGAACGTGGAGAAAGCCCTGAAGGCCGGCGCCACCCTGTTCGTCACCAAGCCTTTCACCAAGGACACCATCAAGGAGAAGTTGGCTCTCCTCGTGCCGGCCTAGGGGAATGATCCGCGTCTGCATCGTCGACGACC
>MGUL01000021.1:17377-21184 GCA_001800005.1 Elusimicrobia bacterium RBG_16_66_12 | reverse complement strand
ACATCGCCGTCATCGACGAGGCGGAGACGGGCGAGGAGCTGATGATGAAGTCCCGGGGCGGGCGCCGCTGGGACGTCGTCCTCCTCGACCTCACGATGCCCGGGCTGGGGGGGCTTGAGACCCTGCACCGGCTCAAGACCGAGGCCCCGCGCCTGCCGGTGCTGGTGCTGACGGGGCACCCCGAGGAGCAGTACGCGGTCCGCGCCCTGCGCCTGGGGGCCGGGGGCTATCTGACGAAGGATTGCGCGCCCGCCAAACTGATCGAGGCGGTGCGGACCGTCGCCTCGGGCGCGCGCTACATCACGCCGGCCCTGGCCGACCTCCTGGCCGCCGCCGTGAGCCGGCGCGAGGGTCCCCCGCACGAGTCCCTCTCCAACCGCGAGCACCAGGTCTTCCTGGACATCGCGCGGGGCCGCAGCATGACCGAGATCGCGCGCAAGATCGGCCTGAGCGTCAAGACGGTCAGCACCAATCGCGCCCGGCTCCTGAAGAAAATGGGCCTGAGCAATAACGCCGAGTTGGTGTATTACGCCATCAAGCACCGCCTCGTCGATCTGTCCGTCGAAGCCTAGGCGCCGCGATGCCCGGGAAGAGAGCCGTCGGATCGCGGGGGGGGCAGGGCGGGTTCCTGATGATGGAAGTCCTGCTGACTTTCGTCGTCATCGGCATCGCGATGACCGCGCTGAACGCGGCCCTCATCATGATGGTGAAGTCCAACACCGCCGGCGAGGCGTCGGTCGTCTCCGCCCATCTCTCCCAGCGGATGCTGGAGGAGATCCGCCTGCGCCGCTGGGACGAGCGCACCCCGACCCCGGCCAAGTATACGAGCAACCGCAGCAACATCGGCCGCGACGGGGCGGAGAGCTCCGCCGACAAGAGCGGCTACGACGACATCGACGACTTCGACGGCTGGAGCGAGAGCCCGCCGCGCGATCCGCTCAACAACCCCTTGACCGCGTTCGACGACTACGCGACGAGCGTCACCGTCCGCTACGTCAACGTCACGACCCTCGGGTCCACCGGCTCGAGGACCGACTTCAAGGCGGTCCAGGCCTGCTCCTGGCGCAAGAAACGCAAGTCCATATGCCTCGACACCCTCATCACCAATCGCTGAGCCGGGGCTTCACCCTGCCCGAACTGCTGGTGGGCGTGCTGCTCATGGCCATGGCGGCCCTGGTGATGGCCCGCATGATCGGGGCGCTCGCCAAGGGGTCGCTCTACACCGCGCGCCAAAGCGCGGCGCTGTCGGGCAGCCGCCGGGCCCTGGTGAACGCGGGCGGCGAGCGCGGGCTGGTCTGGGCCGCCCAGGAGGCGAGCGCCGTGCGCTCGCTGGACGCCTCCACCTTGCAGCTGGTCCTGCCGGGGCCGGTGAACGCGGATTTCATCGTGGAGGGATCCAGCGTCCTCGTCAAGACCGAGGGCGGCGTCGACTTCAAGCAGGCGTCGGCCATCTCCAGCATGACGGTCTCCTACTACGGGATGGGGGCCGACGGCCTCATCTCCCAGTCCACCGCGGCGTCCCAGGCGTCGTTGGTCCAGGTCGTCCTGACGGTCAAGGGCAAGGCCGCCAAGGACAGGACCTACAGCATCGTCTCCGGGGCCTGGCTGAGGAACCGATGAGAGCCGGCCGCGGCGCCGCCCTGCCCGCCGCCGTGCTGGCCGTCCTCGCCTTCGCCGTCGTGATCGCGGGCTCCTACGGGCTGATGCGCGTCCAGGTGCGCGAGACCTCCTATCAGGTCCGCCAGGCCCAGGCCCAGGCCATCGCGGAGGCCGGGCTGGAGGACGCGCTGAACAAGGTCATGCTCGCGTCGAATTGGAAGACCGGCTACCCGCAGAAGAACTTCGCGGGCGGCTACTACACGGTCTCGGTCTCCACCGACCTCGAGCCGTGGATCACCTCCACGGGCTACTCCGCGTCGGTCGCCGTCATGGGGCGCGCCGCGCGCACCGTCAAGGCCCAGGCGCTCTTCGACGGACTCTATAATTTCGCCAACAGCACCTTCACGGTCAATTGGCTCATGGTCGCCTTCGACTCCGCCGTCAACAGCAATCCGACCTGCAGGACCACCGACACGCTCCCTCGCAGAAACTGCGTGTTCGGCTCGCATGTCTTCGCCAACGCCACGGTGGCCACGGCGGCCGGAGCACTCCGCATCCAGGGCAACGCGACCTACGCGACCGCGGCCAGCACCGCGCCCGCGGCGTCGACCGTCGCGGGGAAGGTCTCTCTGGCTCCCTCGAGCTCCACGGTGCTCGTCGAGGACGGCGCGCCCTTCCTGACCCAGAACGACAACAACGCCGACCGCATCGACCCCTTCACCGCCTACAGCACCACGACCATGATCCTCAGCGTCAATCCGACCATCGGCAACGTCACGCTGAGCTCGGGCACTTACTACTTCAAGGGGATCAACGTCACGAGCCGCACCCTCACCATCGATCTCACCAGTAAAGACCACGCCGTCTCCATCTACCTCGCCGGCAGCCTCTACGTCAGCCCGGACGGCCACATCGACTGCAGCAACAACTGTACGACCAACGGCGGCGGCTGTAGGGCCTACAACGTCCACATCTACGGCCAGGGAGGGAGCACTCTGACGCTCTCGGGGTACAATGACGTGGGCGACCAGGACAACGTCACCTATCTCGACCTCTACGCCCCGAGAGACAAAATCGTCATCAACCAGCGCATGCTCGGGCGCGCGGTCGGCGAGAACGTCACGATCCTGAAACCCTCATCCTACGGCACCAGCCGCCCCCTGTTTTTCTTCGATCTTCAGTTCGGGTTCACTCAAAGCACCGGCGTGCGCTGGGTGAGCGGAAGCTGGAGCGAAAGTTATTTCAGGCCCTAGGAACCTCAGCGCACGCAGTTCCTGCCGTCGCGCTTGGCCTGGTAGAGCTTGAGGTCGGCCCGGTGGAGGAAGTCGGCCGGGGTCTCCTTGGAGCCGCCGCCGTAGGTCGAGGTCCCGACGCTGACCGTGGTCATGTAGCCGTTCTTGGCGACGGCGCTGCGCACCCGTTGGGCCACGTGGAGGGCGGTCTGCTCGTCGGCGCCGGGCATCACGACGACGAACTCGTCGCCGCCGTAGCGTCCCAGGATGTCGTTGGAGCGGACATTGGCGCTGATGGTCTCGGCGGTCTCCCGGAGTACGCGGTCGCCGAAGAGATGCCCGTGGCTGTTGTTGACGCTCTTGAAGTCGTCGATGTCCAGGATCAGCAGCGAGAGCGGCGACTTCTCGGTCATCGTCCGCTGGATCTCGAGCTCCAGCACCTCGTAGAGATAGCCGTAGGTGTACGCCCCGGAAAGCGCGTCGGTCACCGATTTGAGGTGGAGTTCGTCGACGCGCTCCGAGAGCATCCGGTTGCTCACGCGCTGACGCTCCGAGCGGAGTCCCAGCGCGTAGCCGAAGGCCGTGAAGGCCGCGCCCGTGCCCAGGGCCATGTAGGCGTAGAAGAAGGCGTTGTATTGGAGCTCGTTGCGCACCCAGAGAGACCTCAGCAAGGGGTCGGCCAGCCAATAGCGCAGCAGGAAGGCCCCGAGGGGGGAGAGCAAACCCATGAACGCGCCCAGCGCGGCGTCGGCGTAGTGGTGCGGCAGTCCGCGCCAGAACGGGCGCGAGTCCCCGTGGTCGCGGCGGCGGCGGCGCGTCATCCCAGCTCTTCGGGGTTGAGGGTCCAGAGCAGGCGGGGCGGGCCGCCCAGCTCCACGGCCACGACGCCGCCGGGGCGGATGTCGTAGACGGCGCCGGTCAGCAGGGAGGCGATCTCTCCCACCTGCGGCTGGTGGCCGACGGCGAGGACCTCCGA
>MGUL01000021.1:15325-17202 GCA_001800005.1 Elusimicrobia bacterium RBG_16_66_12 | reverse complement strand
GCCGCCGCGCCTGACGATCTCAAGCGCCATCCGGCGGACCTCCTCGCGGCCCTGAGGCGAGAGCGGCCGCAGGGCGTCGCTCGCCACCCCGGCCTCGCAGGCCGAGGGGGAGCGTCCGTGGCGCATCAGGAAGAGGATCTTCATTCGGGCCGACAATCTAGCAAATCAGAAGAAGTATTCGAACGAGCCGAAGAACTGCTCCTGCAGCCGCTCCGTCCAGGGGCGCCGGCGCCAGGCGTCGAGCGCGATCTCCCGAGACCCCTCCAGCGCGCGTTCGAAGCGGCCCGTCAGTTCCTCGGCCAAGGGGCGGTCGAGGCAGTGGAGGTTGACCTCCAGGTTGTGGAGGAGGCTGCGGTGGTCCAGGTTGTAGGAGCCGACCGCGCACCACTGCTTGTCGACGACCACGGCCTTGGCGTGGAGCATCGGGCCCTGCCACTCGAAGATGCGCACGCCGTGCGTGAGCAGCGAGCCGTAGGTCGCGCGCATCGCGTGCCGGACGGACTGCACGTCCGAGACGCCCGGCACCAGCACGCGCACGGACACGCCGCGCTTGGCCGCCCGCCGCAGCGCGCGGCGGATGCGCCAATCGGGGATGAAGTAGGAGTTGGCGATGAGCACTTCCTCGCGCGCCGCGCGCAGGGCGTTGACGTAGGCCTCGCGGATGACGAGGCGCCGCAGGATCTCGTGGTTGCCCACGACCCGCACGCGCGAGGTCCCTCGGATCTCCGCGGGGCCGCCGGAGGAGCCGAACCAGCGGTTCTTCTGCTTGAACCAGACCTCGCGGAAGAGGCGGTCCAGCTCATGGGCCGCGGGACCCTCCACCTTCACGTGCGCGTCGGGCCAGTCCTGCCCGCCGAACTCGGCGGGGGCGTGCTCGTGACACAGGTTCATGCCGCCGGTGAATCCCACGCGGCCGTCGCAGACCAGGATCTTGCGGTGGTCGCGCTTGTTCCAGGCCCAGCGCGGGCGCCAGGGGGCCACCGGGTGGTACTCCAGGATCTTCACGCCTGCGTTGCGCATCAGCGTCTCCAGGCGCGGGTCCATGTCGATGGAGCCGACGGAGTCGAAGATGAGCCGGGTCGGCACACCCGCGCGGGCCTTCTTGGCGAGGAGTTCCGCGAAGGTCCGCCCCGTGTCGTCGTTGCCGAAGATGTAGGTCTCCAGGTGGACGGCTTCGCGCGCGTCCTCGATGGCGGCCGCCATGGCCGCGAAGAGGTCGCAGCCGCGGGTGTAGAGCGTGAGCCGGTTGCCGGGGGTGTACTCGTCGAAGTCCGAGGAGAAGTCCCCGGACCCCGGCTTGGGGCGGCGCTTCAGGAGTCGCGGAACGCCAGGCAGGCGCGGCAGCGGCACGCGCTGATGTTACAAAATAGGAGGGGGGAACCTCTCCTTGACGACGGCTGACGCGAGGCGTACAATGGCGTCTCACTCCACATTCCTCGGGGGAATCCTATGGGCCGAACCGTTCAGCGTCGCTTGACTTTTTGTCTGGTGGCCTTTCTCCTGGGAGCCCTGCCCGTCCGGGCGGATGATCTCTGGCCGGAGCTGTCCTCGCCGCTCAAGGCGACCGGCGGAGGCGAGAAGGACGCCGCGGTGATCGTCGGCGCCGAGAGATACGCCTTCGTCGAATCCGTTCCCGGGGCCAAGGCGAACGCCGATGCCTGGCACGCGTACCTGACCGGGACGCTGAAGATTCCCGCTGAGAAGGTCGCGCTCCTGCGCGACGACGATGCGACCAACGACGAGATCCGGCAGGCCGCGGTCGACAAGGCCGCGCAGGTGGAGCGGGGCGGGACGCTGTGGTTCGTGTTCATCGGTCATGGCGCGCCGTCCAGGGACGGCAAGGACGGGCTCCTGGTGGGCGTGGACGCCCAGCAGAA
>MGUL01000021.1:15057-15304 GCA_001800005.1 Elusimicrobia bacterium RBG_16_66_12 | reverse complement strand
TAAGCGCAGCCTCTCGCGTAACGAACTGCTCGGGATATTGGCCAAGGGCAAGCAGGACCGGACCGTGGTCCTCATCGACGCCTGCTTCTCCGGGAAAGCCTCCTCGGGCCGGGCCCTGGTGGCGAACCTCCAACCTTTGGTGGCCATGGGCGCCATGCCGGCCGGCCTGGACGCGCGGACCATCCTCATGACGGCGGCGCGCTCGGACCAGTTCGCGGGGCCTCTGCCGAGGTCGGCCAAGCCCCGC
>MGUL01000021.1:8217-14990 GCA_001800005.1 Elusimicrobia bacterium RBG_16_66_12 | reverse complement strand
GAAGGTGACGGCGCAGGGCGTCGTGGACTACGCGAAGAAGGTCCTCAGCCTGTCGCGCGACCACGCGCAGACGCCGGAGCTCTCGTCCGGTTCTCCCGATGCGGTGCTGGGCAGCGGGCGCGAGGGCGCGCCGGACCTGGCGAAGATCGACCGCGAGAGCGTCGTTCCCGCGTCCCGCGGCTTCCAGGTCTCCGCCGCCAACCTCCCGGCCCTGCCGGCGGCGCAGGCGCCCAAGGCGCTGGACTCCTCCGCCGCGGGGCTCGATTGGGCGAACGTAGACGTGGACGCCTTGGAGAAATACAACGCGGCCACCCAGCTCGACAAGAGCGATTCCTCCCCAGGGGAGAAGGCGGCCAGCTGGCGGCGCCTGGCGACGGACGCGCCCAAGTTCGCCGACATCGCCGCGAAGCGCGCTGCCGAGTGGGATCAATACGAAGTCCAGTGGAAGGCGGGCGAGGACGCGAGGCAGAAGCGCACCGAGGCGCGGGACGCCGACTGGGAGAAGCTCGGCCGCCTGCTGGCTCTCGGAGTGGTGCCCGCCAACGACAAGCGCGCCTGGTCGGCCCAGTTCGTCAAGGCGTACATGCGCGCTCCGGGTCTCGAGCCGGAGATGGCCAAGGCGCTGGCTCCCTATGTCGCGCCGGGACCGACGCAGACAGCGCTCAAGGCCCTGGCGCTCAAGGAAGACGGCGAAGGCGGGGCCAAGAACAGCCGGACCGGGGTGCTCTCCTTCAAGTCCGGAAGCTGGTGGGAGTACGAGACCGACATGGGCGGCACAGGGAACTCCCTCCGCATCACCAAGGTGGGAGAATTCGACGATTTTGAGGGCAAGCCGGGCTTCTTCTTCACTAACGACGACAAAGAGACCAAGGTTCGGACCTATTATTCATCGTCCAGGGATGGGGTCTCCATGGTCGGGATGAAGATGGACAATCCGAAATTCCAGGCCGTCTACACCTACGACCCTCCGATGCTCGCGTATCCGCCGAAGCTCAAGATTGGGACGGAGTGGCGGTCGAAGACGGTCATGAAGAACCAGCTGACGCACCTGGAACTCAACAAGACCACCGTCGACCGGACCAGCATGGAGGGCAACAGTCGCGTGACGGGGCGGGAGAAGGTGACGGTTCCGGCGGGCACCTTCGATTGCTACGTCGTGAAGGCTCAGTCCAAGGTGGATCTGACCTCTTCGGGCGGCATCTCGGTCTCGGGCGACAGCGTCGGCACCACTTGGTTCTCTCCGCGTCTCGGACAGATCGTCAAGTCCGAGATGGAGAATTCGATGATGGTGACTTCGGGCGGCAAACAGACCCCGAGCCGGTCGCACACCTCTCAGGTCCTGATGCGCTACGGCGACGCCTCGTCGAAATAGCCCCCCGGAGTCTCGCTCCGGCACGGGTCCGTCGTAATTGCTAGAATGACCGTCTTCATGGCGGGAAAAGAACACTTCGAGAGGCTCCAGGTCCTCCTCGACCTCGAGCGCGAGGCCGAGAAGTCGGAGAACCTGCGCGAGCTGCGCAAGTTCCCGGTCAGCCAGCGCGAGGCGTTGGGCAAGACGGTCACCGGCCTGACCATCGACGGCGTCGAGATGGGACTGGCGGGCATGACGCTGATCACGCTCTCCCGCCCGTCCCGCGGCGAGGAGCTCTCGCCCTTCCATGCGATGAACTCGGGCGACAACGTCCTGCTGAACTTGCCCACGAACTGGGACCCGAAGTCGGCTGAAGGCACGCTCTATAAGGTCGAGGAGTTCCGCGTCACCGTGGCCCTGAACGGCCCTTCCGTCGAGCCCGGCGCCGAGATCCGCGGCGCCTGCTCGATCGACCTGCTGGGGTCCGACGCGACCTATCAGCGCATGCGCAAGGCCCTGATCACCGTCGCCGAGACCAAGCGCTCCCGCCTTTCGACGCTGCGCGAGGTCTTCATGGGCGAGACCGTCCCCGTCCGCTCGCGCGCGGCGAAGGTCCGCTTCTTCAACCCCGACCTCAACGAGTACCAGCAGGAGGCCGTCAAACGCGCTCTCGCGGCCGACGACGCGGCCCTCGTCCACGGCCCGCCGGGAACGGGCAAGACGACCGTCCTGGTCGAGATCGTCCGTCAGCACGTCTGCGCCGGCGGACGCGTGCTGGCGACCGCGCCCTCCAACATCGCGGTCGACAACATCCTCGAGAAGCTCCTGCCGACCGGGCTGCGCGTCGTGCGCCTGGGTCACCCCGCGCGCACGCTCGAGAGCCTGCGTCACGGCAACCTCGCGGCCCAAGTCGAGGCCGAGCCTCTTTACGAGGAGGTCCGCGAGCTCGACGCCAAGCGCGAGAAGCTGGCCAAGCGCAAATCCAGCCACGGCCGCGGCATCGGCCAGCTCGGCTACGCGGAGCGCCAGCAGCGCGAGCGCGAAGTCGGACGTTTATGGAGGGAAGCGCGCGACCTGGAGTTCGAGATCTCCCGCCGCATCGTGGCCTCGGCCAACGTGGTTCTGGGCACGCACGCGGGCATCTCCAAGCGCTTCGTCAAGGGCGACTTCGACCTGGCGGTCCTCGACGAGGCCTCGCAGGCCTCGGAGCCCTTGAGTTGGGTTCCGCTGTGCATGGCCAAGAAGGCCGTCTTCGCGGGGGACGCCAACCAGCTGCCGCCCACCATCTATTCCAAGGAGGCCGCCGAGGGCGGCCTGGCCGTCACCCTCTTCGACCGTCTGAAGGACCTGCTGCCCGCGGCGTCTCAGACGCTGCTGCGCGTGCAGTACCGCATGCACGAGGAGATCATGCGCTTCCCCTCGGAGAGCTTCTACGACGGCAAGCTGATTGCCCATGAATCGGTCGCCCAGCACACCGCCGACGAGCTGCCCGGCGTGGCGCCGACCGACTTCACGAGCCGTCCCGTCACCTTCGTCGACACCGCCGGCGCCGGCTTCGACGAGGCCTGGAACGACCTTTTAGAAAGCCGCGAGAACAAGGGCGAGGCCGAATTGGCTGTCAGGATACTGCGCGAACTGCTCGAGTCGGGCATGAAGCCCAAGGATGTCGCCATCCTCACGCCCTACGTCGCCCAGGCCAAGCTCCTGAAGACGATGGTTCACGAGCCGGGCCTGGAGATCGGCTCGGTCGACGGCTTCCAGGGCCGGGAGAAGGAGGCGGTCATCCTCTCGCTCGTGCGCTCCAACGAGGGGGGGCAGATCGGCTTCCTGTCCGACATGAGGCGGCTCAACGTCGCCGTCACCCGCGCGCGCCGCTGTCTCGTCGTGGTGGGCGACTCGGCGACGATCGCCCGCCATCCCGTCTACCAGAAGTTCATCGTGCACGCCGACGCGCTGGACTCCCACCGTTCCGCCTACGAGTGGATCGCCGCCTGACGCCGTCCTCCGGCCAGCGGCCGGCCACGGAACTTTTTCGACCCCCTCGCCGTATACTTCATGACGCCAAGCTGCATCATGGAGGGAACATGGAAGCGACTCTGCCGAAGCTGGAAGGACGGGTGCGGATTTTCGAGGACGTCTCGGGGCGTGCGACCAAGCTGCTGGCCTTCGCCGAACTCATCATCGCCGACGCGTTCGTGATCAAGGGCATCCGCGTGCTCAAGAAGGACGAGGCGGGCAACGACGCGCCTTTCGTCGTTTTCCCCGCGGAGAAAGGCAAGGGTGTGGCCGCCGAGCGCTGGTTCGACCTGGCTCATCCCGTGACGGCCGAGGCCCGATCCGCCGCGTCGGACGTCATCTTGACGCGCTACCGGCTGGCCTGCGAAGCGGGACAGGCGACGGCACGGGGCTGACCCTGAGGGCGTCCGGCTCGGGGAGGGCTTGATGTGTATCCAAGTGTGTATTATACTGTCGGCATGGGATACCGACGGATGAACATCACCCTCCCCGAGCCCCTGGCCAAGCGCCTGGACAAGGTCGCCAACAAGAGCGCCTTCATCGCCCGCGCCGTCGCGGGGCGGATGGCCGCGCTCGAGAAGGCCGAGTTTCGGCGGCGGCTGATCCAGGATTACCGTGAAGCGGCCAACGATCCGGAATTCCTGAAGGATGAGCGACAGTTCATCCTTGAGGGGGATTCCGTGATCGGAGATGGATTGGAGAAGGAGGACTGGTGATTGCACGCGGGGTGATTTATTGGACCGATTTTTCGGGCGGGATCGGGGCTGAGATCCGAAAGAAGAGGCCGGCCGTGGTCATTTCAAGTGATGATCACAACCTGCATATGCAGACGATGACTGTCGCACCGCTCTCTTCAGCCGCGCGGAAAACCCGGCTTTGTGAAGTCGCTGTCCCGGCTGGGATCGTCGGAGACGGCCGACCGTGCCGGATTGCCACGCATCAATTGAAGGCGGTGGATCGAAGCCGCATCGGGCGGAGGATGGGGGTATTGCCGCCGAAATGGATGGCGGCCCTGGATTCTTCGCTGCGACTACACCTAGGGCTTTGACGCCGCGGTCCGCCGCCGGTACGACCAGTACTCGAAGACGCCGGGCAGGACCGACAGGATCACCACGACGATGATGACCTCGTGGATGCGCTTGTCGACGTTCGGCACGAGGGAGGCGAGGAAGTAGCCGCCGAGCACGGTGCTGAACACCCAGAGGATGCCGCCCAGGATGTTGTAGGTCACGAAGGTCCGGTAGTCCATCTTCGCCACGCCGGCCACGGCGGGGGCGAAAGTGCGCACGATGGGCACGAAGCGGGCCAGCACGATGGTCTTGGCGCCGTACTTCTCGTAGAAGTCGTGCGTGCGGATGAGGTGCGCCTTCTTAAAGAGGATGCCGTCCGGCCGCCTGTAGAGGGCGGCCCCGGCCCTGCGGCCGATGATGTAGCCCACCTGGTCGCCGATGATCGCGCAGAGGGGGACCAAGGTCAGAAGCCAATGGAGGGGGAGGTGCCCCGTCCGCGCGAAGATGCCCGCGGTCACCAGCAGGGAGTCTCCGGGAAGGAAGAAGCCCACGAAGAGCCCGGTCTCCGTGAAGACGATGGCCGAGATCATCGTCAGCCCGCCCCATTCGATGATGGCGCGCACATCGTGGGTCTTCTTCAGGAGGTCGATGAGCTCTTGCATGGGCGGTGATGATACCACATCCGCCCGAAAAAGCGCCTGGAAAACGGGTATAATCGCTCATTCCCCGTACGCGCGCGCGAACGAGACCGATTTGACCCCGAGCCACCGCACGATCGACGCGAAGTCCGACGCCACTTTGCTGGGCCGGTCCCTCCGGGACCTGCGGCGCCCCGTCCGCGAGGGGGATGCTTTCGCGCCCGCTCTCCTGCCCGAGAGCCTGGGCGACCCTGAGTTCCTGCGCGAGCACGGAGTGCGCTACGCCTACGCGACCGGCTCCATGGCCAACGCCATCGCCTCCATCGGCATCGTCGAGGCCTGCGGCCGCGCGGGCCTGCTGGGCTTCTTCGGCGCGGCGGGACTTCCCCTGGAGAAGGTCGAAGAGGCCGTCGTCCGGCTGAAGTCCTCTCTCGGGTCGAAAACCCACGGATATAATCTCATTCACAGCCCGAACGAACCCGACCTCGAGAACGCCCTGTGCGATCTGTATCTGCGCAAGGGCGTGCATCTCGTCGAAGCCTCAGCCTTCATGGGTTTGACGCCGTCCATCGTTCGTTACCGCGCGACGGGCCTTCATCGCGCTCCTGACGGCGCGATCGTGGCGCCCAACAAGATCGTCGCTAAAGTATCGCGGTCGGAGGTCGCCGAGAAGTTCCTCTCTCCCGCCCCCGAGCCGGTCCTGCGGGAGCTGGCCGCCGCGGGCCTCGTCACGGCGGAGGAGGCCGCGCTGGCCGCCGAGGTCCCGATGGCGCAGGACGTGACGGTCGAGGCCGACAGCGGCGGCCACACCGACAACCGCCCGCTGATCAGCCTGCTGCCCGCCATCATCGCGCTGCGAGATCGCCTTCAGTCGAAGCACCGCTTCGCGCATGAACCTCGCGTGGGCGCCGCCGGCGGCATCGCGACCCCGGCCTCGGCGGCCGCCGCCTACATGATGGGCGCCGCCTACGTGATGACCGGCTCGGTCAACCAGGCCTGCGTGGAGTCCGGCTCCTCGGACCGCGTGCGCAAGATGCTGGCCGAGGCCGGCCAGGCCGACGTCGTGATGGCCCCCGCGGCCGACATGTTCGAGCTGGGCGTCAAGGTCCAGGTTCTCAAGCGCGGGACCATGTTCGCCATGCGCGGGGCCAAGCTCTACGAGATATACCGATCATACGACTCAGTCGAGTCGATCCCCGCCTCCGTCCGAGGCCCTCTCGAGAAAGACCTCTTCCGTGAATCGCTCGACTCCGTTTGGACCAAGACCCGAGAGTTTTTCCTCAAACGCGATCCGTCCCAAGTCGAGCGCGCGGAGCGCGAGCCGAAACACAAGCTGGCTCTCGTTTTTCGCTCATATCTCGGCCAGGCCTCCCGCTGGGCCAACGCCGGCGTCGCGGATCGAGCGCTTGACTACCAGGTCTGGTGTGGGCCCGCGATGGGGGCTTTCAACGAATGGGTCAAAGGGAGTTTCTTGGAAATCCCTGAGAACCGCACGATCTCTCTCGTAGCACATAACTTGCTCTACGGCGCGGCCGTGCTCACGCGCGCCCATTTCCTCCGCTGCCAGGGAGTCGCCCTCGACTCCGAGACCCTCCGGATCCAGCCCCAGACCGCCGACGAGCTGGACCGACTCCTCGACTAAAGAGACCATGCCCACCAAGAAAGAGCAGACCCCCGCGTCCCATCCTCTGGCTGTCGTCGGCATCGGCTGCGTGTTCCCGAAAGCCAAGACCCTGCGCGAATATTGGGCCAACATCA
>MGUL01000021.1:7794-8129 GCA_001800005.1 Elusimicrobia bacterium RBG_16_66_12 | reverse complement strand
CGTCTACGCCTACAAGGGAGGCTTCCTCGAGCCATACGACTTCGACCCTGCCGAGTTCGGCCTGGCTCCGAACACTTTGGAAGCGACCGATCCCGCCCAGCTCTTCGGTTTGGTGGCCGCGAAGATGGCCCTGGCCGACGCCGGCTACCCCGTGGAGAAGGATTGGGACAAGAGCCGCGTCAGCGTGATCCTCGGCGTCACCGGCACCCTCGAGCTGGTCGTGCCTCTCGGCGCGCGCCTGGGCCACCCGCATTGGCGCAAGGCGCTGGCCGAGGCCGGCGTGCCCAAGGAGCAGGCCGAGGAGGTCGTCGAGCGCATCGCCGACAGCTACGTCC
>MGUL01000021.1:5486-7638 GCA_001800005.1 Elusimicrobia bacterium RBG_16_66_12 | reverse complement strand
CCGCGCCAAGATGGTCGTCACCGGCGGCGTGGACACCTTCAACGACATCTTCATGTACATGTGCTTCACGAAGACCCCGGCACTCTCGGTCGGCGGCCACGCCAAGTCCTTCGACGCGAAGGCCGACGGCACCACCTTGGGCGAGGGCGTCGGGATGGTCGTGCTCAAGCGCCGAGACGAGGCGGAGAAGGACGGCGACCGCATCTACGCGGTCCTGCGCGGCATCGGCTCATCCTCGGACGGCAAGGGCAAGTCCATCTACGCGCCGAGCGCCGAGGGCCAGACGCGCGCGCTCCAGGAAGCCTATCGCGTCGCGGGCGTCTCGCCCGACACGGTCGAGCTCGTCGAAGCCCACGGGACCGGCACCGCGGTCGGCGACGGCATCGAAGTCGAGGCCCTCAGCCAGGTCTATCGCGCCGCGAGGGCCGAGGGCGCCTGGTGCGCGCTCGGCTCGGTCAAGTCCATGATCGGCCACACCAAGGCCGCCGCCGGCTCCGCGTCCTTGGTCAAGATCGTTCTGGCGCTCCATCATAAAGTGCTGCCGCCCACGATCAAGGTGACCGAGCCTCTGCTCGTGCTGGCGAAGGGGGACTCGCCGTTCTATCTGAGCCTGGAGAAGCGTCCGTGGCTGTCGTCGAAGGGCCATCCGCGCCGCGCGGCCTGCTCCGCGCTCGGCTTCGGGGGGACGAACTTCCATGCCGTACTGGAAGAACACTCCTCCACCAAGACTGTGACGGATTGGGCCGGCGACTGCGAGATCATGGCTGTGTCGGGCCGAGACTCGACTGAGATCTCCTCCAAGTTCGAGGTCTATGCCAAAATAAAATCCTGGGACGAGCTGCGGGCCGCGGCGAACAAGAGCCGTGCCGACTTCGCAGTGGAATCGCCGTGCCGGTTCGTGGTCGTGATCGAAAAGTCGTCCGACATGTCCGCCGTGCTCGCCAAAGCGTCCTCGCAGCTTTCGGCCAATGCGGGTAAAACGACATGGTCGTCGCCCGACGGTTGTTACTACTCCTCCGTCAAGCCCGGCAAGCTGGGAGTGCTGTTCCCCGGCCAAGGGGCTCAGTATGTGGGAATGGGGAGGGATTTGGTCTGCCAGTTCCCCGAGGCCTTCTCGGCGCTCGAGGAAGCCGACGCCGCCTTCGAAGGCTCCGCGCGGCTCTCCGAGTTCATGTTCCCGAAGCCGGGCTGGACGAAGGAGCAGAAGGAGAATCAAGAGAAAGCTCTTCGCTCCACCGACGTGGCCCAACCCGCCCTCGGCGCGGCCGCCTTGTCCGCCTGGCGCGTGCTCCAGGCCTTCGGCGTGAAGGCCGAGGCCTTCGCCGGACATTCCTACGGCGAGTTGGTGGCCCTCCACGCCGCGGGGAGATTTGACTCCAAGACATTACACGCTTTGTCGGGTCTGCGTGGCCGTCTGATGAAGGGCGACGGTTCTGATAAAGGGTCGATGCTTGCCGTTCAAGCCTCGTTCTCGGATGTCGAAAAGGCCGTGCAGGAAGAAAAGTTGGACTTGGTGATCGCCAACCGCAACGCCCCGGCGCAGAACGTCGTGTCCGGCGCTGCGAGAGAGATCGAAAAGGCCGAAAAGGTCCTCGCGGCGCGCGGGTTGCGGTGCGTCCGGCTGCCCGTCGCCGCCGCTTTCCACAGCTCGTTGGTCGCCCCGGCCCTCGAGCCTTTCGCCAAGGCCTTGGGCAAAGTCGCTTTCACGAAGTCGGATCCGGCGGTCTACGCCAACACCACCGGAGAGCCTTATCCGTCCGAGCCCGCCAAGGCGCGCGAACTGCTCGCTCACCAGTTGGCCGAACCCGTTGAGTTCGTCAAACTCGTTTCATCCATGCATGATGATGGGGTGCGCACGTTTCTGGAAGTCGGCGCCGGCGCCCGCATGAGCGGCCTCGTGAGCCTGACGCTTAAGGGCCAGGACTTCACCGCCGTGGGTGTGGACGCATCCAACGGCCGCAAGTCCGGCGTCGCGGACTTGGCCCGCTGCCTGGCCCAGCTCGCGGCCCTCGGCCACGCCGTGGACCTCAAGCCCTGGCAGGGCGGCGCCGACGGCCTCAAGGACGTCCGCCCCAAGCCCAAGATGTCGGTGACCCTGACCGGAGCCGGCTACCGCTCCACGCCGCATAAGCAGTTCCCGAAGAGAGAGCCC
>MGUL01000021.1:4326-5478 GCA_001800005.1 Elusimicrobia bacterium RBG_16_66_12 | reverse complement strand
GCCGCCCCCGCGCCCGCCGCTGGCGCGGCGGCCGCGGGGGATCCCTCGCTCTTGAACCAGGCCCTCTCGGCCGCGCAGTCCAGCATCGACGCCCTCACGCGCCTCCAGGAGCAGACCGCCCAGCTCCACCTGCAGTTCCTCCAGGGGCAAGAGTCCGCTCAGCGTTCGGTCCAGGCCCTCGTCGAGCAGCAGCAGGCCTTGTACGCCCGCATGTCCGGCTCATCGGTCGCCTACTCCGCGCCCCTTCCTCCGTTCGTGGTCCCGCCAGTCGCGGCGCCCATGGTCGCGCCGACGGAAATGAAACTCGCTCCGGAGCGAGTCGTCATGTCCTCCAAGACATCGACCTCCGTCCTCCCGACCTTGCTGGCCATCGTCTCGGAGAAGACCGGCTACCCCGCCGAGACCATCAACCCCGACATGGATCTGGAGGGGGACCTCGGCATCGATTCGATCAAGCGCGTGGAGATCTCTCGGCCGTCGCGGAGAAGCTCCCCGGCGCGCCGAAGGTCAAGCCCGAGCACCTCGGGACCCTGCGCACCCTGAAGTCCATCGCGGACTATCTCTCCCAAGGGATGTTGTCCTCCCCGGCTGAGTCGGAACTCGCACCGGTGCGAGCCTCCGTGCCTGAGACGAGTTCCGCTCCCATCCTCCCGACATTGCTCGCCATCGTCTCCGACAAGACCGGCTATCCGGCGGAGACCATCAATCCCGACATGGATCTGGAGGGGGACCTCGGCATCGATTCGATCAAGCGCGTGGAGATCCTCTCGGCCGTCGCGGAGAAGCTCCCCGGCGCGCCGAAGGTCAAGCCCGAGCACCTCGGGACCCTGCGCACCCTGAAGTCCATCGCGGACTATCTCTCCAAGGGCGTGCCTCCTGCCGCCGCGGTCCAGGTCGCCGTCGCGCCGCTGCCTCTCGTCGATGACGCCGGACCGTGCGTCATCCAGCGTTTCGTGCCCGAGCTCGTGGCTGTCGGGGCGCGGGACGTATTCCCTCTCGACAAGTCTCTGACCATCGCCGTCACGCGCGACTCGGGTCTGGATCTGGCGCTCGTGCGCGAGCTCCAGGCCAAAGGACTCAAGGCCCAGGTCGTCGCTCTCGACGACCCCCGGTCTTTGCCCCAGGACCTCGGCGCTTTGATCGTCGCGGCCC
>MGUL01000021.1:1082-4316 GCA_001800005.1 Elusimicrobia bacterium RBG_16_66_12 | reverse complement strand
CGGCGGCTCCGGGTTGCCCGTGGACCGCGGAGTCCGAGGCCTGGCTCAAGAAGGCCTTCCTGATGATCCAGGCCGCCGGCCGCTCCTTCGAGTCGCGCGGCGTGCGCGGTCTTGTCGCGGGGGTGACGCGCCTTGATGGCGCCCTCGGCTTCGAGGGCCGCGAGCAGGATCCCTCGTTCGGCGGCCTCGCCGGCCTGCTCAAGTCCGCCGCGCGCGAGTGGAAGCAGGCCCGCTGCCGCGCCGTCGACGCCGACCCGTCCTTGGGCGTCGACGAGACCGCCAAGCTCCTCGTCAAGGAACTCGGCTACGACGGCCCCGTCGAGGCGGCCCTCTCCGCCGAAGGCGTGCGCGTCGTGGCCCTCATCGAGCGCGCCGTGCCCTCGGGCGGCCGTGAGCCTCTGGCCGCCGGAGACGTCGTGATCGTGACGGGCGGCGCGCGCGGCGTGACCGCCGCCGCCGCCTTGGCTCTGGCCAAGGCCTTCAAGCCTCGCCTCGTCCTGGTCGGCCGCAGCCCCTTGCCGGGCACGGAGTCCTCTTATCTGAGCGCAGCTCGGACCGAGGCGGAACTGCGTCAGACGATCGCCGCGCATGAGAAGGGGCTCTCCCCCAAGGACATCGGCCGCCGGGCGAAGGAAGTCCTCGCCGGACGCGAGATCCGCGAGACGATGGCCCTGCTCGCCGCGGCCGGCGCAGAGGCCCGCTATCGCGCCGTCGACGTGCGCGACGCAGGGGAGGTCGCGGCTCTCGTCGCCGAGACGGTCCGCGATCTGGGCCCCGTGCGCGGGATCGTCCATGGAGCCGGCGTCCTGGCCGACAAGAAGGTCCTCGATAAGACCGCTGAGAACCTCGATGCGGTGCTGGACACCAAGCTCGCCGGGCTGCGCCATCTGCTCGACGCGGTGAAGCTCAGGGATCTGCGCCTGCTGGCGCTGTTCTCCTCCTCGACCGCGCGCTACGGACGGGTCGGCCAGTCCGATTACGCCGTGGCCAACGAAGTCTTGAACAAGGCAGCACGGGTCCTGGCTCGGCGTCTGCCCGACTGCCGCACGGCCTCGATCGGCTGGGGCCCGTGGGACGGCGGCATGGTGGACGCGGGACTCAAGAAGCTCTTCGCCGAGGAGGGCGTCGGCGTCATCGGCCTGGCCGAGGGCGGCGAGCACCTCGTGGCCGAGGCCCGCGCCGGCGGCGCGCCGGCTGAGACCGTCGTGATCGCGGCCCTGCCGGGAGCCAAGCCGGCCCTGGCCGTCGCGTACGAGCGGGACCTCTCGCACGAGACCCATCCTTTCCTGAGCGCTCACGTGATCAACGGCCGCGCCGTCCTGCCGCTGGCGATGACGGCGGAGTGGCTGGCCCACGGCGCGCTCCACGGCCACCCAGGCCTGGTCTTCTCCGGCTTCGAGGACCTGCGCGTGACCAAGGGCGTGACCGTGTTCCCCGGCCGCGCGACCACCATCAGGGTCCACGCCGGCGCCGCCGTGCGGCGCGACGGGTTCTTTGTTGTCTCCGCGGAACTGCGCGGCGAGAAGGGCGCTCTCCATGCTTCGGCCCGCGTCCTGCTCGCGGCCAAGCGGATGTCGCCTCCGGCGGCGTCCCTGATCGTGAAGGGCCCGGCCTACGGGCGCAAGATCGAGAAGGCGTACCGCGAGGTCCTCTTCCACGGCCCCGAGCTGCAGAACCTGATGTCCGTGCCGGCTTGCGGGCCGGAGGGCGTGGTGGCGGAGGTCAAGACCTCCCTGCCGCCCTCGTCCTGGATGCGCGTTCCCCTGCGCGACCGCTGGCTGCTGGACCCGTCGGCCCTCGACGCCGCCTTCCAGGCTGTGATCCTCTGGACCCAGGATCAGATGGGAGCTCCGTCCTTGCCCAGCTTTGCCGCCAAGTATCGCCAGTATGGGGAGTTTCCCGAGCGAGGGGTGCGCGTCGTGGCCAAGGCTTCACGCCGCGGCGACTCTCGGGCCTGCGCCGACATCGAGTTCCTCGATGAGCGCGGCGCGCTCGTCGCCCGCATGGAAGGCTACGAGTGTACCGTGGATGCGGCGCTGGCGCTCGCCTTCCGCCATAACGCCGCCGAAGCCGCCGTCTAGGAGAATCACCATGGCAAAGACCTCGACGTTCGCCGCAGTGATTGCGTTATTGGGTCTCGCTGGCTGCGGCGGCCGGACCCAGGTCAAGGCGCCCCAATCGACGCTCGAGGCCGGGACGGCCGAGGCGGTCAAGGCCCGCGCCGGGAAGGCCTTCGAGGCTCACGACCGCGAGAGCGGCGTCGCGCCCGTGGCCAAGAAACCCGTGGCCGAGAATGTCCTGGCCGCGCCCACCGGGACTTCCGTCGACGAAGCGGGCAAGAACGAGGTCCAGGCGCGGCGCGGCAAGGTCCTGGGGACCGACCCCGAGGGCTGCACCTGGGTGGAGGGGGAGTCCTCCGTCGCCGCGGGCGAGCAGGACTCCAAGCACCAGGTCCGCGCCGCCGCCGTTGAGCAGGCCCGAGCCGCCGCGGTGCAGGATTTCCTCGGCGTCGACGTGAAGTCCAAATTCATGGATTTCCAGCAGGAAGGGCTGCGCACGCAGTCCAGCTTGACCGAGAGCATCCTCCAGACCACGCGCAGCGGTCGGATCCTCAAGGAAGCCGTGCTGGATGAGGGGTTCAGCGACATGCCCGGCTGCCCGGCCTGCCGCTACCGCGTTAAGCTGAAGGCCTGCGTCGTCCCGCGCGAGGCCGCCTCCGACAAGGACTTCCACGTCGAGCTCGAGCTTTCCCGCGTGCGCTTCGTCCAGGGCGACGAGGCCAAGATCAAGGTGACGGCCACGCGCGACTGCTCCATCTATCTCTACGACGTCTACGGCCTCGGGTCCCAGGAGAAGACCGCGCTGGTCGTCCCGAACGAGATCGCGACCGAGAAGCGGCTGAAAGCCGGAGAGTCCTGGGAGTATCCCGACGAGGAGGCGCGCAAGCGCGGCGTGCGCCTGGTCGCTGAGTTCGCGCGCCCGACAGACGAGATCTCGGCCGAGATCATCCGCGTCGTCGCCAGCAAGACCCCGCTGCCCAAGTCCGTCTATGACCCGGTCGACGGCGGCTGGTTCGGCGTGATGCGCCGACTGAACCGCTCCAAGGTCGAATGGATGGAGGACGCGGAGGCGTTCACGATCTACAAGCGGTGACCACCAGACCCGAGCCCATC
Organism: Elusimicrobia bacterium RBG_16_66_12; assembly: GCA_001800005.1. Classification (GTDB taxonomy): domain Bacteria; phylum Elusimicrobiota; class Elusimicrobia; order UBA1565; family UBA9628; genus GWA2-66-18. Next base: position 1,143 of record MGUL01000021.1, on the reverse strand, counting down.
GCCATCGTCGGCGCCGGGGGGATATTCCCCGACGCTCTCACCCTCGACCGCTATTGGGAGA
>MGUL01000021.1:0-1048 GCA_001800005.1 Elusimicrobia bacterium RBG_16_66_12 | reverse complement strand
TCCCCGCCGGTCGCTGGCCGCTCGACCCTCGCGAGGCCTTCGACCCCGCGCGCGGCGCCGCCGACAAGGTCTATTCGCTGAAGGCCTGCTTCATCGAGGGCTTCCGCTTCGATCCCGCGGGACTGTTCCTGGACCCCGAGTGGGCTCTCTCGCTCGACCCGGCCTTCCATCTCGCCCTGCATGCGGCGCGCGCGGCCGTCGACGACGCCAAGCTCCCCGCAGCCGTCCGCGGGCGCACGGGGGTCATCATCGGCCAGCTGGTCCTGCCGACCGACGCCGCCTCGGCCTGGGCGCGGGAGACCCTGCTCGACGCCTTCGAGCGCGACGCCCTGGGGCTGACCCCCACTCGCCGCGAAGCGCGCACTCACCCGATCAACCGCTACCTGGCGGGGCTGCCCGGCGGCGTGCTGGCCAAGGCCTTCGGCCTGGGCGGAGGCGCCTTCACTTTGGACGCGGCCTGCGCCTCGTCGCTCTACGCGCTGAAGCTCGCGATGGAGGAGCTGCGCGCCGGCCGCGCCGACGCGATGCTGGCCGGCGGCGTCGCGCGTCCCGAGAGCCTCTACACCCAGATGGGATTCTCACAGCTGCGCGCCCTCTCGCCGTCCGGGGCGCCATCCCCGTTCGACGCGGCGGCCGACGGGCTCGTGGTGGGCGAGGGGGCCGGGATGTTCATCCTCAAGCGCCTCTGCGACGCCGAGCGCGACGGCGACCGCGTGCGCGGCGTGCTGGTCGGCGGCGGGCTCTCCAACGACGTGGGAGGAAGCCTGCTGGCGCCGAACTCCGTGGGCCAGCTGCGCGCCATGCGCGCGGCCTACAAGGAGTCGGGGCTGTCCCCGTCCCAGATCGACTTCGTCGAGTGCCACGCCACCGGCACGCCGACCGGCGACCCCATCGAGGTCCAAAGCCTCAAGACCCTCTGGGGCGAGCGCGGCTGGACGCCGGGGCAGTGCGCGATCGGCTCTGTCAAGTCCAACGTCGGGCACCTGCTGACCGCCGCGGGCTCGGCCGGGCTGATGAAGGTCCTGCTCGCTTTCGAGAAGGAGACCAT
>MGUL01000020.1:4268-6051 GCA_001800005.1 Elusimicrobia bacterium RBG_16_66_12 | reverse complement strand
CATGGAGCTGGTCGCCCAGGGGGTCGCCAACATCGTCTCGCCGCTCTTCGGCGGCATCCCGGTCACCGGTGCCATCGCGCGCACCGCCACCAACATCAAGAGCGGCGGACGCACCCCGGTGGCGGGCGTCGTCCACGCCCTGGTCCTGGCCTGCGTGCTCCTTTTCGCGGGGCCGCTCGTTTCGCGCGTCCCGCTCTGCTCTCTGGCCGCCGTCCTGGTCATCGTCTCCTATAACATGAGCGAGTGGCACAGTTTCCTCTTCCTGCTCAAGTCCCCGCGCTCGGACGTCGCGGTGCTGCTGGCCACCTTCGGGCTGACGGTGCTCGTCGACCTGACCGTCGCGGTGGAAGTCGGCATGGTCCTGTCCGCGTTTCTGTTCATGCGGCGCATGGCGGACATGACCACCGTGGGCGCCGCGGTCGCCGACCGGGGCGACGAGGAGGCCGGAGGGGCCGCGGAGCCGCTCGCGGGAGTCCTTCCCAAGGGAGTCGAGGTCTACCGCGTCAGCGGGGCGCTCTTCTTCGGTGCGGCCGACAAGCTGGGCGAGATCCTCTCGCAGATTTCGGATCCGCCCAAGGTCTTCATCCTGCGCCTGGATTCCGTCCCCGTCATGGACGCCACCGGTCTTCACGCCCTGCGAGACTTCCAGGCGCGCTGCCGCCGCCTGGGGACCTCCCTCTTGCTTTGCGGCATCCAGCCCCAGCCGCTGAGGGTCTTGAAGACCTCGGGCTGCCTGGGGGAGTTCGACGCCTGGACGGAGAAGGACGGCCTTCCCGAGGCGCTCAAGCTCATCGCCAAGAGCACCGTCCTGACCAAGGTCTGAAGGAGACCCCCATGTTCGAGAGCGCCGAGGTCGGCAACGCGGTGGACAAGAAGGCCTACGAGAAGCGCCTGGAGCGCCTGCGCACGGACCTGCTGAAGGCCCAGCACGCGCTGGCCGCGACCAAGTTCCGATTGCTCGTGCTGGTGGGCGGCGTCGAGGGGGGCGGCAAGACCGAGGTCGCGCGCCTGTTCCTCGAGTGGATGGACCCGCGGGGCCTGCAGGTCGAGGCCTACGGCGACAAGTCCGACGAGGAGGAGGAGCGCCCCGAGTACTGGCGCTACTGGCGGACCCTGCCCGCCTCCGGGCGCGGCGCGATCCTCGTCGGGACCTGGTATACGCGGCCCATCGTCCAGCGCGTCTTCAAGGACATCTCCGAGGGAGACTTCGACCAGGCGATGGACCGCGCGGTGGCGTTCGAGTCGATGCTGGCGCGCGAGGGCACGGTCATCGTGAAGATCTGGCTGCACCTGTCCAAGAAGGAACAGCGCCGCCGCTTCACGGAGCTGGAGAAGGACCCGGCGACCGCGTGGCGCGTCTCCAAGCAGGACTGGGACTTTTCCGATCAATATGCCCGGTTCCGCAAGATCTGCGAGCGCGCGCTGGCCAAGACCGGCACGGCGGAGGCGCCCTGGACCGTCGTCGAGGCGACCGACCGCCGCTACCGCGACCTGACGACCGGGGAGACCGTGTTGAAGGCGATGCAGGACGCGATCGCGCGCGCGAAGCTCCCGGAGCCGGCCACGGCCCCGGACCGGACCAAGCCTCCGAAGGTGTCGCTGCTCACGCGCCTGGACCTCTCGAAGTCCCTCGACGACAAGGACTACGACCGCAAGATGCTGAAGCAGCAGGCGCGCATCGCGCGCCTGTCGCGCCGCCTGCGCTCGGAGGGCCGCGCGCTGATCGCGGTCTTCGAGGGCGCCGACGCGGCGGGCAAGGGCGGGGCCATCCGCCGCCTGCTGC
>MGUL01000020.1:2070-4186 GCA_001800005.1 Elusimicrobia bacterium RBG_16_66_12 | reverse complement strand
GCGCTTCTGGCGCCACCTGCCGCGGCTGGGACACGCGACGATCTACGACCGCTCCTGGTACGGCCGGGTGCTCGTCGAGCGCGTGGAGGGCTTCTGCCCGGCGTCCGACTGGAAGCGCGCCTACGCGGAGATCGCGGCCTTTGAAGAGGAATTGGCCGAGTCGGGCGTCATCGTCGCCAAGTTCTGGCTCCAGATCAGCCAGGCGGAGCAGCTGCGCCGCTTCAAGGACCGCACGGCGACGCCCTTCAAGCAGTACAAGATCACCGAAGAGGACTGGCGCAACCGCGCGAAGTGGGACGCCTACCAGGCCGCGGCCGTCGAGATGTTCGAGCGCACCAGCACGCCCTTCGCGCCCTGGACGCTCGTCGAGGCCGAGGACAAGCGCTGGGGGCGCGTGAAGGTCCTGAAGACCGTCGCCGACCGGCTCGAGGAAGAGCTGGGCTAGCTTACGGGATCAGGATGCCCGCGATGTTCGCGGTCATGAAGGTCGCGATGGCGCCGACGGCCATCGCCTTGAGGCCCAGCTTGGCCAGGTCGTGGCGGCGGGAGGGCGCGATGCCCGAGATGCCGCCGATCTGGATCGCGATCGAGGAGAAGTTCGCGAAGCCGGACAGCGCGTAGCTGACGATCACCACCGAGCGATGGGTCAGCGGCTGGCCCGATTTTAGGATGTCGGTCAGCTGAAGATAGGCGACGAACTCGTTGAGGACCGTCTTGACGCCGATCAGCTTGCCCACGGTCCAGCAATCCTGGACGGGCACGCCCATCAGCCATGCGATCGGCCAGCCGACGAGGGCGAGCACGCCTTCGAGGCTCGCCTGCGGATAGCCGGCCCAGACTCCCGCGGCCTTGATCAGCGCGTTGAGCATCGCGATCAAAGCGATGAAGGCGAGGAGCATCGCGGCGACGTTGAAGGCCAGCGAGAGCCCCTCGGAGGCGCCGCGCGCGGCCGCGTCGATCACGTTGGCGTCGAGCTTCTCTCGGCCCATCTTCACATGGCCGAGGGTCTTCGGCACGCCGGTCTCGGGCATCGCGATCTTCGCGCAGACGAGCGCCGCGGGGGCGGACATCACCGACTGGGCGATCAGGTGGCCCGCGATGTCGGGGAAATACTGGTGGAGCATCCCGACGTAGGCCGCCAGCACGCCGCCCGCGGTGTTGGCGAAGCCGCCGACCATGACGGCCAGCAACTCCGAGTTGGTCATGTCCGCCACATAGGGCTTGACGACCAGCGGGGCCTCGGTCTGCCCGACGAAGATGTTGGCCGCCGTCGAGAGGGTCTCGGCGCCCGAGGTCTTCATGGTCTTGTACATCACGACCGCGAAGAGGTCCACGACCCACTGCATCAAGCCGAGGTGATAGCCGACGGTCATCAGCGCGGAGACGAAGATGATCGTGGGCAGGACGTTGAAGGCGAAGTTGATCATCGGCGTCTCGACCTGGCCGGTGACGAAGGAGCCGAACAGGAACTTGACGCCCTCGTTCGTGAAGCCGAGAAGGGCCATCGTGCCGTCGTTGAGCTTCTCGAAGAACCAGAGGCCCGGGGCGGTCTTCAGCACCAGCACGCCGAAGAAGAGCTGAAGGGCCATACCCCAGGCCACCAGCCTCCAGTTGATCTTCCTGCGGTCGGAGGACATCAGCCAGCAGAGGCCCACGAGCGCGAAAAGTCCGAAGAAGGACATCGAGCGGTCCATGACCGAGCTCGGCGCCTCGGCGGCCCGGCGCGATTCCAGCTGGGCCCGGATCTGCTCGGCGTTGCTCGCCGTCGCGGCGGGCTTGTCCGCCGCAACCGCAGCGGAGAAGACGGCGGTCCCGAGGGCCCCGAAAAGGCCGCAGAGGGCGAAGAGTCCCCAGACGCGGCCGAGGCGCTGGATCGAGGGGGGGATGGTCATGGGCGGATTCTAGCAAAGCCCCGGTCGATTTCCTATCATCGGGACTTATGAGCGTCCAGCCCGCCTCCTCGCGCAACGTGGCCGCCGCGATCCTGCTCGCGGCCTTGGGTTACTTCGTCGACATATACGATCTCATCTTGTTCAGCATCGTGCGCGTGCCGAGCCTCAAGGACATCGGCGTCGCCCCCGAGCGCCTCCTCGACACCGGGCTGCTGCTGATCAAC
>MGUL01000020.1:0-2043 GCA_001800005.1 Elusimicrobia bacterium RBG_16_66_12 | reverse complement strand
TGCTGGGGGGGCTCTTGTGGGGCATCCTCGGCGACAAGAAGGGCCGCCTCTCCGTCCTCTTCGGCTCCATCGCGATGTACTCCCTGGCCAATCTCGCCAACGGTTTCGTTCACACCATCCCCGCGTATGCGGCCTTGCGTCTGATCGCCGGCATCGGCCTGGCCGGAGAGCTGGGCGCGGGCATCACCCTGGTCAGCGAGCTGATGTCCAAGGAGACGCGCGGCTACGGCACCATGATCGTGGCCGGCGTGGGCATCCTGGGCGGCGTGGCGGCGGGTCTGGTCGGGGACTTCTTCGGCTGGCGCACGGCCTACTTCGTGGGGGGAGGCATGGGCCTGGCCCTGCTGACGCTGCGCGTCAGTGTTTATGAATCGGGGCTTTTCGACAAGCTGAAGCGCTCCGCGGTCAAGCGCGGCGACTTCTTCCTGCTGCTTCGCAGCGGAGAGAACCTGCGCAAGTATCTCTCCTGCATACTGCTCGGCGTGCCCATCTGGTTCGTCATCGGCATCCTCGCGACCTTCGCGCCCGAGTTCGGCGAAGCCCTGGCCATGCCCGTGCTTCCCACCGGGGCGCGCGCCGTCATGTGGCTCTACTTGGGCTGCGCGCTGGGCGATTTCGCCAGCGGAGGCTTGAGCCAGTATCTGAGAAGCCGCCGCCGGGCCGCCCTTGTCTTCGTGCTGGCCGCGGCCGGGGTCTGCGCGATCTATCTCAATTTGCGCGGGGCGGCGCTCCTGCCTTTCTACGCGACGTGCTTCGGGCTCGGATTCTTCGCGGGCTACTGGGCGGTGTTCGTCACCATCGCCTCCGAGCAGTTCGGCACCAACATCCGCGCGACCGTCACCACCACCGTGCCGAACTTCGTGCGCGGCTCGCTGGTCGCGGTCTCCTGGTGTTTCCAGGCGCTGAAGCCCTCGCACGGGATCATCGCCGCCGCCGGGGTCGTGGGCGCGGGGACTTTCCTTCTGGCCCTTCTGGCCCTGACGGGGCTCAGGGAGACCTTCGGCAAGGACCTGGACTACCTCGAGCGATGCTGAAGGCTGTCCTCATCCGCCCCGAGATCCCCGGCAACACCGGCAATGTCGGCCGCACCTGCGCGGCCGCCGGCGTCGAGCTCCACCTGGTCGGGCCCCTCGGCTTCGAGCTGACCGAGGCGCGATTGCGCCGCGCGGGCCTTGATTATTGGGAGAGATTGTCGCCGCGCGTGCACGAGTCCCTCGAGCTGTTCCTCTCCCTCCTGCCCGCGGACGCACCCCTTCTGGCCTTCAGCGCGGAGGGGGAGAAGACCCACTGGCAGGCTCCCTACGACGAGGATTCCTGGCTGGTTTTCGGCGGCGAGTCGGGCGGGCTTCCTCCTGATCTGCGCGCGCGCTGGAGTGACCGCCTCTATCGCGTGCCCATGCTCCCGGGAAACCGTTCCCTGAACCAGTCCGCCGCCGCGGCCGCCGTCATCTACGAGGCCCGGCGGGTCCTCGGCGGTCCCCCGCCGTGGGACCATGGGCCCAGTCGGCCATAGGCCGAATACCGGGCTCTTTCTTCCCTCTCCGTCCCAGCCCCGTTCCGCGGCTTTCCCATATAATCCGTGGAGAAGCGGAGCTTATTTTCGTTGGACGCAGAGGAGACCGACATGATCGTCGAGAAGACCGTCGCGAAGAAGTCGCTCGCACTGACTCTCGCCCTGGCCCTGGGACTTTCCCTTCCCGGAAGCGCCGCCTGGTCTCAGACCTACAACGCTCGCGTCGCCCCCGTGACGGCGAACGCGGCCGCCGCCGCGTCGTCCATCGCCGGCGTGCAGCCGATCACCGCCGCGGCGCTCGGCCTCTCCGGGCCCAAGATCGATGTCTCCGCCCCCCTCGCCGCTCCATCCGCCTGGGCGGCCGCTCCCGCGGCGGTCGAGGCTCACCCGGTCATCGGCCTCATCAACCAGCTCCAGAAAGCGGGCGTCGTCATGCCCGAGACCTACAACTCCTACGCCGACGCCGCCAGGCTCGAGATCGCCGCGAGGGCGCTGCCGGAGGGCTCCGAAAGCCGCCGGCAGCTCTCCCA
>MGUL01000019.1:12175-12969 GCA_001800005.1 Elusimicrobia bacterium RBG_16_66_12 | reverse complement strand
TTGGCGTGGGAGCATTTCGGGCAAGGAGCGGTGGGCGCGGGGCGAGGGGCCGGCTCGGGAGCCGGCTCGGGCACGGGGGCCGGCGCGGGGTTGGGGGGCGGAGCCAGCAGGACCTGACGAAAAGGAGGATACGCGAGCGCGGGCTTCCAGTCGTTGCTGTCGACGGCTCCGACGGGACAGACGAGAGTGTCTCCGTCGAAGCCGGGCAACGCGGTCAATTCCAAGACCGTGGAGGGTCCATGGAGGACCTTGCCGTCATGGGCGAAGAAGCGCACGCCCGAATTGTAAAAAAACAATGTTACAGCGCCATTTCCATAGATGTAGAATATCGCCATGAAGACACTGATCTCCGTCACCGTCGTCCTCGCGGCCCTCGCCGCGCCCGCCGCCGCCGCCGGCGTCAGCATCGGCGTCGACCAGACCCTCGGCTCCAGCAACTATAGGGGCACGCGGGCCAAGGCCTCTCTCGACCTGACCGATAAGATCTACGTCTCTCCCTCCTTCTCCACGTACCGCTCCGACGTCTCGAGCGGTTCCTTCAACACCTTCGGCCTGCGCGGCGGCTACGAGACGGGGCCCTTCGCCCTGGGCGTCGAAGCCGGCTTCCAGCCCAAGACCAACGGCTATCAGAAGATCTATGCCGGGGGCGACCTGACCTTCTCCCTGACGCCCGGCGGCAGCGCGCACGGTCGCAAGATGGCCGGGCCCTCCTCGGCGGGCTCCAAGACCTTCGGTTCCGGCCTGGCCGGAGTCGACGTCGGCGGCGCGGTCATGCACATCCATCACTTCGACGA
>MGUL01000019.1:11371-12108 GCA_001800005.1 Elusimicrobia bacterium RBG_16_66_12 | reverse complement strand
GCGCGCGCCAGCAGGTTCTCCGTCGGACAGACCGACCTCTCCGCCTTCGCCGGCCTGCGCTTCCTGATCACGGAGATCAGCGCCGAGGTCACGAAGAGCGTCTACGACAAGAACCTCGACGCCGTCGCCAGCGTCCGCTAGGCCCAGGCGCTGTCCTTGAGCGGCTTCGGCGCCGTCGTGCAGGGCTTCCCGGACACGAGCATGAACGCCAAGCTCAAGTGGAAGACCCTGCCGCTGGTCCAGCCGTACCTCAGCTTCACGCGCACCAGGTTCAAGCTCGGCGCGGAGCCGTCGGACGCCTACGAGGCCGGCGGCACGGTCGGCCTGCAGATGCTGAGCGTGAAGGCCGCCTACCAGCGCTACACGCAGAAAGGCTTCGCGGACCAGAATTTCTTCTCCGTCGGCGCCGGGCTCAACTTCTGAGCGAGGAAGACCGAGCGCGCGGTCCAGCCGGGCGATAGGCCTATTGCCCGGCGGTTTCGGCCCGGATGGCCCAGGTCCGGGGGGCGTCTTCCGTATACACTGGTGTCGTGATCCCGCGATTGCGACGCGCCGCGCTCCTCGCGCTCCTCGCCGCCTCGGTCTCGGCGGCGTCCGCCGTCGAAGTGTCGGTCCCCCGCGTCGGGCCGGCGCTCGGCCTTGGCGCGGGACTGGCGGCGGCTCCGTCCGCAGTGCTGTCGGCGATCTCGGCTCCCGCGCTTTCCGCCGTTCCAATCGCCGCGGCCGCGCCCGTCGCC
>MGUL01000019.1:6697-11289 GCA_001800005.1 Elusimicrobia bacterium RBG_16_66_12 | reverse complement strand
GCGTCAGGCGGCCGCCTCTCACGGCGCCGGCAAGAAGAACCGCGGCTCCGACGGGCACCTGGCTTTCGACGGCTCGCGTCCGCGCGCCGCCGCCCCGGCCGAGGCGGTCTTCGTCCTCAACGACGAGGGCGTCCGGATCAATGACCGCGCGGCCGTGTACTACAAGGAAGTCCGGCGCATGGTCGATCACTATGCAGGAGTCCTCGATCTTTCCGAGAGCCTGGACGTGATGGACGACGCCTACGGCGACGTGCTGGCCAAGGTCTCGGCCGTGGAGGCCGTCGCGAAGGGGCGCGGCCTGTCCCAGGAGAACACCCACCTGGAAGAGACTTTGATCTGGGTCGACGGCGTGCTGAGCGACGGCAGGAAGAAGGTCGCCGTGCACACGCACCGCGTCTTCTTCCACCGCGCGAAGAACCCGCAGTCCGAGATCAGTGAGGGCATCCGCCGCGTGGACGGCTACATCCGGGACGCCGAGGCCATGTTCGCTCGCGGGGGCAAGGCCGAGAGCCAGATGGGCCGGATCGACGAGGTCGAGCTCGTCTTCGACGCACGCGGCTACTCGGAGATTAAGGACCATCTCCGCCGGCGCGGCTCGGAAGTCTCCGAGCGCACCGGCGGCCGCGTCGCCTTCAAGTTCCTCGACGAGCTCGCCCCGATGCCCCAGGAGCGGGCCGTCATCCGCGCGAAGCTCAACGAGCTCGCCAAGAAGTACGACGGCGCGGGGCTCTCGAAGCTCATCGAGGGCGTGATCTACTCACGCTATGTCGGCCTCCTTTTGGAGCTCAAGACGCTCGAGCATTACCACAAGCTCGGCTACAAGATCCTGCAGAGCGGCCGCGAGCTCTTCGACGCGGAGGGCCTCTACATCAGCGAGCTCGATGCCGTCGTCTTGAGCCCGGAAGGCCGGGTCATCGTCGTCGAGGCGAAGTCGGCCCGCGTCGGCCTGCCCAACGAGGAGATACTGAGGGACAAGGTCGTCTACAAGCTGGAGACCTACAAGAAGTTCCAGTCCCAGCTCGACGCGATGATCGGCCGGAAGTTCGACGCGGTCGTCTTCTCGATGGACGTCGCCATCGACCCCGAGGCCGCGGCCGCCGGACGCTTGGTGGAGCGCGACATCCGCAAGCTGAAACTCATCGAGTTCCTTCGCTCGAAGGAAAAGGAACTCTCCCAGAAATACGGGTTCCCGGTGAGCTTCCTGTTCCTCCAGAGCGGCCCCCCCAACGCCGCGCTCGCGCGCCGCCGCTGAAGACGTCCTTCCGCCGGCGCTGGTCTCTTCGCGATGGCCGATGCGTTGCTATGATTCCGTCTTCAGAGGGTCCCATCCTATGTTGAGGAAGCTGAAAGCCGGCGGCATCACCTACATCGCGGTCGGAGCGCTGATCTTTCTCGTGTCGATGGGCGGCATGGTTCACTACTCCGAGAGCCCCGGCTTCTGCAATTCCTGCCACATCATGGGCCCGTACTTCGAGGCCTGGAAAGCCTCGAAGCACAACAAGGTCGCCTGCGTCGAGTGCCACTACCCGCCCTCCGGCGCCGGCACGATCCTCTGGAAGAAATTCCAGGCCTCGACCCAGGTCGTCAAGTACATCACCCGCACCTATTCCTCCAAGCCTTTCGCCGAGGTCGAGGACGCCTCCTGCCTGCGCTCCGGCTGCCACTCCGAACGCCTTCTCGACGGCTGGGTCGTCGACAAGAAGAGGCACATCCGCTTCAACCACACCGCGCACCTGACCCGGGACAACGAGGGCCGCCAGCTGCGCTGCGTGTCCTGCCACGGCCAGGTCATGCTCAACAAGCACATCGAGGTCAACTTCAAGACCTGCTATCTCTGCCACTTCAAGGGCCGCGCCTCCGAGCGCGACGTCAAGCCGCTCAAGGGCTGCCTGGGCTGCCACGAGATGCCGACGCAGAGTTTCAAGCTCGGCAACATGACCTACAACCACAAGGAGTTCGTCTCCCAGCGCAAGGTCGCCTGCACCGACTGCCACCTCAACACCGTGCGCGGCGCCGGCAACGCCCCCAAGGAGCGCTGCGTGGACTGCCACAACACTCACGAGACGCTGGAACGGTTCAGCGACGTGACGGCGCTGCACAAGAGCCACGTGGCCGGACGCGGCATCGGCTGCTTTCGCTGCCACAACGAGCTGCACCACGGCTTCGCCGACAAGGAAGAGCAGGAAGTCCTGAGCATCCGGAAGTCGACCTTCTCGATCTTCTCCATTTCAACCCCGCCGCGCCAGGCCCAGGCCGCGCCCTTTGAGTGCGCCCACTGCCACCAAGACAAGCACAACGGTCAAGAAGAGATGTACACCGGCCAGGCCTCGGTCCTGGGATTGCCCGACATGCCCAGCCCCATGTTCGCCGCGCGGGTGGCGTGCATCGGCTGCCACTACGACGACGGCACGACGCGCGCCGGCCCGGACCGCGAATTCAAGGGCGTCAACTTCAAGCCTTCCGAGCGGGCCTGCGTGAAGTGCCACGGCGCCAAGTTCGAGGGGCTATGGGACGCGACCAAGAAGGCGCTGGCCGCCGATCTATCCCAGCTCGACGCCAAGCTCGCCGCGGCCCGGTCGGGTCTGGAGCAGTCCGGGCTGGCGGGCGCGGAGCGCGGCTCGGCCCGCAAGGGCCTGGATCGGGCCGCGCGCCTGCAGCGCTTCGTGCGCGACGCGCACGGCGAGCACAACGTCTACCTGGCGTCCAAGGCCCTGCGCGAGTCCGACCGCCTGATGAGCGAGGCGGGCGAGAAAGCGAAGGCGGCCCTGCCGGACACCTCGGGACTGCCGATGGTGTCGGGTTCCTACTGCGCGACCCTCTGCCACGAGAAGGTGGGCGTGAAGGTCCCGCCGGAAACGGTCAGGCATTCAGGCAAGATCATGCCGCATAAGATGCACTCCGACATGATGGGCTGCGTGAGCTGCCACGAGATCGGCGGCCACAAGAAGGTCCCGCTGCTCCGGGGCGTGGAATCCAAGTGCCGGGAGTGCCATCCGCAGTGACCGCCGCTTAGGCCCCCGGCGGTTCCTCAGCGCGGGCGGCGCCTGTTGCGCCAGAAGGGGCGCCCGCTCTTGGCGGCGCCGGGAGCATGCCCGGCGGCCGGAGCGGCTCCGTAGTCGAAGCCTTCCAGCTTGCGGCGCTCGATGACCTTGCCCAGCTTGCGCTCGATGTCCCGGATCATGCCCTCGTCGTCGCGCACGACCAAAGTGTAGGCGTCGCCGGTCTTGGCCGCGCGCGCGGTGCGGCCGATGCGGTGGGTGTAGGCCTCGGGGGTGCCGGGGATGTCGTAGTTGATCACATGCGTGATCTGCGTGACGTCGATGCCGCGCGCGGCGATGTCGGTGGCGACCAGCACGTGGATCTTGCCGGAGCGAAAGCCCTCCATCGCCGCCTTGCGGCGGTTCTGCGACAGGTTGCCCTGCAGATCGGTCGCCGACCAGCCCGCCTCCTGGACCTTCTGCGCGACGCGCTTGGCGCGGTGCTTGGTGCGGGTGAAGACCAGGATCGACTCGCTGCCCGCGCGGCGGATCAGCTCGAGCAGCAGCGGGGTCTTCAGGTGCTCGGGCGCCGGATACAGCGCGTGGGTGACGGTGGCCAGCGGCTCGGGGTGCTTGACCTCGACGGTGACCGGGTTCTTCAGGCACTCGTGGGCCAGGTGGCGCAGCGCGTCGGGCATGGTGGCCGAGAAGAGCAGAGTCTGCCGGGTCTTGGGCAGGCGCGAGAGGACCTTGCGGATGTCGGGCAGGAACCCCATGTCGAACATCTGGTCGGCCTCGTCCAAGACCAGCACCTCGACGTGGCCGGGCTGGAAGGTCCCCTGGCCCATGTGGTCCAAGAGCCGCCCGGGGCAGGCGACGACGATCTCGGCGCGCCCGCGCAGGCCGTGGGCCTGGGCGTGCGCGGAGACGCCGCCGTAGACGGCGATCGCGCGCAGTCCGGTGTGCTGGCCGAGCGCGGCGAAGACGGAGCGGATCTGCTCGGCCAGCTCTCGGGTCGGGGCGACGATCAGCGCGCGCACGACGCCGCGCGGCCCGGTGCTCAGCCTCTGCAGGATGGGCAGCGCGAAGGCCGCGGTCTTGCCCGTGCCGGTCTGGGCCAGGCCCAGGCAGTCGCGGCCTTCCAGGACCGAGGGGATGGCCTGCTCCTGGATGGGCGTGGGCTGGGCGTAGCCCTGCCCGCGCAGACCCGCGACGATGGCCGGATGAAAGTCAAAAACGGAGAAACCCATGATGCCCCCTGGAACGGCGAGGGCTATGATACCAGTTCCCGCGGACTCCACACGGCCGGAGCTATTTCATACGATGAAGCCTGGGCGGCAGCCATTGGATCATTCAAGAGGCCAACGATGAGCAACCACGCGCGCAACCAAGTCCTCCTCGCCGGGCTCATCTTCCTGACCGTCATCTGCGCCCTGATGCTCGGCATGGCGGCCAAGCAGGATCGGATGCTGCGCCGGCAGACCTACGACTATGCGATCGCTCTCCATGACGTCGTTCTCGTGGCGCGCCGCTGGAACGCCGTTCACGGCGGGGTCTACGTGGAGCGCCGCGGCCCCGGCGGCAAGGCCTTCGAGCGGAAAGGCCCCGAGGCCA
>MGUL01000019.1:4069-6642 GCA_001800005.1 Elusimicrobia bacterium RBG_16_66_12 | reverse complement strand
CGCCAGCCTCAAGCCGATGAACCCCGCGAACGCCCCGGATGCCTGGGAGCGTTCGGCCCTGGAAGGATTCGAGCGGGGGGAGAAAGAGCGGGTCGGCGTGGTGCCGGCCGGCGCGGGTTCGGACTACCGGCTGATGAAGCCGGTTTATGTGGAAGAGTCCTGCCTGGCCTGCCACGCGCCGCAGGGCTACCGCGTCGGGGATATCCGCGGGGGGATCGGCGTGAACCTTCCGTATGCCGCCGTCGCGGACGCGCTGCGCAAGAACCTCCTCGGGATGATCGCCCTCGCGGTCCTTCTCCTGATCCTGTTCGTGCTGACGCTCTACTTCCTGATCTGGCGGCTCATGAAAGACCTTTCGCGGCTCAACCAGGATCTCGCCGCGCTCAATGAGACGAAGGACCGCTTCCTCGGGATGGCGGCGCACGATCTGAGAACGCCGCTGGCCGGGGTGGTCGGGCTCGCGGACATTCTTCGGGAGGAGCCTTTGGGGCCGGAGCAGAGGCGATGCGTCGACGGCATCCTGGAGTCGTCCGAGCGCATGCTGAGCCTGATCACCGACCTCCTCGACGCGGCGAAGATCAACCGGGGGCGCCTGGATCTGGAACTGCAGGACGTGGACGTGGCGGACCTGCTCTCGAAAGCCGCGGAATTCAACGCGCCCGCCGCGAGGAAGAAGGGCATCGCGCTGGAGAAAAAGATCGCCGCCGACGCCGGGCGCATGAAGCTCGACCCCAAACGCATCCTTCAAGTGCTGGACAACCTCGTCGGCAACGCGGTCAAGTATTCCAAAGCGGGGACGACCGTCACGATCGGCGCTCAGAGGCGGGCGGGCCGGCTCTCGCTGTGGGTGGAGGACCAGGGCGTCGGCATCGCCGGCAAGGACTTGTCGAAGCTCTTCCTGGAGTTCTCTAAGACGGACTCCCGCCCGACCGCCGGGGAGTCGAGCCACGGCCTCGGCCTCGCCATCGTCAAGCGGCTCGTGGAGCTTCACGGGGGCTCGGTCCAGGTGTCGAGCGAGCCGGGGAAGGGATCCCGGTTCACGATCGAGCTCCCGGCCTAGCCGGACGCCCGTCTTTTGTGATGTAATCGGATCATGCCCAAAGCCCAAGCCCGTCACATCCTCGTCCCGACGCAGGCCGAATGCCAAGCCCTTAAGAATCAGATCGAGGGCGGCGCCGACTTTGCCGCCGTCGCCAAGCAGCACTCCAAGTGCCCGTCCGGCGCCCGCGGCGGCGCGCTCGGCGAGTTCTCCCCCGGCCAGATGGTCAAAGAGTTCGACACCGTCGTCTTCAGCGCCGAGGTCGGCAAGGTCCACGGCCCGGTGAAGACCCAGTTCGGCTACCACCTCATCGAGATCACCCAGCGCGCCTAGCCGCGGGCCTCCGAGGGCCATGACCGCCGCGTGCGTCGCCGTCGTCCTGCGCTCCGGGATGGTCCTTCTGGCCCGCCGCGCGGGCCGGTGGGAATTCCCGGAAGGACCTCTCGCGGCCGGAGAGACCCCGGCCGCAGCGGCGGTCCGCATCCTGCGTGGGGACTTCGGGATCGAGGCCGCTCTCGGGTCGGAATTGACCCGCGTGCGCGGCGGCGAGGTCGAGCGCGTCGCCGTGCTCGTCACCGGCTTCAGGGGAGAGCTGAAGCCCGTCCGCCACGACGCGACCGCCTGGGTCGAGGCGCGGCGCCTGCTCGAGCGCGACCTGGCCCCGTCGGCCGTTCCCATCGCCGAGGTCGTCGCCTCCCATCGCCGGCGTCCGCGCTACAAGGGGACTCATCCGCGCGCCTTCGGCGAAAAATACAAGGAGCTCAGCGGCGATCCCGAGGCGATGGCCAAGGCCGCGGCGCGCGGCTCGACGCCGGCGGGCGCGCATCTGCCCATCATGCTTCCTGAAGTCCTCGAGGCCCTGGCGCCGCTTTCGGGGGCGACGATCCTCGACTGCACTTTGGGCTGGGGCGGTCACGCGGCGGAGCTCTCGCGCCTGGCGGGCCCGACGGGGATCGTCATCGGCCTGGACCGCGACGGCGAGGAGCTTGCGCGGACCGAAGAGCGCCTGCGCGGGATCGGAGTGGCGATCGTCGCCCGCCGGAGCGACTACGCGGAGGCGCGGCGGGCGCTGCGGAGTCTCGGGATCGGCGGCGTCGACGCGCTGCTGGCCGATTTGGGCGTGTCCTCCATGCAGCTCGACCGCCCCGAGAGGGGGATGTCCTTCAAGAGCGACGGACCTCTCGACATGCGCATGGACCGCTCGCGCGGGAAGACCGCCGCCGAGTGGCTGGCGGGCGCCTCCGAGACGGAGATCGCGGACGTCCTGACGCGCTACGGCGACGAGCCCGACGCCGGCAAGATCGCCGCGGTCCTGCGCGAGCTCGCCGCCTCGGGCCGCGCGCCGAAGACGACCGGTCAGCTCGTCGCGGCCGTGGCGGCGGCCAAGGGCCTGACGCCCGACCGGCTGCGCAAGAAGGACGCATCCTCCAAGCACCCGGCGGCGCGCGCCTTCCAGGCCCTGCGCATCGCGGTCAATTTCGAACGCGAGTCCCTGACGCGTCTTCTCTCCGATCTGCCGCAACTGGTGTGTCCC
>MGUL01000019.1:2739-4050 GCA_001800005.1 Elusimicrobia bacterium RBG_16_66_12 | reverse complement strand
TCCCCTCCGGCGAGGAGTCTTTGGTCGAGGGCTCCCTGCGCGCCCAGCACGCCGCGGGTCTGTGGCGCACGCCGTTGGCGGCTGCGCGCAAGGCTTCCCCTGAGGAAGTTCGCCTGAACCCGCGGTCTCGCTCGGCGCGGCTCTGGACCGCGGTCCGGGCCTAGGGACCCAGGCGCCGCTCGCCGAGACCTCTCGGGGCGCCGCCTCGCGGATGCGTGCCGCGACGCGCTGAATGGCGCTGGTGGGAATGGCGAAGACGATGGCGGCCAGCAGATATGAAGAGGGATGCATGGGTGCAACTCCAGAAGCGCCGGGCATGAGCCCGGCGCGGCGTTCCTCGGCGGACGCGAATAGTAGTACATGATCGGGGCGGGGGCCAAAAGGTCTTTGGGACCAGAGGCGGGGTGGGTCCAACAGCGCCGCTGAGTCCTGACCGCAGTTTCCTCGGCCGCCTCGGTTTGCGAGATCGCCCTGGTTTAAGGCTCAAAACCGATACGGCGGACCGGCTCCGGAGGACCTTCGATCAGGGCGCCGAGGGCGTCGAACAATTCCTTGATCGAGCCGTCGTGCGCGCCGACGCGGCGCTCGAGGCGGCGCAGGCGCAGCGCCAACTCCTTGCGACCGAAGGTCATGCGGCGCAATCGGACGAAGGCCCGGGCGATGGCCACGCTCGCGGCAACGGCCCGCGGCGAGTTAAGGACCGCGGCCAGCATGACGGCGCCGTGCTCGGTGAAGGCGAATGGTGTCGTCCGGGAGAATTTGACGCTTGGGAGGATGTCGCAATTTGCGACAACCTCGGCTTTCTCGGTGGCGGTGAGGCGAAACATGAAATCCGCGGGGAAACGCCCGGGATTTCGCCGGACCTGCTCATTGAGGCGTCTGGTCTCGACGCCGTATATTTCCGCCAGGTCCGCGTCGATCATGACGCGTTGTCTGCGGATGGTGTGGATGCGGCTTTTGGGGGTCGGAGTGGGGGAATCCATGGACATGTATACGTTTGAGGGCCCCGAAAAGTTCCATCAGGTGGTCGCATTATGCGACCACCTATTTGGTATGAATGATCTCAGTGGCGACCTCATCCGGGTCCTTCCAAGATCCCGAGCAGCTGGACTTCCTCGTGCGGACGGCCGCTTTCGAATTCCTGACGCAGCAGGGGCAGCTCTACGGGGAGTCCATCCCGCGCAAGGTGCTGTTGCAGGGCTTCCTCCATAGATCCCGCTGGTCTACTTCTACGGGACGGTGCCGGGGCGGTATGTGGCGTCGTTTCCGAGCTACATCGTGGGCGACGACCCGCGTTCCTTGACGTTCACG
>MGUL01000019.1:0-2727 GCA_001800005.1 Elusimicrobia bacterium RBG_16_66_12 | reverse complement strand
GATCCGAAGGCGCTATTGGACATGCACTCTCAGGTGCTGGACGATCCTCTCAATGCGCGATCTGCCGGCTGCGGCATGAGGAGCTTTTGGAGGCGGCGCACATACTGCCGGACAAGCATCCGGAGGGGGAGCCGAGCATCATGAACGGGATCGCGCTCTGCAAGATCCACCATGCGGCCTACGACCGGCACATCCTGGGGATACGGCCCGATCTGGTGGTGGAGTTGCGTGCGGACATCCGCCAGGAGATCGATGGGCCGATGCTGAAGTATGGGCTCCAGGAGTTCCACGGAGCGGGCCTCAGTATTCCGCGCAGGATGGAGCTACGGCCTAATCCGAAGTTCCTCGAAGAGCGCTACGCGATGTTTAGGGCGGCGTGATACTTAGTACCGATAGTTGTCGGGCTTGAACGGGCCTTCCACGGGGATGCCGAGGTAGTCGGCCTGTCCCTTGGTCAGCTTGGTCAGCTTGGCGCCGAGCTTGCCGAGGTGGAGGGCGGCGACCTTCTCGTCGAGGCGCTTGGGCAGCAGGTAGACCTGCTTCCCGTACTTGCCCGTGGCCTTGTTGCTCCAGAGCTCGATCTGCGCCATCACCTGGTTGGTGAACGAGCAGCTCATCACGAAGGACGGGTGGCCCGTCGCGCAGCCGAGGTTCACGAGGCGGCCTTCGGCCAGCACGGTCACGACCTTGCCGCTGGGCCAGACGAACTGGTCCACCTGGGGCTTGATCTCGACTTTCTTGAGCTTCTTGTCGTTCGTCATGGAGGCGATGTCGATCTCCAGGTCGAAGTGGCCGATGTTGCAGACGATCGCCTGCGACTTCATCGCGTCGAGATGCTTGCGCAGGATCACGTCCTTGCAGCCCGTCGCGGTCACGAAGATGTCGCCGAGCGCGGCGGCCTCGTCCATCGTGACGACCTCATAGCCTTCCATGCACGCCTGGAGGGCGTTGATGGGATCAATCTCGGTGATCAGCACGCGGGCGCCCTGGCCGCGCAGCGACTGCGCGCAGCCCTTGCCCACGTCGCCGTAGCCGGCGACGACCGCGATCTTGCCCGCGACCATCACGTCGGTGGCGCGCTTGATGCCGTCGAGCAGCGACTCGCGGCAGCCGTAAAGATTGTCGAACTTGCTCTTCGTGCACGAGTCGTTGATGTTGATCGCCGGCGTCAGCAGCGTGCCGGCCGCCGCCCTCTGGATCAGGCGGTGCACGCCCGTCGTCGTCTCCTCGGAGAGCCCGACGATGTCCTTGGCCAGCTTCGGGAACTTGTCGAACACCATGTTCGTCAGGTCCCCGCCGTCGTCCAGGATCATGTTCAGATGCTGCCCGTCGGGGAACTTCAGCGTCTGCTCGATGCACCAGTCGAACTCGGTCGCGTTCATCCCCTTCCAGGCGAACACCGCGCACTTGCCCGCCTTCGCGATCGCCGCCGCCGCGTGGTCCTGGGTCGAGAAGATGTTGCAGGAGGACCATCGGACCTCGGCGCCCAGCTCGAGAAGGGTCTCGATGAGGACGGCGGTCTGGATTGTCATGTGCAGGCAGCCCGCGATGCGAGCGCCTTTGAGAGGAAGCTTGCCTTTATATTCCGCGCGCAGGGCCATCAGGCCCGGCATCTCGGACTCGGCGATCGTGATCTCCTTGCGGCCCCAGTCGGCGAGCGAGATGTCTTTGACTTTGTAGTCGTTTTTCATGGCGGTGGCGGTGGGCATCGGGGTTGTTTTCTCCTGGGTTGGCGGGGACGGTCCGGATATTATAGCTGAAACCGGCCTTATTCGGCCGGGTGGAGGAGCTCGTCGATCCGCTCGGCCGCCGACGGCATGTTCAGACGCAGCCAGAACAGCACGTCCTCCGGCCGCGGCGCGGGCCGTCCCGGCTTCTCGGCCGCCATCAGGTGATGCGCCATCGTCAGCTGGTCCGGCGTCAGGGCCTGCCCGATCACGGCGGCGAGCATCTTGCGGCCCGGGGTGTCGTAATTCATCAGAGTGGTCATGATCATAGGATACCCCGCGCGGCCCTCCTGGCGGTATGCGCGCGGTCAGACGCGGGAGTTGGCCGCCATCAATAGGGCCAACGGCCCAGGCCCCATGGGCCTTGTGGAGCGATGGATGGGGAGGGTACAATGCCGGACGATATGAACCGGTTCGTCTTCCTTCAGCGCGAGTCCCTCGGCAACCCCGTCTCGGCCTACCTGTGGGCCGCGGCCACCTTTCTGGCCGTGCTCTGGGGCGTGCTCATCGCGCGCCGCCTGATCCTCGCGCGTCTTCGCCGCCTGGCCGAGAAGACCCAGACCGATCTCGACGACTTCGCGGTGGACATGCTGGAGCAGATCCGCGCCCCCGAGGTCTACATCGTCGCGGCCTACATCGCGGCCCGGCCCCTGGACCTGCCGGTCAAGCTCGACGACGCCTTCCACACGGTCCTCGTCATCGTCGTCGCCTACCGCATGGCCGCCCTGCTCTCGACGAGCGCGGGCTACTTCATCCGCAAGATGGTCCTGGCCGGCGGCACGGACGCCGCCCACGTGGAGACGGCCAACACCGCCGGCTTCGCCGCGCGGGTCCTGCTCTGGGCCGGGGCGTTCATGTTCGTGCTGGGCAACCTGGGCTTCAACGTCACCTCGATGGTGGCGGGCCTCGGCATCAGCGGCATCGCCGTCGCCCTCGCCGCCCAGGCCGTGCTCGGCGACCTCTTCTCGGCCATGGCCATCTACCTGGACAAGCCCTTCAT
>MGUL01000018.1:11977-14460 GCA_001800005.1 Elusimicrobia bacterium RBG_16_66_12 | reverse complement strand
GGCGGCCTCGACATCGACGCGGGCCCGCGCGGCCGCGGCACGCGCATCCGCCTGCGCCTGGCGTCCGATTGAGGTATTTATGAAAAGCAAGAACATGAAGCGGCGCCTGCTCATCGTCGACGACGACAGCAACACCCTGGACATCCTGTCGGCCAACCTCGCCAGTCCGGATTGGGAGATCGAGACGGCCCTCGACGCGATGAGCGCCTTCCTCAAGGCAAGGGAAACGAGACCGTTCCTCATCATCACGGATATCCGGATGCCCACGTACGGCAGGGGAACCGACATGCTCCGCGCCCTGCGCAAGGAGAAGGTTCTCGCCAAGACGCCGGTCATCGTCCTCACGGGCATCGGCCTCGAACAGGCCCGGGCGCTCATGCCTCAGGAGGACCAGAACGTCCGCCTGCTCACCAAGCCGCCGGACTTCGATGCCCTGACGGCCCTCATCCGAGAGATGGGCGGCCTGGAAGCCGCGCAACCATCCGACAGCTAGCCCGGCTCGTCCAGATGACGATGACCAGCGCGAGCAGGTAGGGCCAGTTCGACTTGAGCTCGTCCCAGCGCGATGCCTCGGGGATCATGGCGCCTCCCGGTCGTTGATGTACGCACCACAGATGCCATAGGACCTTCCCCCCTGGCGGTCGGTGGGCGGGCCGCCCGGTCCTTTGCTAAGATGCCCGCGCGATGACACCCGAAACCAAGCCGAAGACGCGCCCCTCCGGCAAATCCGCCGACGAGATGGGCAAGCAGCAGCGGGAGATCTCCGTCTCCGAGTTCTTCACGAAGAACCGCCATCTCCTCGGCTTCGACAACCCCCGCAAGGCCCTGCTCACCTGCGTCAAGGAAGCCGTCGACAACGCCCTCGACGCCTCTGAGGAGGCCGGCCACCTCCCCGAGATCGTCGTGAAGCTCGAACCCGTCGGCGTCGGCGACGCTCCCGCCCCCGCGGCGTCCCAGGCGACGCGCTTTCGCGTGACGGTCATCGACCACGGCCCCGGCATCGTGCGCGACCAGATCCCCCGAGTGTTCGCCAAGCTCCTGTACGGGTCGAAGTTCCACCGCCTGCGCATGAGCCGCGGCCAGCAGGGCATCGGCATCTCGGCGGCCGGCATGTACGGCCAGCTGACCACCGGCAAGCCGGTCAAGATCATCTCCCGCACCGGCGAGAAGTCTCCCGCCCACTACTTCGAGGTCCAGATCGACACGAAGAAGAACGAGCCCATCATCCTCGAGAAGAAGCAGATCGAGTGGGAGCGCCACCGCGGCACGCAGGTCTCCATCGAGCTCGAAGGCAAGTACCAGAAGGGCCGCGCGTCGGTCGACGAGTACATGGAGCTCTCCGCGATCTCCAATCCGCACGCGCAATTCACCTACCAATCGCCCGACGGCGAAACGAAGGTCTACCGGCGCACGATCCACCAGAACCCCGAGCCCCCCAAGGAGATCAAGCCCCACCCGTACGGCATCGAGCTGGGCATGCTGCTCAAAATGCTCCAGGACACGAAGTCTCACTGGCTGTCCGGCTTCCTGTCGACCGACTTCTCGCGCGTCTCCGCGCAGACCGCCGAGGAGATCTGCAAGGCCGCGGGCCTCCACGCGCACAAACGGCCGCGCGATGTGAAAGGCCAAGAGGCGGAGACGCTCTACAAGACCATCCAGGCGACGAAGCTGATGGCCCCGCCGACCAACTGCCTCTCGCCCATCGGCGAGAAGGCCATCCTCGCGGGCCTGTATAAGCAGATCAAGGGCGAGTTCTACACCGCCGTCACCCGCCCGCCGGCGGTGTACCGCGGCAACCCGTTCGTCATCGAGGTCGGCCTCGCGTACGGCCGCAGCCCCGAGGCGGTCGCGGCCGCCGCGTCGGCCGCCCCGAAGGCCCCGCTGGCCGAAGGGGAGAGCCGCGACGAGGGAGACGACGAGATGGCGCGGGTGATCCGCTTCGCCAACCGCGTGCCGCTGGTCTACCAGCAGTCGGCGTGCGCGACCTTCAAGGCCGTGCTCGACACCACCTGGAAGAACTACGGCGTCTCCCAGTCGCGCGGAGCGCCCCCGCAGGGCCCGATGGCCGTCTTCGTCCACATGGCCTCGGTCTGGGTGCCCTTCACGAGCGAATCGAAGGAGGCCATCGCCGACTACGACGAGATCCGCAAGGAGATCACGCTGGCCCTACGCGAAGCCGGACGCCGCCTCGGCGTGTTCATCAAGCGCCGCGAGCGCGCGCACTCGGAGCACAAGCGCCGCGACATCTTCGAGTTGTACATCGAGGAGGTCGTCGGCGCGTGCAAGCGCCTCAAGGGCGGCAGGCTCGCCGAGGCGAAGCTGCGCGACCAGCTCCTGGACATCGCCAAGAAGCTGACCGGCGGCCAGAAGACCGACGAACTGCTCGACAAGCACGCCGGCCCGCACGGCCTGCCCGACTCGATCATCGTCACCGCCGAGGGCGTCGAAGGCGAGGTCCCCGTCGAGACGCCGCCCGCGCCCGA
>MGUL01000018.1:4671-11968 GCA_001800005.1 Elusimicrobia bacterium RBG_16_66_12 | reverse complement strand
GAACCCAAGAAGAAGGCCCGCGCCAAGAAGGCGAAGAAGTCCAGACCGACGAAGAGGCGGAAATAGGCCATGGCCAAGAAGAATCCCGCCGTCGAAAAGAAGCTGATCGGCCTGGCCGACCTCGTGATCGCGGCCGCCCAGAAGAAGAGGGATCCCGCGATCGCCATCCCGGTGCGTTCCTTGTCGAACGTGAAGTTCAACGAGAAGAAGGGCTTCATCGAGATGGGCCCGAGCAAGCAGATGCGCACCTTCTTCAACGTCGCGATGGCCAAGAAGTTCATGCAGACCATGCTGGTCGCCGACGCGCTGAACGAGCTCCAGAAGGCGGACCTCACGACCAGCCTGCGCGAGATCTACTACCGCACGAAGCACACGATGGGCGACTCCCACGAGAACACCTTCGACGACCAGGCCGAGTCCGACCCGGTCATCGAGGACTTGGAGGTCGGACTGGCCGCCCTGCGCGAGGAGTTCCACGTGCGCGCCGAGAACGCGGGGACCGTCATCGGCCCCGTCGTCTTCGAGGACGACGGCGATAAGGTCGACTGCGCCAAGCTCGGCAAGGGCGGCTACTCGGTGCCCTCGATCGTCGAGGATGAATACCTGAAGATCAAGAAGTGCACCGCCGACTTCGTGCTGCTCATCGAGAAGGGCACGCAGTGGAACCGCCTCGCCGAGGACAAGTTCTGGAGGAAATACAACTGCATCCTGCTGACCGGCAACGGCCAGCCGCCGCGCGGCGTGCGCCGCCTGGCGCGCCGCCTGCACGAGGAGAAGAGGCTCCCCGTCTACGTGCTGGTCGACAACGA
The DNA here is from genome assembly GCA_001800005.1 of Elusimicrobia bacterium RBG_16_66_12. Lineage (GTDB taxonomy): Bacteria > Elusimicrobiota > Elusimicrobia > UBA1565 > UBA9628 > GWA2-66-18. Next base: position 11,159 of record MGUL01000018.1, on the reverse strand, counting down.
CCCCTGGGGCTACTACATCTACTCGGTCGTCAAGCAGGGCTCGATCAACCTCGCCTTCGAGAGCCAGCGCATGGCCATCCCGTCGGCGAAGTTCATCGGTCTTTCCTCGGCGGATCCGGAGCACTACGACCTGCCCCGCAACGTCGGCATCAAGCTCAACGACAAGGACATCGGCCGCGCGAAGGAACTGCTGAACTACCCGTGGTTCCAGAAGAAGGAGTGGCAGGTCGAGATCAAGCGCATGCTCTCCTCCGGCCTGAAGTTCGAGCTCGACGCGCTGGCCAACAAGGACTTCCAGTACCTGACCAAGCAGTACCTGCCCAAAAAGCTCAAGGACAAGGACTGGCTCGACTGAGCCCGGCCGGCGAGCGCCAGGGGAATCCATTCCTAGGTCCTTAGGCCCAGACGCTCCTGGGTGTTTCGCCTCAGGCGTCCGGTCTCGGGCACGACTATACTCGTTTCATGCTCGGACGAACAATCGCCCTCGCCCTTCTGGCCGCCGCGGCCGTCCTCCCGGCCTCCGCCGCCGGCACGGCCTACGACCGCGCCGCCAGCATGGCCGCGGGCGAGACCGCCCTGGGCAGGGGCTATGACGGCGCCGGCGCCGCCGGGGCCGTCAAGGCCTCCGTCAACAATGTCCCCGGCGGCGCCGCGCTCGCCGCTCCCGAACCCCGCCGCATTTCCCAGACCCGTACGGTCTTGGACGCCGCCTCCATTACGGCCTTGTACGACGCCTCCGTCCCCGCCCCCGCCCTGACGACCGGGCTCGAAGTCGCCGGCGCGGCCGTGGGGGCCGTCGCCTTGGGGTCCGCCGGAGGGCCGGTCGGCGCGCTGATCGGAGGCATGCTCGGCTTCGGCATCGCCCTGATGCTCTCCAAACTGCTGACCTGACGGACGAAGGCCACGATATCACGCGAGAAGGCCGGCCCTCCGGGGCCGGCCTTCTCAGTTCACGGCGGGAGGTCCGCTCATCTTGACAAATCAAGATGGGGCCGTTATATCTATGCTGAGACGTTTGGAACCAGTTTATGAGAGGAAGCTCAAGATGACCGTCCCATTCGCGGCGGCCGCCGTTTTCGCGGCCCTGGCGGCGCCCGCTCCGGCGATGTATTCGTCGGCGCCGGTCCCCCACGCGCCGGGACGCCCTGCCTTGCCCGTCGTGATCGACGCCGGCCACGGCGGCGAGGACCTGGGCGCGGTGGTCAAGGGAGTGCGCGAGAAGGACATCGCCCTGGTCGTCGCCCTGAAGCTGAAGGCCCGCCTCAAGGATCTGCCGGTCCTGCTGACCCGGGACAACGACCGCTATGTCCCCCTCGACAAGCGCGTGGTCGACAGCGTGGACGGCAACGGGGCCGTCTTCGTTTCCATCCATCTCAACGCGGTGCGCAGCGCGAAAGCGTCGGGTGCGACCGTCTACAGCTACGGCCCCGAACGCGGCCGCGGGCGCCCCCGCCCGCGGCGCCACCCCAGCGTCCCGCCCATGCCGGCGCCGCCGCGCATCGCGGCCTCGGAGAGCGAATTCCTCGCCCGTTCCATGGCGAAGTCCCTGCGCGCGGCCGGCGTCGATGTGGAGTCCGCGAAATCCGACTACTACGTCCTCAAGAACCCGGCTCAGCCGAGCGTGCTGGTGGAACTGGGCTTCCTGAGCAATCCGGAAGAGGCCGTGAAGCTGGCCGGCGCCGCGTATCAGAACCTGCTGGTGGACTGCCTGGCCAAGGCCATCGAGGAGTACGCCTCGAACCTGTGATACCCTAGGCGCGTGAAAGCGCGCGTCCGGGCCTAGACGCGGGGGCCCGAAAGACCCGTTGCACGCGCCCCTTCCGGAGTTATAATAACGGGCATGAAGCTCGCCCTCCTGGTCGGTCTTGTCTTCGCCGCTCTTGGCGCGCAAGCCGCGCCCGCCCGCTCGATTCGTCTCACGCGAGGCCCAAAAGCCGAGGACGTCCTGCGCCGCTTCGTCGAACGCGATCCGAGCCTGAAAGCCCGCTTCGACGACGCCGCCAAACGGGAAGAGTCCTTCCTCGCCGAGGTCCGTGATTCGGACCTGCGCGACTCGGTCGCCGACAAGAGCGGCACCGAGGAACTGAAGCTCCGGCTGTCCCAGTTCCCCGGCATGAAGGCCCCGCAGGCCCCGGTCTGCCGCTCCCTCGGCGACTGCGCCGTGCCGGAATTGGCCCTGGACGTGGCGGACTCGGCCCGCCTTCCCGACTCAGTGCGCCGCCTGGTGCGGCCCTGGATGCTGCTGCAGCAGGCCCGCGGGTCGTCGGTCGAAATCACGCCCGCCTCGACGGGCGACGCGGTGCTGACGCTGAAGCTCAAGGACCTGGACGCCCCGCCGCTGACCCTGAACGTGTCGCCTCGCCTTCTGGGCGGATTCAAGGTCTGGTTCGATCAGCCGCTGGTGCTGGCCTCGCTGTACGGCCGCGAGCGGGACGCCGCGCTCACGCGCTGAGGCGAAGGACCTCTTCTTCCTTCAGCTGAAGCGCCGTTTGGACGCGCTCCATGTCCGTGCCGACCTGCGTGACCCGTTCGAAGTCCTCGTAAAGCTTCGGGTCCGACATGTCATGGGCCAGTTTTTCCAGCTCGGCGTGCAGGCGCTCGAGCTCCGTCTTGGCCTTCTCTAACGCCTTGGCCCGGCGGCGGGCTTCCTTGCCGGCCTCGTAGAGGTTCTCGGCCTCGACGGCGGCCTTCTCCTCGTCGGTCAGCTCGACGGGCTCTTTCTCGGCCTCCAGCTGCGCCTGGCGGTGGCGGAAGTACTCGAAGTTGCCCGGAAACACCGTGATCTTGCCCTGGACGACGTGGACCACATGGTCGGCCACCGCGTTCAGGAAATAGACGTCGTGGCTGATGGCGCAGATCGTGCCCTCGAACTTCTTCAAAGCCCCGACCAGCGCCTCGACCGAGGTCAGGTCCAGGTGGGTCGTGGGCTCGTCCAAAAGCAGCACGTTCGGCGGATCCAAAAGGAGCTTCGCGAGCTGGAGGCGGCTCTTCTCTCCGCCGGAGAGGACCTTCACCTTCTTGTGCACCATGTCGCCCGGGAAAAGGAAAGTGCCGAGCACGGTGCGGGTGAAGAGGTCTCCGTTGAGGCGGCCGACGCTCATCGCTTCCTGAAGAACCGTCCTCTCGGGCTCCAATTGGCCCTCGCGATGCTGGGAGAAGTAGCCGACCTTCACGTTGTGGCCCAGGATGCGCTCACCGGAGTCGATGGGGATGATGTCGCCCAGGACCTTCAGCAACGTGGACTTGCCGGCGCCGTTGGGGCCGACGAAGGCCATCTTCCAGCCGCGCTCCAGCTCGAAGTCCAGGCCCTCGTAGACCTTCGTCGGGCCGTAGGACTTGCAGACGTTCTTGAGCTTCAAGACGGTGGTGCCGGTCCGGCCGGGCTGGGGGAAGGAGATGTGGACGGCCTTCGTCGAGGGCGGCAGGACGATCTCCTCGATCTTCTCCAGCTTTTTCATCACGCTCTGCACGCGCGAGGCGGTCGAGACGCGCGCGCGGTTGCGCATGATGAACTCCTTCATCGCGTCGATCTCGTCCTGCTGCTGCTTGTGGGCCGACAGCAGGCGCTCGTAGGCGGCTTCGCGCTCGGCCAGGAAGCCGTCGTAGTTCGTGCGGTAGATCTTCAGGCGCTTGTCTTCCACGGCGACGATCGCCTGGCAGACCTCATCGATGAACGCGCGGTCGTGCGAGATCATCAGGATCGCGCCGGGATAAGCCTTCAGGTACTCCTGGAACCAGAGCAGGGTCACCAGGTCGAGGTGGTTGGTGGGCTCGTCCAACAGCAGGAGGTCGGGCTCCTCGACCAGCAGTCGGGCCAGGGCCGCGCGCATCGCCCAGCCGCCGGAGAGCTCCGAGAGGTGGCGGTCGAAGTCGCCGACCTTGAAGCCCAGGCCCATCAGGATCTTCTTGGCCTTCGCGGTCTCGCGGCCGTCCGGGTCCGTGCGGTGCGCCAGCGCGGTCTCAAGCACGGTGTCCGGGCCGATGGGGGCGTTCTCCTGCGGGAGGTAGCCGGCCTTGGCCCCCCGCTTCCACTCGATGGCGCCGCCCTCCAGCTCTTCCTCGCCCAGCAGCATCTTGAACAGCGTCGTCTTGCCCGCGCCGTTGGGACCCACGAGGGCGTAGCGGTCCCCGGCGTTGAGCTGGAGGTCGGCGCCGTCGTAGAGGATCTGCTCCCCGAATGACTTCTTGATGCCGCGCACGGAGATCATAAGCGGGGATTTTACCTTCTGAGGGGGCCGCGCCGCGCGGGCCTTTCGGCCCAGGCCGGCAAGGACGCGGGGTTCGCGGTTCGACTCCTAGTCCCGCAGCCAATCTATCCGCACTATATATATAGTTCACGTTGACAGAAGAGCCCTCCGAAAGGAGGGCTGTTCATTTCCAATTTCGATGTGTAGACTTGAAGTGTGAGCGCCCGGACCGGGGAATTGCTCAGGAAGTCGGCAGCTGTTGGTGTTGATCATCTCATGGAATATCGACCCGAATCACTCTTACGTAAAGTCGGCTGCTACATCAGCGACGTTCTTATCGCTGCTAGCCCGGTCGGTCTCTATATCGTTTTCGCAACGAGGCCTCAGACGGCCGGCGGGGCGTGGAGGTTTGCCCTTGCTGCTCTCTGTGTATGCGTCGTCGCCTCGGCGTTCAAGCGCCGAGGGGCCAAAGTCGGTGCGGTCCTCGTCGTTGTGGCTGCCCTGATAGTGCCCAAGTGTCTGTGGATGCTGCGTGTCGGGCGTTGCGGCATGAATGAACTCGCCGTCGCGCGAGAGAGAGTCGAGGACTACGAGCGGGTTCATGGACGCCCGCCCGCCGATCTGGGAGAACTCGGTCCTTTGCCGCAGCTGCAGATTTGGACCGTCGATGAGCGCGGGCGGGAGCATTTCCATCCCGCAACGACGCGAATCACTCTCGTGCGTGGAGGGATAGCACCTTCAGATGACGGAAGCTGGGGCTACGACTCGTATCGGGGGCGAGTCTTCCTTTCATGCACGGGTTTGGAGCCGAAGCTCCGGCGCACCCCGCTGCAGGAGCTCTGATATGACTCTCCCCGCGGGAATCGTTTTGCTGACGCCTTGGGTTGCATCCGCGCTTCTGTGGCGGCGCGGGTGGTTCGGTCTTGCTCGTGCCGCTGCGGCGGTCGGGACTCTCGTCCTCGCTTTCGTCGCGGCCTACTATTGGCAGGCCTACGATATTAATTGGGCCATGGCCGTTCCTTTCGTCGTGGGGATGGTCGCCGTCTCCGCGTGCGGAATCGCCAGGGGGGAGAAGGCCTCCGCTGTGAGCAATGCCTTCGTCCTGGTTGGAATCCCGATCTTCTTCATGCTGTTGACGTTCAACTACTTCACGAAGATGTTCCTCCTCATCCGGGCAGATGCTTCCGTCCGTGAGGTCGTCCATTTCAAGGGAGCGCTGCGCGACCTCCCGCCAGCTTCGCGGGGTGACGCCGTCGCGGGATTCATCCGCGCGCTCTCAAGTGACGACCTGTTCCTGAAGTGGGGGGCCGTCCATCAATTGTGGATCAGTGGGCTCGTTGCCGCCCCCGCGGCGGAGGCCGTGGCCAGGGCCGTTGTGTCGACGCGGGACATGGCTCCGTCTGCGCCGCGCGAGTATCTTCGTCGCGACGGCGTCCGATTTCTTGGTTCTTTCGGCCCGGAAGGGGGGCCGGCCCTTCTGCTGATCCTGCGGGAAGGCGACGAATCTCTGCACTATGACGCGCTCGATTCCATCACACGCATTGGCCCACCCATGAAGGATTCAGCCCTCCCTGAGCTTGTCAGACTTAGCGTCGTCGCAAAGCCAGAGTCCATCTATTGGATTCAGAGAACTCGTGAGGCTCTGGGGGTCAGCGAGGGTGAGTGGCGCCTCGCTGGGGGCGCGAGTCGTTGATACCAATCAGCGGCGGGCGGCGTTCGGCCGTGCGTGACACGTCTCGCCAGGGGCCTGAGGGGGCAGTCGGCGCGGCGTGCTTCATCCTATTGATGGCGGCCTGCGCCGGGCCTTCCAAGGAGCGCAAGAAAAGCATCGCGGAGCTTATGGGTGCGGGCGAGTATTCCGCGGTCGTTGAAAGGGTGCGAGCTGCCAAGGACGAATACGGCCCCGCCAACGCCGTCCTCTATGAGCTCGATCTGGCCATGGCCCTCCATGCGGCCGGACGTCCCGGAGAGAGCAACGAACATTTCTCCAGGGCTGAGGAGAAGATGGAGGGATTCTACACCCGCAAGGTGTCGCGCGCAGCCGGGGCCCTGCTCGCCAACGAGAACGTTGAGGAATATCGAGGAGATCCTTTGGACCGGGCGTTGTCGCATATCTTCCACGCCCTCAATTATGCCCAGCAAGGCGAGCTAGACGAGTCCTTGGTGGAAGTCCGGCGCGTCGAGGCGTTCCTGGACGAGCGGACGCGCGCCATCGAGGGAAGCCCTGTCGCCTACATGGACGACGCCTTCGCCCATTATCTCGCGGGGCTTCTATACGAAGAGGCGGGGAAGTCGGACGAC
>MGUL01000018.1:1885-4641 GCA_001800005.1 Elusimicrobia bacterium RBG_16_66_12 | reverse complement strand
CCGAGTCTATCGTGCCTACGAGGAGCATTACAAGGTCCCGGTCCCGTCCGTCACGTCGCACGGGGGGCTTGCCTCGGATGGAGAGCTGGTCTTCCTCCATTACAACGGCCCGGCGCCGTTTAAGCGGTCCGTCAGCACATCCGAGCGCTCTGAATCCGCTTCGACCCACGCCGTCTCGACAGGGAGCATCAGCGTGGCCAAGGTCCTGGGGGCCGCGATCGGCGCCGGCAAGGCCGGGCTCACGGCGGTGAGCAATGTCGCGGGCGGCGTGGCGACTGGGGTGCTCAATATCGCCTATCCCGAATATGTCCAGAATAAATTCCGAATCGCGCAGTCTCAGGTCGAGCTTGAGCGGGGGGTATGGAAGACCGAACTGGCCGAGGACATCTTCCAAATCGCGAATCGCGATCTTGAGGATCGGCTCCCGGCCTTGAAGAGCCGCTCGGCGATGAGGGGCGCGGTCAAACTACTGGGGACCGTGACGGGATTGGACGCGACGAGCTCCGAGTTCGCCGATCTGCGCTGCTGGCAGACCCTCCCCTCGCAGATCCGCATCGCCCGCGTCCCGATGCCGGCGGGAGAACACCGCGTGACGATCCGATACCTCGATGCCGCCGGCGCGGTCGTGAGGAGCCGGGAGGCGACGGTCGCTCTGCGGCGCGGCCGCAGGACCTGGCTCACCGACATGACCACGGATTGATCCTCCGGTTCGCCGCTAAGGCAGGTCCGCGGAACGGTCCCTGGTCGCGCCGTAGCGCTTCATGATCTCGGGCATCGCCTTGTCGGCCGCCGCGGCGTCGAGGACCGCCCGGGAGCCGCTCTCGAACTCGAGGACCTGGCGCCCGTCGACCGGCTGGCGCGAGGCCGACACGAGGTCCTTCAGGCTGCCGATCGCCTTGCCGTTGAGCTTGCCGACCGTCAGCAGGCCCCAGCCGTGGAAGCCGCGGTTGACCTCGTGGGCCAGCACCTGGGAGAGCACCACCACCTGGGCGCGCTCGGGCGTGGCCACGTCCTCGCCGGCGACGCTGCGCAGGCGGTGAGTGCCTCCTCCATGGGCGCGGAGGAAATCCTCGGACAGCGGCATGAAGACGAAGCCGCCCAAGATGAAATAGGAGGGCGTGACGTCGTGCCGTGGGCCGGGGACCAGCTCGACGAGGCTCTTGAACATGATCTTCAGCTTCAACGGCTTGCGCTCGCGGACGATCTCAGCCTCGATCTCCTCGCCGGTCTGCCGGCTGGCGATGATGTGGCCGAAGTCCACGCGCTCCTCGCCGCGCAGGGTCACGCTGCCGTTCTGACCGATCGGCGTGCCGGCCAGGCGCGTGAGCACGTCGCCGACCTGGAGCACGCCCCAGGCGGAAGAGTCGTACTGGATCTTGGTGATGAGGACGCCGGTCGCGTCCTCGCTCAGGCCGTAGGCGCGGCGCATCGAGGGGTTCTCCATATCCTGGAAGGTCACCCCCAGGGCCGGGATGCCCTCATAGAGGCCGTCCTTGATATCCGCCAGGAAACGCCGGATCATCGGGACGGGGACCACATAGCCGATGTTCTCGGAGCCGGGCGAGACCATATGCTGGAAGGCGATGCCGACGAGCTTACCGTCCTTGAACACGGGGCCGCCGCTGTTGCCGGCGTTGATCGCGGCGTCGGTCTGGACCGTCAGCAGCTTGCGCCCGGAGTGGGAATAGACCACCGCGCCCACGCGCGAGACCACGCCCTCGGTGATGGAGAGCTCCGTGCCCCCGGTCGGGAAGCCGTAGACCGCCAGCTTGTCGCGCTGCTGCGGGAGATCCCCGAAGACGACGGGGGTAATGCCCTTGAAGAATTCGGGGTCGTCCACTGTCAGCAGGGCGGTCTCGCCGTCGTGTGCGACGAACTCCACGTGCGCGGGCCAGCGCTTCACGTCGCCCGAGCGCCTCACGGTCAGATAGGTCGAGTCGCTGACCACATGCGCGTTCGTCAGGATGCGCTCGCCGTCGATGACCACCCCGGAACCGGTCCCCGACTGCTGACGGGCGTACTGCCAGGGCTGGGACCAGTCGGGGTCGCGCGCGACGAAATGGATCTGCACGGTGGCGCGGCGCATCGACGCGTCGTCGCCGGCGCGGGCCGGGACGCCCCACAGGGTCAAAACGAGGAGGAAGAGGGTGTTCATGAACGCAATGTTAGCAGTTCATCGTCCGGGTCTTGCGCGCCGCGGGTTCTCCTGCTATAACTCCCCCGGATGAAGAGCCTCGCCGGAGCCTTCTTCGCGGCCGTGAACCTTTTGTACGCCGCCCTGTTCGGCGGCCCCATCGACGGGACGGCCTGGGATGTGAAGGTCAAGGAGGAGGGCTTCTTCCACTGGACCTCGCGCCAGGAGACCCTGATCTTCCACGGCGGAAAGGTCGCCATCGCCGGAGAGGTCGCGCGCGGCTACTCCCCCGCCCTCTACGAATCCAAGAACGAGGAAGGCGGCACCGCCTTCTCGCTCGTCTTGAACGGCGACGGCCGCGACCCGGTCGAATGGTCGGGCCGCGTCGAAGGCGAACGCATCGCCGGGTTCATGGTCGTGCGCGCGCGCGACGGACGAACCCTGCGCTATCAGTTCTCCGGCGCGCGCAAGAACGGCTGAAGACCTTGGCCAAGACGCGCATCGTCCTCCTTAATAAGCCCTACGGCGTGGTCTCTCAGTTCAGCGCGCTGGAGAGAAAGACGACCCTCTCGCGCTTCAGCCTGCCGGCGGGCGTCTATCCGGCAGGCAGGCTCGACTACGA
>MGUL01000018.1:0-1852 GCA_001800005.1 Elusimicrobia bacterium RBG_16_66_12 | reverse complement strand
GACGGCGCTCTCGCCCATCGTCTGACCGACCCGCGCTTCGGCCACCCGCGCACCTACTGGGCGCAGGTGGAACGCGTCCCGGACGAGGCGGACCTGTCACGCCTGGCCAAAGGCCTCGTCCTCGCCGACGGCAAGACCCTGCCGTGCAATGTCCGCCTACTGGAGGCCGAGCCGGATCTTCCCCCTCGCGACCCGCCCATCCGTTTTCGCCTGAACGTGCCCACCGCCTGGATCGAGCTGACGCTGAAGGAAGGCCGCAACCGCCAGGTCCGGCGCATGACGGCCGAGATCGGCCACCCCACGCTGCGTCTGGTGCGCGCGGGCATCGGGACTCTGACCTTGGAAGGGCTGGCGCCGGGGAAATGGCGCTGGGTGGACCGCCGCGAGCTTAAAACGCCTTAACGGCGGAAGCGGCTGCCGCCGCCGCGGGGGATCACGCGGCGGATGCGGAAGCTGGAGGACGGCCGGGGCTGATAGCTGTGCAGTCGCGGCGGCACCGCGTACGGAAAACCCTGCAGGGCCGTGCGCGGGATCTTCTGGCCGATGAAGGCCTCGATCGAGGGCAGCAGGCGCTCCTCTTCGAAAGAGACCAGCGTGATCGCGTCTCCCTCGGCGAAGGCGCGCCCCGTGCGGCCGATGCGGTGGACGTAGTCGTCGGCGTGTTCGGGCACGTCGTAGTTGATCACATGCGAAACCTCGGGCACGTCGAGGCCGCGCGCGGCGATGTCGGTGGCGACCAGGATCGTCTGCCGCCCCTCGCGGAAGTCCGACATCGAGCGGTCGCGCTCCGCCTGGGAGAGGTCCGAGTGCAGCACCGCGCATTTGACGTTCTTTCGCTTGAGCTGGTCGGTGACGCGGTCGGCGCGCGCCTTGGTCCGCGTGAAGATGATGACGGAATCCACGCCGTCGACTTCCAGAAGGGCGAGGAGCAGCGCGCCCTTCTGGCCCTCGGTGACGGGATAAATCCACTGCTTGACCGAGGTCGCCGCGGAGCGAGGGCGGTCCACCTCGATGCGGACCGGCGAACGCATGAATTCGTTGACGACGCGTTCCACCTCGGGCGGGATGGTGGCCGAGAACATCAAGGTCTGACGGTCCTTGGGCAGCAGCTTCATGATGCGGCGCACGTCGGGCATGAAGCCCATGTCGAGCATGCGGTCCGCCTCGTCGAGCACGGCCACCTTCACGTCGCTCAAGTGGAAGGTGCCGGAGCGGATGTGGTCGAGCAGGCGCCCGGGGGTGGCGACCACGACCTCGGCGCCGCGCTTGAGCTCCTGGGTCTGGCTGTGAAAGCTGGCGCCGCCGATCACGAGGGCGCATTTGACGGGGGAGAACTTGGCCAGCTCTCCGACGGCCTTCTCGACCTGGGTGGCGAGCTCCCGCGTCGGCACGAGGACGAGGGCGCGCACGCGCAGGCCTCCTTTGTGCGGGTCCCTGTCCCGGTCGTCGAGGAGCTTCTGAAGGAGAGGCATGACGAAGGCGACCGTCTTGCCGCTGCCCGTCATCGCGGAGCCGATGACGTCCTTGCCGGTCATGGACTCGGGCAGGGACCGCTCCTGGACCGGCGTGGGCGCCGCGTAGCCGAGAGCCTTGAGAGCGTTGAGGAGCTCGGGGCGAAGCCCGAGGCGGGTGAATGCCATGGAGACGGCCTGAGTATAGCAATCGCGGAGGCATCCTCTCCATAGGCCCATTGATCGCGCCCGTCCAGGCCCAAAGGCCCAGGTCCCGCCCTCACGACTCCGGCTACACTCCCTCCAAGATGACCCGGCGATGGCGCGCCCTCGCGGCGCTGATCCTCCTGGCTTCGCCCCTCTCAGCCCAAGTCGCGACCGGGCGCGTCGCCGGCCCGATC
>MGUL01000017.1:321-8681 GCA_001800005.1 Elusimicrobia bacterium RBG_16_66_12 | reverse complement strand
TCCGCGAATGAGCTGGCAGAGGTAGGAGTGGTCGGCTACCCCGAGGTCCAGACTGAGACGGCGCAGCGCGATCGCCGCCAGTGAGCGATTGAAGCCGTAGGTGTGGCGCAGCACGGCCAGCACGAGACGCAGCTCCATCGCGGTCATCTCCGTCCCGGCGAGCGCCTCCAGTATCTCGTTCGCGATCCTGGTGAACCCGTTTTCGAGCTGCGGTCCCTTGTCCCCGTCAGCGTCCTTGCCCGGCATCCGTACCTCCCTATCTCCTCCCGAACGTCACCTGTCCGCGGCGGATCAGATCATCCAGGCGCTTGCGGCCGCCCGGCGCCGCCAGGTCGATCTCTTCGTCAGCAACGGCCTTGCGCGTCGTCTTCGCCCGGCCCGGCGAGACCTGGACGATGCCCGGCGTCCAGAGGCCCGAACGGACGAGGTGGCAGAGCCCGACCGCGATCGCGTCCGTCGCGTCCACCTGCTTCTGTGGGAGCGGGTGCCCGACAGCGGCTTCCACGACCTTGCGCACAGTGGGCTTCTTTGCGCCCTGTGGGAGTCCCAGAGCCGCCCGTACCTGCCGCGGCTGGTATGAAGCCCAGGGCTTGTGTGTATGGACCCTGATGTACTCGCAGTGGCAGCGGATTACGCCGCGAACCTCGGCAGCCTCCTTGCGAGTGGGCAGGTGCATCATCGGGACCCAGTCCTCGAAGACCGTCTCCTTCACGAGGACTCCCCGCGAGTAGAACACGTGGTTGGTCAGGAACTGCCGCACCGCGAGCAGGTACGCGGCCAGGTCGCCGCCGGCCTGCGGGATAGTGCCGTACTCGCCCACGGTGGGCCGGCCGTCCACGAGGTCGAGGTACGCGTACCCGGTCGTCTCGCCGGGATCAAGTGCCAGGATCATGGTCGATCCACCTCAGCTTCCCCGGCCAGATTCTGGGCCCAGAATTGATGCATCTGGCAGGCGATCACAGTCAGCTCGGAGTGATCCAGTTTCAGGTCGTAAAGCCGCTTGATGATCTCAAGCACCTCGTGAAATACACCATCCCACATCACCGACTCGGCGGATCGGCGCTCGATCGTGATGACGTTCAGAGCCGTGTGGGCCTGAGCCATCTGCCCGTGATCGTAGAACAGATTGTCCTCGATCCTCAGCTCGATGTCATGTGGGCCCAACTTCAGCCTATTGGGTATCTGCATCCGACGGTTTCCTCTGCAAGCCGCCGCGTTGTGCCCATAGGTCGAGGTCGTCCTGCGCCTGCTTTGGATTCTCGCGGATCGGCAGACACGGCGAGGTGACGCGTTTCAGACTGCCGGACGGCTTGCGGTAGTACGTCGTCCATGCTCGCATGCACGAGATCCCGCTGCAGATGAACAACTCCCTGCCCTGGTAATCGATGTACCGCGCGGCTCGGGCCAGAACCGCCCGACAGATTTCATAGAATGTAACGCCTAGATGGTCCCGGCGTGTAACGCTTACATCCGTTCGGCCGCAGACCTCGCACCCCACCTCGAACCCCCAGGTTATCTGCCTGGTCGGATCGGGGATCGGCCTGTCGCCTCGGATCGCAGCAGCGCAGTCCTCACAGATCATCATGAGCCCTCCATCAAAACAACGCTCCCTGTTCATGCAACCTGGCCACGGCTTCCCGGAAGTTCGTGAAGATCCGGGCCAGGGCGATCTCGTAATCCGCGTCCACCTTCACCGCCCACCTGCGCGCGCTCTGATCCCAGGTCCTGTCCCACCACGGGACCGCTGCCTTGATCTCTTCGACGAGCTGCTCCCAATGCTCGCGATGCGTTGCGGGCCTGTACTGCTCGAGCTCGAAGTCGAACACCCAGCACAGGCCCTTGCCGTCTCGCTCCTCCTCGCGGAGGTGCTTGATTACGCCCAGGATCGGTCTCGGCATAGCATCAGTCGAACCACGGCAGCCGAAGCATCGGCAGGCCGATCTGCGGTGTTAGCCCATCACATCCCTTGCACACACGAGCCACGCCGGGATAGATCGGCCCGCTCACTGCCGCGCCGCACCTGACGCACCGGCCTGGATCGGCGACGTGTGTCGCTCTCCGTCGTTGCTGGTAGAGTCAGCCGCGACCCTTTGGTGACGCCGTGCCGTCCCGATTCCACCACATCGTCTGGAGCAGTATTCCTGGCTGGTACGGATCGGCTCGAATGACTGGCCACAGATGATGCAGTTCCGCGGAGGTCCTACCGGCTTAGTCCTCTGGTCCGTCGGCGGACGCGGGGCAAGTTCGGCGGAAGGCTCAGGCGGCGGCGAAGCCGCTGGTCTGTCCTTATCGACCAGGTCCTGCCACCGGTAATCGCCTGCGGTCGCAAGGACCTCGATCACATCACCGAAGATCAGATAATCCGCGATCGTCTTCGCGAGTTCGCGGCAGCGATCCGGGTTCGGCCCCCGCACGCTGATGTTCACCAAGAGCGACGTGCTATCTATCATCATGCGCGGACCTCCGTGGTGCACTTCACCTCCTCACCGTCCAGAGCGCCTTCCTTGATCTGCCGTGCGGTCTCCGACAGGACCCCGCCGATGTGATCCTGCACCTCCACCGCGAACCGCGACGCTTGATCCCGACGATGGCGCTTCGGCGTCTTGATGAGCACCTTCAGCTCACCGGTCTCCACGCGCTGCCGGGCCGCCGCCACGATCCGGTCTACGCCCGGCACGTGCTCGGCCAGGGCCTTGAACTGCGCCGTGCTCGGAAGGGCGCAAACGGCCGCCCACATTTGATGGTCGCTCACCACCTCCATCAGTCCGTGGAGTGTGTCCTGGTCGAACAGCGTGTCGCATTTCGGCGCCACCTGGACGCGGTGGTCGCCGATCATCTGGAACATCAGCCCTTTGGCCTCCAGCCGGCGCCCTAGTTCGGCCAGTGCCCGCTGGCGGTCGCCGCGCGCGATCTCCTCGACGGCCTTGGCGCCGATCACGGTCTCGACGAGATCCAGATCGCTCAGGTCGCTCTGGTCGTCCTGCAGCTCCGTCATCTCTCTTTGCACTGCCATGAGTCACCTATTCCCTTTCATGATTTCCCGGCGCCAGGACGCCATCCCGCTGTTCCCTGATCTCCACGACCAGCCTGTCAACCTCGCGTTCAGCCTCGATCGATTGGATCAGGGCCTCCCGCGTGCGCGCCTTGAAGTACATCCGCTGCAGCGATCGCATCGCCGCCACTGCGTTCACGAACTCGCCGAGAAGAGTGTTCACAGATTCCTCCCTACGCTACCACGTGCACCAAGGGCCCGCCGGTGCCGTTCCGCAGGATGTTGATCTGCTGCGGGAAGGCCCCGGCCAGGTCCGGCACATGGCTGACCACCAGGATGCAGTCAAAGTACTGCTGCAGGCCCTGGACGGCCTCGATAAACGCCTCGCGGCCGTCCACGTCTAGCGGAGCGCACGCCTCATCGATCGCCAGCATACGCACCGCGGCGCCGGCTCGCCTGGCCAGGATCCGGCAGAGGGCGACCCGTAGCGCGATGTCAACCCGCACCCGCTCACCGCCCGACCAGGTGGAGTAGTCTCGGCTCCCCTCGCCGTCGGAGACTACCACGTCCAGCGTCTCGCCGATCCCCGCCGTCTTCGTCTGGACCTGAGTCAGGAGCTGGACCGACATCCTGCCAGCCGTCAGCGTCTGCAGTATCCGATTCGCCTCCTCCTCGATCTCCGGGATGGCGTTCTCGATCAGGAGCGCCGGTATGCCGTTGCGGCCGTACGCCGTCACGAGCTCAGCGAGCACGTGCTGGCGCCGGACCCGAGGCGCGCTCTCGGCCTGGATCACATCCTTGTCGGCTTCCAGGTCATCCAGCCCCGCAAGCCTGGCCTGTGCCTGTCCCACCATCGCCGCGGCGTTCGATGCCTCCTGCTGGGCCTCATCCAGCTGCGTCCGCCGATCCTCCAGCTCCAGCACGTCGGCCTGCAATAGATTCACAGCCTCCCGCAAGGGTGTGGCCTGACGCCGTACCTCGTCGTACTGCTCCTGGGTCTCGGTCTGACGGCGCTCGACATCCGTTCGCCGGGCCGTCAGTTCCTTCATCACGGCGTCCGCCGCCGCGAGGTCCTGTGCCGCCTCTGGGTAGTGCGCGGCGCAGAGTTCGCTGACCATCCGGGCAAGCTCCGCAGCGCGCTCCGGATCGTGGCACGTCTGAGCGTCGGACAGTGCTGAGTTGGCATCGTCCAGTTCGGCCTGCCGTGGATGGTGGTCTTCGAGTTTGGCCGCCAGCTCCGCTATCGCGATCTGGTCCGGGTGATGCGGGTCCTTCAGCAGGATCATCTCGGCGCGTGCGGCGTCGATCCTCTCCTGGCGCTGGGATAACTGCCCTTTGGCCTCCATTGCGCCTTGCAGCAGCCGGCACTGCGGTTGCAGGTCGGTTCCAGCGCACGGCACGTCGTCAGTTAGGGCTGCCTGCTGCTCGACAGCCCGATACACCGCCAGGTGTTCCTCTATGGCCGCCGTATTCCGCGCGATCTTCCCGTCGAGAGTCTGCCGTGACGAGGCAAGGTCAGCCCGCCACTGCGCCAGATCGAGTTCGATCCCCCGCTCGATGTTCTCGACCCGCCGCGTCGCCTCTGCAACCGCCACCTTCGCTTCGGACAGCTCGGCGAGTTCGGACTTCGCCGCTTCCAGCCGCGTGAGGCCATCCCTGATCTCATCGCCGCGGGCCAAAAGCTGTTCGCATCCCGCTATCCTCTCGGCGATCTCCTGCGCCTCCACGTCCATCCCCGTCTTCCCCTGCAGCAGCTTCGTGGCCTCGGCGCAGAGACGTTGGTACTCCGCCGCTTGCCCGGAGACCTCGGCCACCAGCCGCTGCAGCTCGTGGACCTTCTCGCCTTCGATCCGTAGCAACTGGTCCGCCGTCGCCTTCATCGCCTCGGCAGTCGCGAGATCGCCCTGAAACGTCTCCCGCATCGACAGGGCCGCCTCGATGTCAGTGGTCCTCCGGGCCGCGGCGTCCAGATCGGCATCCACGACCCGCTTCCTGGCCTTGGTCGTCTCAAGCATCCCCTCGTATCGATCGAGCCCGAGGATTTGGCCGAGGATGCTCTTGCGCTCCGCCGGCGTCGCCTGGCTGAACAGTCCCGACGCGCCCTGGCCGATGTATGCCGTCCGGCGCCAGAGGTCCAGATCCATCCCGGTGATCCGCTGGATCTTCGCCTGCGTGTCCGAGATGGTATTCCCGGTGAGTGGCTGCGCCTGCAGCCCGTCGGCCTCGTCGCGGAGCAGGATAAGCTCGCTGCTGCCGGCGCCCGAGGTTATCCGGATCCGGCGCACGGCGTAGCTCTCGCTGCCGATCTGGAACGCGAACTGCACGGAGCAGCTCGTCTCTCCCAGTGTCACGACGTTGTCTGCGTTACCGCGATCTGTGCCGAAGAGCGCGTAGGCCATCGCATCGAGCAGCCCGGACTTCCCCGCCCCGTTCGGGCCGACGATCGCCGCGCAGCCGATGTCCGCCAGCAGAAGCTCGTGCGTACCGCGGTAGTTGCGGAAGTTCGTCAGATGCAGCGCGATCGGCTTCATCGGATCACCTCCTGCAGAATCCTCTCCTGCTCCGCCTGCATCTCGTCCAGGACGGCCATCAGGTCGGGTCTGGTGCTCACGTAGGCCGCCAGCACGTCGGCCTCAGTGTTGGCCGCACTGATGGCCTCTGAGCGCGACCTGGCCGCGCGCTGCACCTCGTGGGTGATCGCCGCGATAGAGTGGCAGCCAGCCGCTTCCAGTTCTCGCCGGATCGCCGACTCGTCAACCGTCACGTTCTCCGGCCGCTCGATGACCGCCCGGCAGACGGCATCCCGTGCCGCCTTCAGGTCCAGCTCCCAGTAGGGTGCCCCGTTCTTGATCGACACGCGCAGGGTGTAGTATGCTCTGGCCGCCGTCGGCACGCTCTCCATGACGCCCGTGTCCGTGTCGAGTAGCAGCCAGCGCTTCTTGTCGCCCTCCTCATTGAAGCTGATCCGCTCAGGGCTGCCGACGATCCAGGTCCGCTCATCTAGCTGCTGCGGCTTGTGCACGTGCCCGAACACGCGCCAGGTGAACACATCCGGGATGTCCGCAAGGCGCAGGCAGATGTCCTTGTCCGACATCAGGCTCCCTTCGCCCGTCTCCGCCCGGTCGATGGCGACGTGCCCGATCAGTATGGACGGCCTACCCGGATCGATCTGCTCCGCCAGGTGCTGCGCGATTGCTGCGAGTCCTCGACCCATCTCAGCGTTGACATCCGTCGCTTTGACGTCCGGATTCCGCGCGAGGAAGCGCGACTTCGATGGGTATGGGATATAAGCAATCTGCAGCTCGGCGCGCTGGTCAATGTCGGGGACGTCGTAGACCCGAGTCATCCCCAACAGAGCCAGCACGTCAGTCGCGTTGGATTCGCTGCGGTCCCTCGCCCCGTCGTGGTTGCCAACGAGGATTATGCTGTCGCCAGGGCTGTTCCGCAGCGCCTCGACAGCCAGCATCTCCTCCGTCGGCGTCGGCCTGCCCACGGGCGAGCGATACATGTCGCCCAGGTGCAGCAGGGCGGTGCATCCGGCGATCCGCGCATTGCACATCATCTCCCAGCACGTGCGAGAGATGTCTGCCATCCGCGCGTTCCGCCCCGTCTGCGGATCGATGTGCGATCCGTAGGAGCCGATGTGCCAGTCTCCAGTGATGGCCACCCTCATGATCGCGTCCTCCTGGCCTCCAGGTGGCCGATCAGCGCCCTGTACTGGTCATCATCGAGTCGCGTCATGTCGCCGTCCAGGTCGGGCCAGAGGCGCCGGATGGCCGTGAGGATCCCATCGGCGTCAACGCCTACCTCCATCCCCAGGCCGATCAGGTTCGCCACACGGGAGTCTTCCGGGGCGGCCTCGGAAGCGAAGACATCGGCCGGCTGAATTTGACCCTCCGCCACGCCTTCGATCTCCCGCTCTTCATCATCCTCGCTGATCGCCGGCGCCTGCATCGGCGGGGGAAGTTCGCGTAGCATCCCCTCGCGGCCCTGCGGTAGCGAGGGTGGTCCCCCGCCGAACATGCTTCCGAGCGACGACAGCGCCCGCTCGCGCATCGCGGCCTGGAACGCCGGATCGTCATAGTCGGGGTTGAGTTGCACCGAGGCGATGATGAAGGGCTTCGACAGTTCGTTCGCCGGATACCCCGCGCGAATCACGCACGCCTGCCGGATAGCCCGGTTCTTGGCCCGGCTCTCCGTGCGCTCCAGGGCATACTCCCTCTCCTCGGTGGCGCGCTTCGCGCCGTACTCCTCGCGGGTGAGCGGCGGATTGTCCCTGCAGTTGCTCAGGTAGCTCTTGTGGCTCTTCTCGGCGAAGTACTTCGCGTACGCCTTCTCGTAGGACCACTGCGCCTCACCGTAGATCGTCCGCTCTTCTCCACTCAGATCACGCACGATCCCCGTCGCGCAGACCACTACGTTGTCTATGTCGCGCGGGTTCGATCGTAGGCCCGACCGTTCCGGCACCCAGTTGATCCCCCGCGCTACGGCCAGCCGATCCAGCGCCGTCTTGTGCAGGCACCTCACGCCCTCACGCTGGTACACGTCGCCGGCGTTCGGCTCTGGATTGATCATCTCGATCGAGATCCGCGGCTTCAGCCAGGGTGGAACCTGCCGAAGCTCGGCCGGGTTGAATGTCACGTGAGCGATCTGCCTGATCGCCACCAGCGCGTTTACGTCTCGCGCCAGGTCCTCCGGCGCATATCCCCCGACCTGCAGCGCCGTCACTGGGCGCTTCGCCAGTTCTCGGCCCGGGGCAGGGGCTTGACTACTCTGCTGAGGCATGATATGCTCCTCTCGCTTCATCGGAATGGTCGGGAGCGTCCAGGCTGGTCACCGCCGGTCCTGGACGCTCTCAGTTTACGCGAACCGACCGCCGCGCAGATCGATCCACGCCTTGATCGTCGCACCAGGTATCCGCCCGCCCGATTCCGGTAGCCCCGCCACGAACTGCCCCTTGAACTCCTGGTGATATCGCTCGGCGAACTCCCTGTCGCCGGTGAAGTGGAACAGGATGTTCAGGGCGAAGTCAGCGGGTCCGCTGCCTCCGTATCCCCACTCCATGCCCGTCGGCGAGTGCAGCTTGATCGCCTGCGGGATATTGAACCGGCAGTCGAAGTCGCCGGGTCCTCGCTCGCACAGCACGTTCATCGTCTCGGGATCAAACGGCAACCGAGTGACGGTATCGTCGCGCTTGTCCTGGCTCTCACGGGCCGACCTCGCCGTTTCCTTCGCCTCGCAGATCGGCCCGATCCCCTTCTGGATCGACTCCGGCCTGCTCAGTGGGCTGTGGCACACACAACACGCCATCTGTATCACCTCCTCCTCCGTCAGGCCGCCGCCTCAACGCCGGCAGCGGTCTGCGACT
>MGUL01000017.1:0-300 GCA_001800005.1 Elusimicrobia bacterium RBG_16_66_12 | reverse complement strand
TCCGACTCATCCAGCCGAAACCGCTGCACGAGTTCGCCCAGATAGTCCGGCAGATCGAGCGTGTCCGCCCGATAGTCAGTAAGCCGATGCAGCAGATCCTCGAAGGACAGATCGTTCGCTGCGCTCCTCACGCAGTCGAGCAGCATCTCCTTCGCGTACTCGTTGCGCGCGTACAGCGACGGCGCCGGCCCCACCTCGGTCCACTGCCTCTCCGCCGACGCGGGGGCCGATGCGTATGCCGTCAGTTGCCGGCGATGGTCATCGCAGACACACATCGTCCGCGCGGCCTCCGGCCACTTG
>MGUL01000016.1:10695-14469 GCA_001800005.1 Elusimicrobia bacterium RBG_16_66_12 | reverse complement strand
AAAACTCCCTGCGTTACGAAATGCCGGACCTCAGCTATGCCTCGCGCTCTGATTTTCCCCGGACACCAGTGAAAATGAACGATAAATTTTCATTTTCTTCCAACGTTGGAGGAAATCTAAAAATTGTGTTTACAAATACGACAGTATTCGGTGCTTGGGTCGTCGTCGCGGGGATCATTCAATAATGGGCGGCAGCGATAGAAACCGGAGGACGTACATGCTGAACATGGGGCCCTCGCACCCGTCCATGCACGGCGTCGTGCGCCTGGTCCTCGAGCTCGACGGCGAGCGCATCGTCGCCTGCGAGACCGAGATCGGCTACCTGCACCGCGCCTTTGAGAAGCACGCGGAGAGCGAGACCTGGAACAACGTGGTGCCCTGGACGGACCGCCTCAACTACGTCTCGCCGCTGATCAACAACGTAGGCTACGCGCTCGCCGTCGAGAAGCTGGCCGACATCGCGGTCCCCGAGCGCGGTCAGTACATCCGCGTCATCGCCTCCGAGCTCTCGCGCGTGACCGACCATCTCACCTGCGTCGCGGCCACCGCGATGGAGCTGGGCTCTTTGACCGTTTTCCTGTACCTCATCAAGGCCCGCGAATGCCTGTACCAGCAGGTGGACAATCTGACCGGCGCCCGCGTCACCACGGCCTTCACGCGCATCGGGGGCGTCAAGGGCGACCTCCCCGCCGGCTTCGCCGACAAGTGCCGCGCCGCCTTCGCCGAGGTGCGCTCGGCGGTCTCCGAGGCCGACAAGCTCCTGACCAGGAACCGCATCTTCATGGACCGCGTCGAGGGGACCGGCGTCATCTCCAAGGAGGACGCGGTCGCCTACGGCATCACCGGGCCTTTCCTGCGCTCGACCGGCGTGCCCTACGACGTGCGCCGCGCCCACCCGTACCTGGTCTACGACCGCTTCGACTTCGACATCCCCGTGGGCTCGACCGGGGATAATTACGATCGATATCTGTGTCGGTTGGCCGAGATCGAGCAGAGCCTGCGCATCCTCGAGCAGGCCTTCTCTCAGATTCCCGACGGCAAGCATTCGCTCGAGCCCGCTGAGATGAAGCACGCCTACGAACTGCAGGACATGGGCAAGCACGGCGACACCGAACTGATCCAAAAATACGCGGCAAAGGTGGACCAGACCCTCGAAGGCATGACCGCGGGGGTTCGCGCGCCGAACCGCTGGTCCTCGCTGCCCACCAAGGAACAGACGTACACGAACATCGAAGGGCTGATGAACCATTTCGAGCTGGTCATGTGGTCTTGGGGAATCAAAATCCCTCCCGGGGAGACCTATGGCGCCGTCGAGGGAGCGAATGGAGAGTTGGGCTTCCACGCGGTCAGCGACGGGAGCGACGGCCCCTACCGCCTGCGCTGCCGGCCGCCGTGCCTGTTCACGATGGCCGCCCTCTCCAAGATCATCGTCGGCGCGCAGATCGCCGACATCGTGCCGACCTTCGGCTCGGTCAACATGATCGCCGGGGAGCTGGACCGATGAACTCCACTCCCCTGGTTGGATCGCCGTTCACTCCCGCGCAGGAAGCCGTGCTCAAAAAGTGGACCACCTTCTATCCCCACAAGGAGATGGGCCTCATCGAGGCTTTGCGTTCGGTCCAGGAGTGGGACCGGCACATCAAGCCCGAGGCCGCGGCCTACGTGGCCGAACTCTTCGGACTGCCTTTCAACCGCGTCTGGGGCGTGGCCACCTTCTTCCCGTCGTTCACGACCAAACCGACCGGCAAGCACCGCATCGGCCTGTGCCACGGGCTCTCCTGCTGGCTGGCCGGCTCGCCGCTGATGGCCCAGCGCCTGCAGGCAACGCTCGGCGTGGCCGAGAAGGAAGTCACGAAGGACGGCCGCTTCTCCTGGGAAGAGATGGAGTGCCTGGGCGCCTGCGAGCAGGGCCCGGCGCTTCTCGTCAATGACCGGCTCCAGGGCCCGGCGACACCGGAGAATATCTCAAAGTTGGCGAAGGAACTCAAGTGACGCGGGCAAAGTTATCCACCGAATTATGCCGGCATATTTCTGGGAATAACTCTGCGCGGAAGGGCCTCTCGTGACCAAGATCCTGACGAAACACTTCGCCGAGCCCAAGCTCCACGAGCTGGAGACCTACCGCAAGCTCGGCGGATACAAAGGGCTCGAAAAAGCCTTGTCGATGCCCCGCAAGGACGTGACCGAGGAGGTCAAGAAGTCGAACCTCCGCGGCCTCGGCGGGGCGGGCTTCCCGACCGGCGGCAAGTGGGAGACCGTGCCGCCCGAGGAGAAGTCCCCGGGGCCGCGCTACGTGGTGGTCAACTGCGACGAGTCCGAGCCCGGCTGCTTCAAGGACCGCGTCCTCGTCACGCGCGCCCCGCACCAGGTCATCGAGGGCGCGCTGATCGTCGCCCACGCCATAGACGCCCATGACGCCTTCATCTTCGTGCGCGGCGAGTACCAGATCCAATACGAGGTGTTCGAGAAGGCCATCGCCGAGGCCGAGGCCGCCGGCTACCTGAAGCACTGCAGCATGAAGCTGATGCGGGGCGCCGGGGCCTACATCTCGGGGCTCGACACGGCCCTTCTCGAAACCATGGAAGGCAAGAAGGCCTGGCCGCGCCAGCCCCCGCCCTTCCCGACGGTGTCGGGGCTCATGGGCCGGCCGACGGTCGTCAACAACGTCGAGACCGTTTCCATGCTCCCGCACATCATCGTCAACGGCGGGGAGTGGTTCGCGAAGATCGGCGTGCCCAAGTCCGGCGGCACCGTGGTCTTCTCCATCTCCGGTCATGTCGAGAAGCCCGGCGTCTACGAGTTTGCGATGGGCGTCAAGCTCCGCGAGGTTCTCGCCGAGGCGGGCGGCGTCAAGGGTGGCCGGAAGCTCAAGTGCGTGATCCCAGGCGGCACTTCGATGCCGCCTCTCTTGGAAAAGGACCTGGACATCGCGCTGGACTTCGACAGCGTGCGCGCGGCCGGGACCTTCCTCGGCGCCGGCGGCATGATCGTGCTCGACGAGACCGCGGACGCGGTCGAGGTCGCGCACAACATCGAGCGCTTCCTCACGCACGAGTCCTGCGGCCAGTGCACGCCCTGCCGCGAGGGCTCCGCTTGGTCCGAGCGGATACTGGAACGCATGCTGGATGGCAAGGCGACGGTTGAAGACCTGCCCAACCTGACGCGCGTGGGGGAGAACATCACGGGCAAGGTCATCTGTGCTTTGGGCGACACCGTCGGCATCATCCCCCGGGCCTACATGACCAAGTTCCCGGACGATTTCAAGAAGCGAGTCCCCAATGGGTAAGATCGTCAAATACAAGCTGAACGGGCGCGAGGTGGAGGCCGAGGAAGGCCGCCTCGTCATCGACGCCGCGAAGGACGTTGGTGTGGAAATCGCGCACTACTGCTACCACCCAGCCCTGGGCAACCCCGGCAACTGCCGCATGTGCGTCGTCGAGGTGGCGGGCGCTCCGAAGCCGATGCCCTCCTGCCGACTGCCGGTCAAAGAGGGCCTCGAGGTGCGCACCGACACCGACGCGGTCAAGCGCGCGCAGGCGGGCGTCTTGGAACTGCATCTGGTCAACCACCCGCTCGACTGCCCCGTCTGCGACCAGGCCGGCGAGTGCGGCCTGCAGGATTACTACATGAAGGTCGGGCAGTACCAGAGCCAGGTGCGCGAGGACAAGGACCACAAGGGCAAGCGCATCGAGGCCGGGCCCCACGTGATGCTCGACCAGGAGCGCTGCATCCTGTGCACGCGCTGCACCCGCTTCGTCGACAATATCACCAAGA
>MGUL01000016.1:7098-10677 GCA_001800005.1 Elusimicrobia bacterium RBG_16_66_12 | reverse complement strand
TCTCCCGCGGCCACGACCAGAAGCTCTCGCTGGCCCCCGGCAAGGTCCTCGACAACGCCTACTCCGGCAACGTGGTGGACATCTGCCCCGTCGGCGCGCTGACCGACCGCGACTTCCGCTACAAGGTCCGCGTCTGGTATCTCGACCACGCCGACTCCATCTGCCCCGGCTGCGCGCGCGGCTGCGCCATCAGCGTCCACACCAACACCCGCCGCCCCTGGCACAACGACGGCAAGCGCGTGGCGCGCCTGAAGCCCCGCTGGTCCGAGGTCAACGGCCATTGGATGTGCGACGACGGCCGCTACGGTTTCACATCCATCGATGAAGACCGTCTGGGCAAGGTTATGAAGCTCCATCCTGAGAGGGTCGAGCTTGATTGGGTCGATATGGCCGAGGAATTGGCCGGACGCCTCGACGGCGTGACCGTCGTCGCGTCGGGGATGCTCTCGAACGAGGACTGGACCGCTTTCAAAGCCTTGTTCGTCGACACACTCAAAACACATGATTTCTACTTCTCGGCCGAACCTGACCAGATCGGGGTCGAGGATGAGCTTCTGCGCAGGCGCGAGAAGGTTCCCAATCTGAAAGGCGCCGAAGCTCTTGGCCTGCGGAGCGGTTCGTTCGATCAGCTCGCCAAGGACATCGAAGGCGGCATGGTGTCTTGCCTCTACGTCATCGAGCGAGACCTCTCCAAGGTCTGGGGCGAGGCGCGGGCCAAAGTCCTCCTGGCCAAGGTCCCGTGCGTGATCCTCCAAGGCCCGAACAAGGGCGTTCTGGGCGACCTCGTCCATTACCGCCTGCCCGCGACCGCTTACGTCGAGGAAGAGGGGCACTTCACCAACTTCGAAGGCAAGGTCCTGGCCTACAAGAAGGCCTTGGATCCGATCGGCCAGTCGCGCCCCGACTGGCAGATATTCTCGCTCCTCCAGAAGGCGGTCGGCGCGTCCCGCGCCAAGAAGGGGGTCGCGGCATGACGCCCTTCGCCCCCGAGATGCTGCTCTGGAGCCTCGTGAAGGTCGGCTTCGCGCTCTCCTTCGCGATGAGCATCGCGGGACTGCTGGGCTGGGTGGAGCGCAAACAGAGCGCGATCATGCAGGACCGCATCGGCGCCAACCGCGCCGGCATCTTCGGCATCACCATCCTGGGCCTCTTCCATCCCATCGCGGACGCGATCAAGATGATGACGAAAGAAGATTTCGTGGCCAAGGGAGTGCTGAAGCCCTTCCACGCCCTGGCGCCGATGATCTCTCTCGGCTGCGGCCTGTTCTGCCTGGCCGCGATGCCCTTCGGCGGCACGGTCACCGTCCTGGGCCGGGCCTGGAGCCTCCAGCCCATCGAGTCCTCCGTCGGCCTGCCCCTGGTCCTGGCCGCGCTCGGCCTGGGCGTCCATGGCATCGTGATGGCGGGCTACGCCTCGGGCTCGAACTACGGGTTGCTCGGGGCGCTGCGCGGAGCCTCTCAGATGATCGCCTCCGAGGTCTGCCTCGTCTCCTCCTTGGCCGGAGCGCTTTTCCTCTACGGCACCCTCGACCTCCAGCAGGCGGTCGTGTGGCAGGCGACCCACGCCTGGGGCATCGTCCTCCAGCCGCTGGGCTTCCTGCTCTTCCTGACGGCGGGCGCGGCCGTCACCAAGCGCACGCCCTTCGACCTCCCCGAGGGCGAGAGCGAGATCGTCGGCTACCATGTGGAATACTCCGGCATGAAGTTCGGCATGTTCCTGATGACCGACTTGATCGAATCCATCGTGATCTGCTGCCTGGTCACGACGCTGTACCTCGGCGGCTGGGCCATCCCGTTCCTCGACCTCCAGGCGATGGGCCTGCTCGGCGGCGTCTTGATGGTCGCGGGCTTCACCGTGAAGGTCGGTCTGCTCATCTTCCTGCTGATGCAGGTCCGCTGGACCCTGCCGCGCTTCCGCTTCGACCAGCTCCTCGACCTGGGCTGGAAGAACATGCTGCCGCTCTCCCTTCTCAACTTCATCGTCACCGTCTGGGGAGTATACCTGTGGCAATGACCGTCCGCGTCGTCGAGCGCCCCCAGCGCACGCTGGCCGTCCAGATATACCTCATCGAGGTCTGGAAGGGGCTTTACATCACCTTCCGCCACTTCTTCGTGAACATGGCCCGCCACGCGATGATCGCGCTGGGCATGAAGGGCGTGACACCCGGCTCGGTCACCATCCAGTATCCCGAGGACCCCGCCGTGCTGGGCAAGCGCGCGCGCACGCGCCACCGCCTGCTCAAGCGCGACGACGGCGCTCCGCGCTGCACGGCCTGCCTGCTCTGCGAGACCATCTGCCCGGCCAAGTGCATCCGCATCACGGCCGAGGACGCTCCGGACGTACGCGTCGAGAAGCGGGCGAAGACGTTCTCGATCGACCTGGGCATGTGCATCTTCTGCGGCTACTGCGTCGAGGCCTGCCCTGTCGATGCCATCCACATGGACGCCAACGACGTCGAGATCGCGTCCTACAGCCGCCGGGACATGATCTGGACCATGCCCCAGCTCCTGGGCGACGAGCCGCGTTGAGTCGATCAATCCCGCGCCACTGGCCGAACGGGGGTCCTTCCGCTATACTAGGCCCGAGATGTTCATGAACCTCAAACCCATCGGCGTGCCCGACATCCTGGACATGCTGCTGGTCGGCTCGCTCGTCTACGGGCTGCTGCTGTGGTTCAAGCGCACCAAGGCGGCCTTCGTGGCCCTCGGCCTGCTGCTGCTGGCGGTCGTCTACACCGTGGCCTTCCTGGCCGGGATGTACATGACGGTGCGCATCTTCCAGGGCTTCTTCGCGGTCTTCATCGTGGCCGTCATCGTCATCTTCCAGGAGGAGATCCGCTCGGTCTTCGAGCGCATCGCGGTCTGGAGCCTGACCGGCGGCGTGCTGAAGTCGGCGCCCACCCACCGCCAGGTCGAGATCCTCTGCAGCTCCCTGGGAGACCTGGCCCGCGACCACATCGGCGCGCTCGTCGTGCTGCGCGGGCTCGACCCGCTCGACCGGCACATCTCGGGCGGCTGGGACCTCAACGGCGATCTCTCCGAGGCCCTGATCAAGAGCATATTCGATTCACACTCCCTCGGGCATGACGGGGCTTTCATCGTCGAGGAGGGCCGCGTCTCCCGTTTCGGCGCCCAGCTGCCGCTCTCCAAGGACTTCGGAAAGATCACCAACCTCGGCACGCGCCACGCCGCGGCCCTGGGGCTCTCCGAGCGCTGCGACGCGATGTGCCTGGTCGTCAGCGAGGAGACCGGCAACATCTCCTTCTCCCTGCGCGGAGACCTCGTCGGCGTCAAGGACCTGGAGGAACTCCAGGACGGCATCGAGATATTCCTCACCAAGCATCTCCCCCGGCCCTCGGGGAACTTCGTGCTTGATTTCCTCGCCGAGAACTGGCGAGAGAAGCTGATCGCCGTCGCGGTCTCTCTGCTGCTCTGGGTCTTCTTCGTGGGCATCGGGGGGGCGCGTTGAAAGCGGGCTTCCATGCCCGGCGCCTGATCAAGCTCTTCACCGAGAAGGGGAAGGCCCTGTCGCCGCTGACCATCCTCACGCACGACCATCCGGACCCCGACTCGCTGGCC
>MGUL01000016.1:5159-6971 GCA_001800005.1 Elusimicrobia bacterium RBG_16_66_12 | reverse complement strand
GCAAGGGGGAGCTCGCCGGCGTGCCGCACCTGGCCCTCATCGACACACAGCCGCCCTTCAAGAACAACCGCTGTCCTCCGCGCCGCATCCCGGATATCATCCTGGACCATCACCCGCGCCACCCCGATTCTCAGGCGCACCTGCTGCTCATCGACGAGACCGTCGGCGCGACCACCACGATCCTCGTGGAGGCCTTGCGCGCCTCGGGCGTGCGCATCCCGAGGCGCCTGGCGACCGCGATCGTCTACGGCATTGGCTCCGAGACCCAGAACCTGGGCCGCGAGGCCACGCCGCGGGACATGGCCGCCTACCAGGCCGTCTGGCCGCTGGCGAACATGAAGACCCTTTGGCGCATCTCCTACCCCCAGCGCTCGCAGGCCTTCTTCCGCGCCCTGGGACGCGGCATCCACGACGCCTTCGCGTCCGGACGGGTCGTCGGCGTGCATCTGGGCGCGGTCTCCACGCCCGACAAGGTCGCCCAGATCGCGGACTTCCTGCTGACCCTCGAGAAGATGCGGTGGTCGGTGGTGACCGCGCGCTACAACGGGCGCCTGCACATCTCTCTGCGCTCCAACGATCCGGGGGCCGGCGCGGGGCGCCTGCTCAAGCGCCTGCTCGGCGGGGGCAACCGCGGCGGCGGGCACGCGATGATCGCCGGCGGCTCCATCGAGATCGGCCTCGAGGCCTCGGAGTCGGCCTGGCGCGAGGCCGAGGAGAAGTTCACCTCCGACTTCCTGACCAGCCTGGGCCACGACCCGCTCGAGCGGACCTGGCCCTTCCGCGACTGACGCCTCAGCGCCAGCCCAGCACCGAGTAGCCTTTCTCCGCCAGACAGCGCTCGGTGAATGCGCGCTCCAGTTCGTCGGGCCGCGTCGCGGCGTGCGCCCCGGAGGCCGCGCCCCCGACCTCTCCCATCGCCGCGCCCGAGCTGACGGTCCTCTCTAGATCGCCGGTGATCAGCCCCAACACGAGGCCCATCGCAGCACCCGTCGCCGCGCCCCAGGTCGTCTTCTCGGCCGCGGGCGAGAGGCGGTTGGCCTTCACGAAGTGCTTGGCCTCGGTCATGCACTCCTTGACGTCCGCGTCCGCGACCTCCGGCCCCGCCATCTTGTAGCGGTCGTTCGGGTAGAGCTTCGGCTTCTGCCCGGCGCAGGCGGCCAGCGCGACGGCGGCGACAAGAAGGAATAGGCGTTTCATAACTCCAGGATACCCCGCCGAACGGCTTCCGTCCAGGTCAAAAAATACCTATTGACAAATATCAGGTTAGCTGTTAAACAGTATTAGCTTCATGACAGCACTCAGCGAACGGAGGAAGCCGATGATCGAGAAGGCGATGCTGCCCTGGCTGTTCGTCAGCCGCAACGCGAAGTGGACGCCGTTCGCGAAGGTCCGCTGCGAGGGCGGGGTGTGCCGGTGGATGGAGCGGCCGAAGGCGCGGAAGACCCGCCGCGCCTTGGTCCGCGCCGCCTAAGGCGCGCGGGGCGTCTTACGCGGCGACGGCGGTGGTGCCCCGGCGCGCCTTGATCTCCTCGGTGATGAGGGGGAGGATCTCGTTGAAGTCGGCGACGACGCCGATGTTCGCCATCTGCATCAGCGGGCAGTCCTTGTCCGTGTTGATGGCGACGATCGTGCCGGAAGACGACATCCCGGCCAGGTGCTGGATTTGGCCCGAGATGCCGACCGCGATATAGAGCTTGGGGCGCACGCTGCGCCCGGTCAGCCCGACCTGGTTCTTGTACGGGATCCAGCCGGAATCAACGGCCGCGCGGCTGGCGCCCACCGCGGCGCCGATGAGCTGGGCCAGCGCGCGCA